>DATFPQ010000210.1:0-7162 GCA_035264765.1 Actinomycetales bacterium | reverse complement strand
GGTCCGGGGCGGGCCGGTCGGGGGCGGGCCGGTCGGAGGCGGGTCGGTCGGGCGCCGGGCGGTCGGGGGCAGGGTGGTCGCGGGCGGCGTGCGCTCGGTCGGCATCGGCCGGGCGGTCCGTGAGACCCGTCGCCGAGGCGTCCGACGTCGGGTCCTGCGCGTCCGGCGCAGGCCCGGGCCGGTCACCCGCGCCCTTCTCGGCCCTGTCGACCGGCTTGGACCTCCGCTCGGGGACATCCTCGGTCGCCGGCCACGGCGGCACCGGGGGCGCCTCGTCGTCGTCCCATCCGGCGACGATCTGCGCGAAGACCGCGTCGACGTCGGGGTCCGGGGCGCCGGATCGGTCGTCGGGGGGCACGTCGCGGTCCGGGGACATGTCGCTCACGCCGCCACGCGCCGGACGAAGGCGAGGCTCTCGCGCTCGATCGTCTCGGCGTCATGGTCAAGCGTGGCCACGTGGTAGCTGCGCTCCAGCACGATCTGCGTCACGTCCTTGCTGGAGATCCGGGAGAGCATCAGGTCACCGCTGCGCGGTGGGATGACGTGGTCGACCGCCGACCGCAGCAGCAGCACCGGCTGGGTCACGGCCGGCAGGTCGCGCACGGTGTCGCGCAGGGAGTGGACGTAGGAGTGCAGGGCGCGCAGCGGGGCCCGGTCGTATCCGAGCTCGGTGACGCCGGGCTTGGCGATGTCGCCGACCACGCCGGGGACCGAGGGCAGCACCGCCTTGAGCAGCGGCAGCGCCGCCAGCCGCGGGTCGGCGAGCGCGAACCCGGGGTTGACCAGGACCAGCCCGGCGACGTCGGCGGGCCGGCGCTGCGCCAGCCGGGTCGCGAGGGCACCGCCCATCGAGAGCCCGCCGACGACAACCCGCTCGCAGCGGCGGCGCAGGTCGGCGAGCTCGCCGTGGACGGCGGCGTACCAGTCCTCCCAGCGGGTTCGGTTCATCGCCTGCCAGGTCGTCCCGTGGCCGGGCAGGCGGGGCAGCCGGACGCTGAGCCCGGCGTCCGCGAGGGACTGGGCCCACGGGCGCAGGCTCTGCGGTGTGCCGGTGAAACCGTGGCAGAGCAGAACGCCCACGGGACCGCCGTCGTGGGCGAACGGCTCGGCGCCGGGCAGGACGGGCACAGCGGCTCCTTGAGTGGCTCTGGCGGCGAGGGCCGGCAGCCGCATCGTTCCACGCGCCCTCGCCCCGGTCGAGGGGTGCCTTACAGTTTCCCCGCGGTCGGCCCGGAGGCCGTGGCGGGAAACCTGCGCCACACAGGCGGCAGAACCGTCGGATACCGGTCGGACGCGAAGGGAGCGGCGGTTGTTCTACTGGTTGCTGAAGACCGTGGTGCTCGGACCCGTGCTCCGTCTGCTGTTCCGGCCGTGGGTCACCGGGTTGGAGCACGTGCCGGCCCAGGGCGGGGCGATCCTGGCGAGCAACCACCTGTCCTTCTCGGACTCGATCTTTCTGCCGCTCGTGCTCGACCGCCGGGTCACCTTCCTGGCGAAGTCGGACTACTTCACGGGTCGCGGGGCCAAGGGACGCGCCACCGCGCTGTTCTTCCGGCTCGCCGACCAGCTCCCGGTCGACCGCACCGGTGGCCGGGCAAGCGAGGCGGCGCTGCGCACCGGGCTACGGGTCCTGCGCCGACATCAGCTCCTGGGGATCTACCCCGAGGGCACGCGCTCGCCGGACGGACGGCTTTACCGCGGCAAGTCCGGCGTGGCTCGGATGGCGCTCGAGGGCGGCGTCCCGGTGCTGCCCGTCGCCATGGTTGACACCGCCAAGGCGCAGCCGATCGGTCGCAAGATCCCCAAGATCGTCCAGGTCGGCGTCCGGATCGGCGCCCCGCTGGACTTCTCGCGCTACGAGGGCATGGAGGACGACCGGTTCGTCCTGCGGGCCATCACCGACGAGATCATGTACGAGCTGATGCAGCTGTCCGGCCAGGAGTACGTCGACGTGTACGCCGCGGACATGAAGGAGCGGATGGCCGCGGCCAAGCGCGGCAAGCCGCTCGCGCCGCCGGCTCCGGGCGCCGGAGTCCTGGAGCTGGATGCCCCGGAGTCCGAGGCCTCTGGGCGCGGTGTCGAGGAGCCCGGTGCTGCTGAGATCGGTGCTCCGCACACCGGTGCCGAGACTGTTGCTGCGGTTCCGGAGGACGGCCTCGAGGTGGAGGACGCAGTCGCCGACGTGGGTCCGGCGTCCCCCGAGCGGCCCGCGGCCGCGAGCGGGCCGGCCGCGGACGAGACCCCTGTGCCACAGGTCCAGCCGGACGACCCGGACGGGACGCCTCCCGCGCGCGCCGCCGGCTGACCGGCCGACCCCTCGCTCCGACCGGCCTACCGGCCGACTCCTCGCTCCGACCGGCCTACGCGTCCCTAGCGGTTCAGACCCGCCCGAGCCGCAGCTGGTCCAGCACCAGCCGGTCGATCCGCCCCGGACGCAGCCGCTCCTCGAAGTTCGCCGAGCCGGCCCAGGCGTCGAGCGCGGCCTCCAGGTCGTCGCCAGTGTGTCCGAGCCGGGCCAGCAGCGTCCGCACCTCCTCGGCCACCTCATCCTCGAGCGGCAGCAGGTCCTCCTCGCGCGGGACGCCGAAGTACAGCCCGTGCAGCTCGTGCAGCCGCAGCAGCTCGGTCACCGGGTCCTCATGGTCCTCGACCCGCAGGTCGACCTCGGTGTCGTCGCCCCCGTAGCCCGCGCCCGGGCGGACCACGACGAGCGCGGCGCTCTGCCGTCCCCGTCGGTCGCCACCGGCGGCGTCGCCGGCCTGCAGCGCCGCGAGCAGCCGCTGCGCGAGCGGCAGCCCGGCGCCGGACGTCCACGCCTCCTCCATCGCGGCCACCACCCGCTCGCCGACCAGGATGTTGCCCTGCACCGCGTAGTCGTCGCCGGACCGGCCGCCGGCCCAGTCCATGCACTCCTCGCCGGTGAACGTGGCCGCCCCGGCGGGCCCCACCACGCCCAGCTGCCGGCGGGCCCGGCCGTCGTCCGCGCCGGTGAGCTCCTCCACGACCTGCGCGGGCGTGCGGCCCTGGCCGAGCAGGTCCAGACCGGCCGCCCGGTAGGCGAGGTTGGCGTGCGCCTGCGTGGCCAGGGCGCCCGCGCCGGCGCGCACGGCCGGAACCGCCGCGCCGACCGCCAGGAACTTGCTGGCCACGGCCACCCCGAAGGCCTCTGCGTCACGGCCGACGATCGAGAAGGTCATGCCGTGACCCTAGCCCGGACGGACTAGGCTCCCCGCCATGCGCATCGGAGTGCTGACAGGGGGCGGAGACTGCCCCGGCCTCAACGCCGTGATCCGAGCCGTCGTCCACAAGGGCGTCACGGCCTACGGGCACGAGTTCGTGGGCTATCGGGACGGCTGGCGAGGACCGGTGGAGGGCGTGAGCCGACCGCTCGACCCCGCCGACGTCGAGCACGTGCTCGACCGGGGCGGGACGATTCTCGGGTCCTCCAGAACCAACCCGTACAAGCTGAACGGCGGAGTCGACCGAATCCGCGAGAACCTCGCCGAGGACGGGGTCGAGGCGCTGGTCGCGATCGGCGGCGAGGACACCCTCGGCGTCGCCAAGCGGCTCACCGACGACGGCATCGGGGTGGTGGGCGTCCCGAAGACCATCGACAACGACCTGGACGCCACCGACTACACGTTCGGGTTCGACACCGCCGTCTCCATCGCTACCGAGGCGATCGACCGGCTGCGGACGACGGCCGAGTCCCACCACCGCGCCCTCGTCGTCGAGGTCATGGGACGCCACGCCGGCTGGATCGCGCTGCACTCGGGCCTGGCCGGTGGCGCCAACGTGATCCTGGTGCCGGAGATCCCCTTCGACGTCGAGCAGGTGTGCGCCTGGGTGAAGGCCCGGTTCGAGCAGGAGTACGCGCCGATCCTCGTCGTCGCCGAGGGCGCGACGCCGAAGGGCGGTGCCGAGGTGCTCGTCGCCGGCGAGACGGACGCGTTCGGGCACGTGCGGCTCGGTGGCATCGGCACCTGGCTGGCGGAGGAGATCGAGCGCCGCACCGGCGAGGAGTCGCGGGCGGTGGTCCTCGGGCACGTGCAGCGCGGTGGGACGCCGACGGCCTACGACCGCGTGCTGTCGACCCGGTTCGGCCTGCACGCCATCGACGCCGTGCACGAGCGGGACTTCGGGAAGATGGTCGCCCTGCGCGGCACGGACATCGTGCGGGTGCCGCTCGCGGAGGCGACCGCGGAGCTGAAGACCGTGCCGCTCGAGCGGTACGCCGAGGCGCAGGTCTTCTTCGGCTGAGGATGTGGCGCGCCGGCGGCGCCCGACGTCCGTCATCCGGACCGGGCGTCCGCCGCGCCAACCCCGCCACCTACCCTGGCTGGGTGAGCACGAACCTGGAGAACGTGGTGGTGCAGCCCTCGACCGCGGTGGGACTGGACGCCTGGCGGGACCTCCCCGCCGCCCAGCAGCCCCAGTATGCCGCTGCCGATGAGCTCGCCGCCGCGCTCGCCACGCTGCGGTCCATGCCGCCGCTGGTGTTCGCGGGCGAGTGTGACGAGCTGCGTGAGCGGCTGGCGGCCGCCGCGCGCGGCGAGGCCTTCGTACTGCAGGGCGGCGACTGCGCCGAGACCTTCACCGGCACCACGGCCGACAACATCCGGGACCGGATCAAGACGATCCTGCAGATGGCGGTCGTGCTGACGTACGGCGCCGGGGTCCCGGTCGTGAAGCTGGGCCGCATGGCCGGCCAGTTCGCCAAGCCGCGCACCAGCGACTTCGAGACGCGGGAGGGCGTCACCCTGCCGGCGTACCGCGGCGACGCCGTCAACGACTACGCCTTCACGCCCGAGAGCCGTCGGCACGACCCCCAGCGGCTCCTGCGGGCCTACAACGCCAGCAGCTCCACCCTGAACCTCATCCGCGCGTTCACCAAGGGCGGCTACGCCGACCTGCGCCTGGTGCACGAGTGGAACAAGGGCTTCATCGGCAACACGGCGGACGCCCGCTACGAGGTCATGGCGCGCGACATCGACAAGGCGATGCGGTTCATGGTCGCCGCGGGCGCCGACTTCGAAGCCCTGCGCACCGTGGATTTCTACGCCAGCCACGAGGGGCTGCTGCTCGAGTACGAACGGGCACTCACCCGGATCGACTCGCGCACCGGCGACCCGTACGACGTGTCCGGGCACTTCATCTGGATCGGCGAGCGGACCCGTCAGCTCGACGGCGCGCACGTCGACTTCCTGTCTCGCGTGCGGAACCCGATCGGCGTCAAGCTCGGACCGAAGACCCAGCCGGACGACGTCCTCGAGCTCATCGACCGGCTCGACCCGGACCGCGAGCCCGGCCGGCTGACCTTCATCACCCGCATGGGAGCACCGACCATCCGCGAGGCGCTGCCCAGGCTGGTGGAGACGGTGAGCACCGCCGGCGGGCAGGTTCTGTGGATCTGCGACCCGATGCACGGCAATGGTTTCGAGTCGCCGACCGGGTACAAGACCCGCCGCTTCGACGACATCATCGACGAGATCCGCGGCTTCTTCGAGGTGCACGCGGCGCTCGACACGGTGCCCGGCGGCGTGCACCTGGAGCTGACCGGGGACGACGTCACCGAGTGCCTCGGCGGCTTCGAGCAGATCGACGAGGACGCGCTGTCGACCCGGTACGAGTCCGTCTGCGACCCGCGGCTGAACCACCAGCAGAGCCTGGAGGTCGCCTTCCTGGTTGCCGAGATGCTGGCGGCCCGATGACCGCAGCGGCGAGCGGTCCGGTCGTAGACCTCCGCAGCGACACCGTCAGCCGGCCCACGTCGGCGATGCGGCACGCCATGGTGGACGCCGAGGTGGGGGACGACGTCTACGGCGAGGACCCCACCGCCGGCCGGCTGGAACGGCGGGTCGCCGAGCTGCTCGGGCACGAGGCCGGGCTGTTCACCGGCAGCGGCTCGCTGGCCAACCAGCTCGGCCTGCGGGTGCTCGTCGAGCCCGGGCGCGAGCTGCTGTGCGACCAGACCGCCCACGTGGCGAGGGCCGAGCTCGGGGCGGCCGCGGTCTTCTCCGGCATCACGACGCGCACCTGGCCGAGCGAACGGGGCCGGCTGGACGCCGCCGTCCCGCTCGCGATGATGGAGCCCGACGCCGGGCCGTACCTCGTCTCGACGGCCGCCATCGCGGTCGAGAACACGCACAACTTCGGCGGTGGCACGGTGCAGCCGCTCGACCAGGCGAAGGCGCTGCGGGCGGGCGTCGAGGGCACGCGCGTCCGCCTGCACCTGGACGGCGCCCGACTGTTCAACGCCTGCGTGGCCACCGGGGAGAGCCTGCAGGACTGGGGCTCGCTGTTCGACACGGTGTCGGTGTGCCTGAGCAAGGGACTCGGCGCGCCGGTCGGCTCGGTGCTCGTGGGCAACCGGGACCTGATCGCGCGGGCCCGGGTCTGGCGCAAGCGGTACGGCGGCGGCATGCGGCAGGTGGGCATCCTCGCGGCTGCCGCCCTGCACGCGCTCGACCACCACGTCGACCGCCTGGCCGACGACCACGCCCGGGCCCGGCTGATCGCCGAGGCGTGCGCGTCGGCACGGCCCGGCGTCGTCGACCCGCAGGCCGTGCGCACCAACATCGTCGTGCTCGACCTGTCCGGCAGGGGCCGGACCGCCTCGGACATCGCCGCGGGAGCCGCCGAGGGCGGCGTGCTCGTGTCGGCCTTCGGACCCCGCGCGCTGCGGCTGGTGACCCACCTGGACGTCGACGACGACGGCGCCCAGCGGGCGGCCGACGTCCTCGCCGGGCTGCTGAAGGGGTGAGTCCGGCACAGTGCGGTCGGCTGGGAGGATTCCGGACGTGAGCCTGGCGGAGGATCGCGCCCTGCCGCCCGGGCAGCGGCAAGCCCGCGGGTGGCCGGTGCTGCACTACGGACCCGTGCCCCGGTTCAAGCCGGCGACCTGGACCCTCGACGTCGTGGGGGCCACCGCGGACGGCTGCCAGCACTCGCTCGACCTGGCCGCCCTGTGCCGGCTGCCGCGCACGCGCGTCAGGGGCGACCTGCACTGCGTCAACCGGTGGACGGTCCCGGACAACGTGTGGGACGGCGTCGCCGCGCGCACGCTGCTCGACCTGTTCCCGCCGCGGGACGACGTCGAGGACGTCATGGTCTGGGCCGAGTTCGGCTACTCGGCCAGCCTGCGGATGGAGGACCTCGCCTC
>DATFPQ010000209.1:0-25354 GCA_035264765.1 Actinomycetales bacterium | reverse complement strand
GGGATCCCGAGCAGGTACAGGACGGCGTCCAGGAAGGGCACGGTCACCGAGGTGTCGGCCTGCTCACGCACCACCGGCTTGGCGTTGAAAGCGATGCCGAGGCCCGCGGCGCCGAGCATGTCGAGGTCGTTCGCGCCGTCTCCGATCGCGACCGTCCGGCTGAGCGGTAGCCGCTCGGCGGCGGCGAACTCGCGCAGCGCGGCCGCCTTCCCGGCTCGGTCGACGACGGGTCCGAGCACGCGGCCGGTCAGCCGGCCGTCGACGACCTCCAGCCGGTTGGCGCGGACGTGCTCGATCTGCAGCGACTCGGCCAGCGGCAGCACCACCTCGGCGAACCCGCCCGACACCAGAGCGACCGTGAAGCCGAGCCGCCCCAGCGTGCGGACGAGGGTCCGGGCGCCCGGCGTCAGCCGGACGGCGGCGCGGACGTCGGCGATCACGGCCACGTCCAGCCCGGCCAGGCAGGCGACGCGCTCGTGCAGGCTCTGCGCGAAGTCCAGCTCCCCGCGCATCGCGCGCTCGGTGACGGCCGCGACCTCGGCCTCGCGCCCGGCGTGGGCCGCGAGCAGCTCGATGACCTCGTCCTGGATCAGCGTGGAGTCGACGTCCATGACGACCAGCCGCCGCCCGCGGCGGGCCAGGCCGGCGGGGCTCACGGCGACGTCGACGCCGAGGACCGCCGCCTCCGCGGAGACGGCGCGACGCAGGCTGGCGACCTCGCCGCCGGACACGTCGAACTCCACGGTCGTGACCGGCCAGCGCGAGATGCGGCGGATCCGGTCGATGTTGGCGCCCTGCGCAGCCACCTGGCGGGCCACCGCCGCGACCGCGGCCGGCCGCAGCGGCGCGCCCAGGACGGTGACATGCAACCGACCGCCGGGTCGAGGTGCGGTGTCACCGCGGCCCTTGCGGCACTTCACCTTCAGGTCCAGCTGGTCCGCAACGTCCAGCACGGTTGCCCGCACCTGCTCGCTGCCACCCGTGGTGAGCAGCACGGCGAGGGTGAGCTGGCCGCGCACGACGACCTGCTCGACGTCCAGCACCGCCGCCGGCGTCTCGGCCAGCGCGGTGAACAGCCGCGACGTGACGCCGGGCCGGTCCTCGCCGCTGAGGGTGACCAGAAGCGTCGGCTCGTCGGTCGTCCGCGGTGGCACCTCGGTCACGCCCCGCAGGCTACCCGCCCGACTCGGGGCACCTGTGGACGAATCCGCCCTGACGGCGGACCGTCCCGGGGCCTCAGCGGCCGGCGTTGACGTCGTCCCGGAACGCCAGCCAGTCCCGCAGCTTGCCCAGGTCGTAGTCCGGACCGCTCAGGCCGACGGTGAACAGGCGCACGCCGAGGTCGTACAGCTGCTGCCCCGTCTTGTCCGGCGACCCTTCGACGCCGGTCGAGCGCTCGATCTCGGCCGGGTCGCGGCCCTCGGTGGCGCACCACTCGTCGAGGACCGTCACCTTGCGCTCGACGACCTCCGGGTCACCGAAGCCGTGCCAGATGTCGGCGTGCTTGGCCACCAGCCGCAAGGTCTTCTTCTCGCCGCCGCCGCCGATCAGCACCGGGATGTGCCGGGTGGGCGCCGGGTTGAGCTTGGTGAACCGCTGCTCGATGCGGGGCAGGGCCTCACCGAGCTCCGCCAGCCGGCTGCCCGCCGTCCCGAACTCGAACCCGTACTGGTCGTAGTCCTTCTGGAACCAGCCCGCGCCGATCCCCAGGATCAGCCGGCCCTCGCTGATGTGGTCGACCGTCCGTGCCATGTCGGCGAGCAGCTCGGGGTTGCGGTAGGTGTTGCAGGTCACCAGCGCGCCGATCTCGACGCGGGACGTCAGCTCGGCCCAGGCGGCGAGGATCGTCCAGCACTCGAAGTGCTTTCCCTCAGGCTCGCCGTAGAGCGGGTAGAAGTGGTCCCAGTTGAAGGCGACGTCGACGCCGAGCTCCTCGGCGGCCACGACGGCGCGCCGGATCTCCGCCCACTCCGCGTGCTGTGGCTGGAGCTGGACGCCGATGCGGACCGCGCGGTTGGACTGGTGTGAGGTCATGCGGGCATCCTGCCCGAGGCCTCAGCCGGGGACCACCTGACCCTTGCCGATGATGACGAGTCCGGACTCGGTGACGGTCAGCCCACGGGCCCGGTCCTCGTCCGGGTCCAGCCCGATCCGCGCGTTGTCCGGGATCTTGACGTTCTTGTCGATGATCGCGCGCCGGACGACCGCGTGCCGGCCGACCTCGACACAGTCCAGCAGCACGCTGTCCGTGACCGAGGACCACGAGTGCACGTACGTGCCGGGGGAGACGACCGAGTTCTCGACCATGGCGCCCGACACGACGACGCCGGGGGAGACCGTGGAGTTGACGGCGTGCCCGATCCGCCCGTGCCAGCCGTGCACGAACTTGGCGGGCGGGTGGATCCCGGCGTCCGTGTAGATCGGCCAGTCATAGTTGTAGAGGTTGAACACCGGGTGGACCGAGATGAGGTCCATGTGGGCCTCGTAGTAGGAGTCCAGCGTCCCGACGTCCCGCCAGTAGTCCCGGTCGCGGTCCGTCGACCCGGCGACGTCGTTGTCCCGGAAGTCGTACACGCCGGCCTCACCCCGCGACACGAAGTCCGGGATGATGTCGCCGCCCATGTCGTGCTTGCTGTCCTCGCGCTCGGAGTCGCGCGTCACCGCGTCGATGAGCGCGTCGGTGTTGAAGACATAGTTGCCCATCGAGGCCAAGACCTCGTCCGGGTTGTCAGGCAGCCCCTCGGGCGACGTCGGCTTCTCCAGGAACTGCTTGATCCGGCGCGGGTCCTGCCCGTCGACCTCGATGACGCCGAACTGGTCGGCGAGCTTGATCGGCTGCCGGATCGCGGCGACCGTGGCGGCCGCGCCGGTCTCGATGTGCTGGCGCACCATCGCGCTGAAGTCCATCCGGTAGACGTGGTCGGCGCCCACGACGACGACGATGTCCGGGCGCTCGTCATACACGAGGTTCAGGCTCTGGAAGATGGCGTCGGCGCTGCCCAGGTACCAGCGCTTGCCCACCCGCTGCTGTGCAGGAACCGGCGTCACGTAGTTGCCCAGCAGGTTCGACATCCGCCATGTGGTGGTGATGTGCCGGTCCAGGCTGTGCGACTTGTACTGCGTCAGCACGACGATCTGCCGGTATCCGGAGTTGACCACGTTGGAGAGCGCGAAGTCGATGAGGCGGTAGATCCCGCCGAAGGGCACCGCGGGCTTGGCGCGGTCTGCGGTGAGCGGCATCAGTCGCTTGCCCTCACCACCTGCCAGGACGATGGCCAGGACCTTGGGGTTGCGGTTTCGTCGTGCCATGACGCGAAACCTAGACCCGGATGACCTATGAGGCGAGGGCTGTCTGCGGGGCTCCTGCGGGTCTACGGTGTGGCCCGTGCGAATCGACGTCCTCAGCCGTGAGTACCCACCGGAGATCTACGGCGGCGCGGGGGTCCACGTCGCGGAGCTGGTGCGCGCCCTGCGCGCTCGAGGTGACCTGGACGTCCTGGTGCGCTGCTTCGGCCAGCCCCGCGACGAGGAGGGCACCACGGCGTACGGCGACATCGCCGAGCTCGCCGATGCCAACGCGGCCCTGCGCACGATCGGCGTCGACCTGCCCATGGCGTCGGACTGCGCCGGCGCTGACCTGGTCCACTCGCACACCTGGTACGCGAACCTCGCCGGCCACCTGGCCGGGCTGCTGCACGGGGCACCGCACGTCGTCACGGCCCACAGCCTGGAGCCCCTGCGCCCGTGGAAGGCCGAGCAGCTCGGCGGCGGGTACGCCTTGTCGTCCTGGGTCGAGCGCACGGCGTACGAGGGCGCGTCCGGCGTCATCGCGGTGAGCGCGGGCATGCGCGAGGACATCCTGCGCAGCTACCCCGCGCTCGACCCGGCGCGTGTGTACGTCGTCCACAACGGCATCGACACCGAGCTGTGGTCGCGGAACGAGCGGCCGGACGCCGTGCGGGCGCTGGGCGTCGACCCTGACCGCCGCAGCGTCGTCTTCGTCGGCCGGATCACGCGGCAGAAGGGCCTGCCGTACTTCCTGCGCGCCGTGAATGCGCTGCCGCCGGACGTGCAGGTGGTCCTGTGCGCAGGCGCGCCCGACACCGCCGAGATCATGGCGGAGGTCGAGCAGCTCGTCGCCGACCTGCGCTCGTCCCGTGAGGGCATCGTCTGGATCGACCGGATGCTGCCGCGCGCCGACGTCGTCGCGCTGCTGTCGGCGGCCACGACCTTCGTCTGCCCCTCCGTCTACGAGCCGCTCGGTATCGTGAACCTGGAGGCGATGGCCTGCGAGGCGCCGGTCGTGGGCACCGCCACGGGTGGGATCCCGGAGGTCGTGGACCAGGGCGTCACCGGTCTGCTGGTGCCGATCGAGCAGGTACAGGACGGCACCGGCACGCCGGTCGACCCCGACCGCTTCGTCGCCGACCTCGGCAAGGCGCTGGCCGAGATGGTCGAGGACCCCGAGCGCGCGCGGACCATGGGCCGAGCCGGACGTCGGCGGGCGGTCGAGGAGTTCGCCTGGACGACGGTCGCCGACCGCACCCTCGAGGTCTACCGGAAGGTGCTCGGCTGACGACGTAGCGCTCCCAATCCCGTGTCGGTCGGCACGGGAGGTGTGGAAGGGTGGGTGGGGTCCGCCGCCGCCCGCAGGGAGTCTCATGATCGAGGTCCAGGACCTGACCAAGAGGTACGGCAGCACGGTCGCCGTCGACCGGCTCAGCTTCACCGTTCCGCCCGGCGTCGTCACCGGCTTCCTCGGGCCCAACGGTGCCGGCAAGTCCACGACGATGCGCATCATCCTGGGCCTCGACCGCCCGACCAGCGGCCGCGCGCTCATCGACGGCCGTCCCTACGCCTCGCTGAAGGGGCCGCTGCACCACGTCGGCGCGCTGCTGGACGCGAAGGACGTCCACCCCGGCCGGACGGCGAAGGCGCACCTCACCGCGCTGGCCCTCAGCAACGGCATCCCGACCCGGCGGGTCGGCGAGGTCCTGGATCTGACCGGGCTGTCCGCCGTCGCGAAGAAGCGGATCCGCGGCTTCTCGCTCGGCATGTCGCAGCGGCTCGGCATCGCGGCCACGATGCTCGGCGACCCGGACGTCCTGATGTTCGACGAGCCGGTCAACGGGCTCGACCCCGAGGGCATCGTGTGGATCCGTACCTTCATGCGGGCGATGGCCGCCGAGGGCCGGACGGTCCTCGTGTCCAGCCACCTGATGAGCGAGATGGCGCTCACGGCGGACCACCTCATCGTGATCGGCCGCGGCCGGCTGCTGGCCGACGTCGCCACCCGTGCGTTCATCGAGGCCAGCTCGGGCAACAGCGTCCGGGTGCGGTCGCCACAGCGCGACCAGCTGGAGTCGCTGCTTCGCGGCAAGGGTCTGGCGACGACCGACGTCGACGGCTACCTGCAGGTGCAGGGCGTCACCCCGGCCCAGGTGGGCGACCTCGCGGCCGCGAACCGGCTGACCGTGCACGAGCTGTTCGTGCAGAACGCCTCGCTGGAGGCCGCGTTCATGGAGATGACCAGCGCGAGCGTCGAGTACCACGCCGACACCGCGGACATCCCCCACACCACCACGACGCAGGGAGCTCCGCGATGAGCAGCACCGTCCCGGGCTCCGTCCCGCCCAGTCGCGCCGCCGGGTCCGTGACCGGCCACGTCCCCACGCAGGCCGGGCCGGGCACCGGGCGTCGGGTCACCCTGGTACCCCCGGCCACCGACCGGTTCGACCGCGTGGCAAGGGCCGAGTGGAGCAAGCTCTGGTCGGTGCGCTCGACGGGGTGGTCGCTGCTGGCACTCGTCGTCGTGACGACCGGCATCGCGGCCCTGGCCTGCTGGGGGACGATGACGGGCATCGAGCAGAGCCCGGAGGAGGTGCCGCCGTTCGACACCGTGAACCTCACGCTGGCGGGCCTGTCGCTGGGTCAGCTGGCCGCCGCCGTCCTGGGCGCCATGGTGATCTCGACCGAGTACAGCACCGGGGCGATCCGGTCCACGCTGACCGCGACGCCGCAACGGCTGCGCCTGCTCTCGGCGAAGGCGCTGGTCTTCATCGTGGTGGCGCTCGTCGTCGGGCTGGTCACGTGCATCCTGTCCTTCGTCGTCGGCCAGGCGTTCCTCAGTGAGCGGTACCGGGTCGACTTCGGCGACCCCGGCGTCTCGCGGGCCCTGCTCGGTGGTGCCCTGTACGTCGCGGGCAGCGGGATGTTCGGTTTCGCCTTCGGCGCCCTGCTGCGCCAGACCGCGGGCGCCATCACCGCCGCGGTCGCGTTCCTGCTCGTGCTGCCGCCGCTGAGCCAGCTGCTTCCCGGCTCGTGGGGCGACACGGTCACCGAGCACTTCACGTCGAACGCCGGCCAGGCGATCACGTTCTCCCAGTCCGTGCCGAACGGGGCGGTGGGACTGAGCCCGTGGGCGGGCTATGCCTGGTTCACCGCCGAGTGGCTACTCATCCTCGCCGTGGCCGCCGTGCTGATGGTGCGCCGGGACGCCTGAGCACCTGCTCCGCCGGGTTTCCGGAGCCTGTCAGCGGAGCCGGGCGACCGGCTCGTTCACCGCCGCCACGAGGGCGCGGCGTCCCACGGACGCCAGCTCGCGCAGCGTCGAGGCGCGCGTGCCGGCCTCCCATCCGGTGACGGCTCCACCGTCGTCGTAAGCGGCCAGCTCGGCGATGCCGCGCACCCGCCAGGCCAGGTCGACCACCCGCACGGCCCGCGGCGAGGTGCCCGGCGGCAGCTGCGGGGCCGGGCCGGCGCCGTGCCGGAACTCGTCGATGGCGTCGGCGGCGTCGTCGCGCCACCGGGCCACGTCCAGGTCGTCCAGCGCGGCGATGCCGTCCGTGAGCGCCTCGCGCAGGTGCCGCTCGGCCTCGGCGACGCTGCCGAAGTCCGTGACCGCGGAGGGCGCCGCGGCATGGACGGTCCAGGTCACGCTGGCGCCGGGCTCCCAGGCCGAGCCGAACTCCACCAGCCGCGGCACGAGGGCGACGTCCGGGCCGCCGACGGCGATGACGCACTCGCCGACGTCCAGGGCCTCGGTGTTCAGCGCTGCCGGGCCGGGCAGCCCGAGCACGTCGCCCGGCACGGGCAGCACCACCCGCAGGCCCTTCGCGCCGGCTGCGCGCAGCGCGGTGAGGAGGTCGGTGACCGTGCCGCCGTCACAGCCGGCCAGCGCGGCCCCGGGTGTGACGGTGACGGCGTGCGGCTCGTCGGAGCCCTGCACCGCCGCTCGGGCCTGGTCCGCGCTGGCACCGCCGGTCAGCGCGGCGGTTCCCCAGGCGGCCAACAGCGCGGAGCGGGGAAGGGCGGCGGTCACCGGTCCAGGGTAGTGAGCGGCCCAGCCGCCACCGAGCCGCCGCGTCGTGGTGCCCTAGGGTCTGGCCCATGATGTGCACGCCACGACGTCGCTCGCTGTGCCCACGACGACGCGGGGACCGCGCATGAGCGACGTGCTGGAGCTGACCGGGGTCAGCGTCGTCCGGGGCACCACGCGACTGCTGGACGACGTGAGCTGGTCGGTCAGCGAGGGCGAGCGCTGGGTCGTCCTCGGCCCCAACGGCGCCGGGAAGACTACGCTGCTGCAGCTGGCCGCGGCGCGTCTGCACCCGTCGTCGGGCACGGCGTCCGTGCTGGGCGAGACCCTCGGCCGAGTCGACGTCTTCGAGCTGCGGCCGCGGATCGGGCTGTCGAGCGCCGCGCTGGCGGACAAGCTCCCCGGGCGCGAGCGGGTGGCCGATGTCGTCGTCACGGCGGGGTACGGCGTCACCGGGCGCTGGCACGAGTCGTACGACGACCTCGACCACGCCCGCGCCACCGAGCTGCTCGCCGTGCTCGGCGTCGCCCACCTGGCCGACCGCACCTTCGGGACGCTCAGCGAGGGCGAGCGCAAGCGGGTCCAGATCGCCCGCGCCCTGATGACCGACCCCGAGCTGATGCTGCTCGACGAGCCCGCCGCCGGCCTCGACCTCGGTGGCCGCGAGGACCTCGTGCGCCGGCTCGGCGAGATCGCCGAGGACGTCTACGCGCCTGCGTTGGTGCTGGTGACCCACCACGTCGAGGAGATCCCCCCGCACTTCACCGACGTGCTGCTGCTGCGCCAGGGCCGGGTGGTGGCGGCTGGCCCCCTGGAGGCGACCTTGACTCAGGACAACCTCGAGGCGACGTTCGGCCTGCCGCTCTCGCTGGACCGGCACGACCGCCGATGGAGCGCCCGCGCCCGCTGACCGCGCACGCGTTGCTCACGAGCGGCGCCGATGCTCACCGGCAGCGCCACCAACCGCCGCAAACCGAGCCGGCAACGGCGTTCCTCGTGAGTACCGGCGTCGCTCGTGAGCAAGGGTCAGGGCTGCTCGGCGAGGAGCCGCTGCTCGACCCGCAGAACCAGGTCGACGTACCACTGGGCGTGGTTGTAGCGCAGCAGCGCACCGCTGACGCCGGACGGCGACCCGGCACCGCTCGCGCACAGGTACCGCGCGGCCGTGAAGACGGAGTCGGCCGGTGACATCGGGTCGGTGCGCCCGTCGTGGTCGCCGTCCACGGCGTACGCCCGGAAGGTCGCGGGCATGAACTGCATCGGGCCGAGGGCGCCGGCCGAGCTCGGCCCGACGTTGCGGCCGTGCCCGCTCTCGACCTGGCCCACCGCGGCCAGCAGCGTCCAGCGCAGGCCGGCGCAGGTCCGCGCGGCGGACCGGTACAGGGCGAAGTAGTCGGATGGGGGCAGCGCGGCCCGCACCTCGGCCAGTGCCGCCTGCCGGCTCGCCGCGGCCTCCGCGCGCGCAGCGGCCAGGGCCTGCGCGGCCCGCTCGGCCTCCGCCAGGCGCCAGGCCCGCTGGGAGAGCCGGTCGAGCGTCGCCTGTGCCCGCTGCAGCAGGTCATCGACGGCGACGGCGCGCGCCGCGAGGTCGTGAGCCACGACCACCGAGGCATCGGCACTCTCGGCCGCCCCGGACGCGCGGTCGGCCGAGCGGTCCGCGACCACGTCTGCGCGTTCGGCGGAGGTCCGCGCGTCGTCGAGCAGGCGACGCATGCCCAGGACCCGTAGCGCGAGGTCCTGCGGGTCCTCCGCGCGCAGGACGCTCGCCATCAGGCCGGCCTGGCCGCCGCTGGTGTACAGCGCACGAGCCGCCCGGACCTGCACCGCAGCGGCATCGTCGGCTCGGCGGCGCGCGTCGTCCGTCGCGGCCGCGGCGAGGACGCTGTCGGTCACCCGCCGGCCCACCGACGTGACGGCGGTCGCGTAGGCGCCCTCGGCCGCGCGAGCCCTCGTGGTCAGCGACCGCACCTCGGCCTCCGCCCGCCGCGCTTGGGCCGCCGCCATGTCGGCGGCCCCGGACGTCTCGGCCGACGCGGGAGACAACGGCGCCGCGCACAGCACCAGCGCACCGGCCACGGCCGCGGCCGCGCGGGCGAGGACAGGTCGCGACGACATCACCGTGGTTTCTCGGCATGTCCGCGGGCTACGTTGAGCATGGCGGTCTCGAACGGTCGGGAACCGCGGCCGCGCAGCGGTCGTCGTACGGGTTAGTACGGACCACCGGGCACCATGGACTGGAGGGGCGATGGACTGGCTCGCAGACCACGCGGCGCTGGCCTGGCTGGCCCTCGCGCTGGTGCTGGCCGCCGTCGAGGTCGCCACGGTCGACTTCGTCTTCCTGATGCTGGTCGGCGGCGCCCTGGTGGCGGCGCTGGCCGCCGTCCTCGCGCTCCCGTTCCCGCTGCAGGTCGTGGTCGCGGTCGCCGTGACCCTGTTGCTGCTCCTCGTCGTCCGGCCGGCGGTCGTCCGCAGGGTCCGCGTCGGCTCGCCCACGCTCACCGGCACCGCCGCCCTCGTGGGTCGTGAGGCGCGCGTGCTGGAGACCGTCACTGACGTCGGCGGCCGGGTGCGGCTCGGCGGCGAGGTGTGGTCCGCGCGGGTCCAGGACCGAACGGGGTCCGTGTCAATCCTGCCCGGGCACACCGTCCGGGTGCTGGCCATCGAGGGGGCCACCGCCGTCGTGCGGCCGGTCGGCCCGGATTCGGAGATTCGGTGACACCTGGGACCATCGCGCTGCTGGTAGTCCTCGCGCTGCTGGTGCTGTTCGCGATCGTCGTCGTCCTGCGGACGATCCGGATCGTCCCGCAGGCCACCGCGGTCATCATCGAGCGGCTGGGTCGCTACTCGCGGACGCTGGACGCCGGACTGCACATCCTCATTCCCTTCATCGACAAGCCACGGGCCGTCGTCGACCTCCGCGAGCAGGTGGTGTCCTTCCCGCCGCAGCCGGTCATCACCTCCGACAACCTCGTGGTGAGCATCGACACCGTCATCTACTTCCAGCCGACCGACCCCAAGGCGGCGGTGTACGAGATCGCGAACTACATCCAAGGCATCGAGCAGCTCACCGTCACGACGCTGCGCAACGTGATCGGGTCCCTCGACCTGGAGCAGACGCTCACCAGCCGCGACCAGATCAACGGCCAGCTGCGCGGCGTCCTGGACGAGGCCACCGGCAAGTGGGGCATCCGGGTGAACCGCGTCGAGCTCAAGGCGATCGACCCGCCGGCCTCGGTGCAGGACTCGATGGAGCAGCAGATGCGCGCCGAGCGCCAGCGACGGGCCACGATCCTGACCGCGGAGGGCGTCAAGCAGTCGCAGATTCTCACCGCCGAGGGCGAGAAGCAGTCCAACATCCTGCGGGCGGAGGGCACGGCGCAGGCCGCCATCCTCAATGCCCAGGGCGAGGCCCGTGCGATCCAGCAGGTCTTCGACGCGATCCACCGCGGCGACCCCGACCCGAAGCTGCTGGCCTACCAGTACCTGCAGACCCTGCCCCGGCTCGCGCAGGGCAGCTCCAACAAGCTGTGGATCGTCCCGAGCGAGCTCGGTGAGGCGCTCAAGGGGATCGGCGGGGTGCTGGGCGGGCTGCAGCCGGCGAACGGCACCGCAGCGGCGGCCGGCAACGGGACCGGAGCGGCGGCAGTCCGCCGTGACCCGCTGCCTGACGGCGGCATGTTCGAGCCCACGCTGCAGGACCCGAACGAGGCGCTGGCCGAGGCCCGACGCGACGCCGCGGGGGCCAGCGCCGAGGCCGAGGGAGCGGCCACCGCGGGTGTGCACCCAGGGCCGATGCCGTCGCGCTCGGCCGGTCGGCCGCAGGGGCTGGGCCCGGTCGACCCGGAGCCCGGTGTGCCCGTGGACCCCGGGCAGGGCGGTCCGGTGGACAGCGAGCGCCCCAGCTGACCGACGGCCCGGTGGACCCGAGCGCCCCCAGCTCACCGACGTCCGGTATGCCCAGAACCGGGCCGGACGTCGGCCCGCCTGGCCGCCGCTTGTAGGGTCGGCCGGTGCCCTGGTACGAGATCGTCGCCATCGCCCTGGCCGGGGTGGCCGCCGGAGCCATCAACGCGGTCGTCGGCTCCGGGACGCTGATCACCTTCCCGACGCTGCTCGCCTTCGGCTTCCCCCCGGTCACCGCCAACGTCTCGAACAACATCGGCCTGGTGCCCGGCGGGGTATCCGGCACGTGGGGCTACCGGGAGGAGCTGGGCGGACAGCGGCGGCGGATCGCGATGCTGGGGCCGATGTCGCTGCTAGGCGCGGTCACCGGCGCCCTGCTGCTGCTGCGACTGCCCGCCGCGGCGTTCCAGACCATCGTGCCGGTGCTGCTCGCGATCTCCCTGGTGCTCGTCGTGGCGCAGCCGCGGATACAGGCCGGCGTGGCGGCGCACCGGGAGGGGCACGGCACCACGGCCGGTCGCGGGCACGACCTGCTCGCGATGGCCGGCACCTACCTCGCCGGCATCTACGGGGGCTACTTCGGTGCCGCGCAGGGCGTCCTGCTGATCGGCGTGCTCGGCTCGCTGCTGCCGGAGTCGCTGCAGCGGGTGAACGCCCTGAAGAACCTGCTGTCCCTGATCGTGAACGGGGTCGCGGCGGTGGTCTTCGTGACGGTGGCCTCCGACAAGATCGACTGGCGGGTCGTCGCACTGATCGCGGTCGGCTCGATGGTGGGTGGGTTCCTCGGCGCCCGGTTCGGACGAAAGCTGCCGCCGGTGGCACTGCGCGCGCTGATCGTCGTCGTCGGCGTGGTCGCCATCGGCCGCGTCGTCACGAGCTGACCGGGTGGCCGTTGAGCGGGTGACCGACCCCGCGGACCCACGTGTCCACGAGTACACCGGCCTGACGGACCTGGCGCTGCGCACCCGTCGCGAGCCCGCCGAGGGCCTGTACCTGGCCGAGAGCGAGAAGGTGATCCGCCGCGCCCTGGCGGCCGGGCACCGCCCACGCTCGTACCTGATGGCCGAGCGCTGGCTCGACGACCTGGCGGACGTCGTCGCGGCCGCCGAGGACGAGGGCGTGCCGGTGTTCGTGGGGGAGCCGGAGGTCCTGCGCGCGCTGACCGGCTTCCACCTGCACCGGGGAGCGCTCGCGGCCATGCACCGCCCCGAGCCGGTGGACCCGGTGGCGCTGGTGCGCTCGGCCCGGCGGGTCGCCGTCCTCGAGGACGTCGTCGACCACACGAACGTGGGAGCCATGTTCCGCTCGGCGGCGGCCCTGTCGGTGGACGCCGTGCTGGTGACCCCCCGCTGCGCCGACCCGCTCTACCGGCGCAGCGTCCGGGTGTCGATGGGCACGGTGTTCCAGGTTCCGTGGGCTCGCGTAGACCCGTGGCCGCAGGGCGTGCGGCTGCTGCAGCGACAGGGGTTCACGGTCGCCGCCCTCGCCCTGACCGACGACGCCGTGAGCCTGGACGACCTCGCCGCGGACCCGCCGTCCCGCCTCGCGCTCGTGCTCGGCACGGAGGGGCACGGCCTCGCGGACGCGACGGTACGGGCCGCCGACCTCGCGGTCCGCATCCCGATGTCGGGCGGAGTCGACTCGCTCAACGTGGCCGCGGCCAGTGCCGTGGCGTTCTGGGCGCTGCGGCCTCGAGCCTGACCGCTCCCGCGCGGCAGCTCAGCCCGGCAGCCCTCAGCCCTGCGGCGCCCGGCCTAGACCCTCGACGACCTCGGCGCCCGGCAGCCCGGCGAGCGCCGCGCCGGGCAGGACCAGCTTGCTGCGCCGGACGCCCGACCCCACCACGACCACATCGGTCGCGACGACGGACGCGTCCACGAGCAGCGACCACCCGCTGGGCAGGCCGACCGGCGTGATGCCTCCGTACTCCATCCCGGTCGCCCGCACCGCGTCGTCCATCGACAGGAACGAGGCCTTGCGGACGTCGAGGGCGCGGCGGACCACGCCGTTGACGTCGGCCCGCGTCGTCGCGAGCACCACGCACGCGGCCACGCGGTCCTCGCCGCCCCGCCGCCCGCCCACGACCACGCAGTTGGCCGACACCTCCGCCGGGACGTCATACGCCTCGACCAGGGCCGCGGTGTCGGCGAGGTCGGCGTCGATCGCGGCGACCCCCACCGCGGGGGCCGAGGGCCAGCCCTGCAGCGCCGCCAGCACCGGTGGCGCCAGCAGGTCGGGGTGCCCGTCGGCCGGAACCTGGACGTCGAGCCGGCCGATCCGCAGCGGTGCCGTGTGCATGGCCCCGACGGTACACAGCCCGGGAAAGCGACCCTTCCGCTGACCGGCTCAGGGACGCGGCATAGGATCATCGTCCGCGCCGGAGGGTCCGGCGCGAGCCGCGCCCGACGGAGGCGTCCCACCGGTGAGCGACGAGAGCCCCGAGGTCGCGGTCGAACAAGCGCACCTGAACCGGCTCTATGCCCGGCTGGACCAGCTGGTCGAGGCGGCGCAGCAGCGGCTGACCGCCGTGCGCGCCACCGGCTCCACCGGGACGCCGCAGGCGCGCTCGGAGCGGGACGCGTTCGCGCAGGCGCTCGAGCTCCGGATCGCCCAGCTCCGCGCGGTGCAGGACCGGCTGTGCTTCGGCCGGCTGGACCTGCGGACCGGGGAGCGGCACCACATCGGCCGGATCGGGCTCTCCGACGAGCGGCAGGACAAGCTGCTCGTGGACTGGCGCGCCCCCGTCGCCGCGCCCTTCTACCAGGCCACGCCCGCTCACCCGGGGAACGTCGTGCGCCGGCGGCACCTGACGACGTCCGGCCGCCGGCTCGTGCACCTCGACGACGAGGTGCTCGACCTCGAGGCGATCGACGAGTCCGAGCGGCTCACCCTGCAGGGTGAGGGCGCGCTGATGGCGGCGGTGCAGGCGCCCCGCACCGGGCGCATGGGAGACATCGTCGCGACCATCCAGGCCGAGCAGGACCAGATCGTGCGTGACGACCTCGCGGGCGTGCTCGTCGTGCAGGGCGGTCCCGGCACCGGCAAGACCGCGGTGGCGCTGCACCGGGCCGCCTACCTGCTGTTCACCTACCGGGAGCGGCTGGAGCGCAGCGGCGTCCTGGTGGTGGGTCCCGGACCGCTGTTCCTGCGCTACATCGAGCAGGTGCTGCCCTCGCTGGGCGAGTCGGGAGTCGTCATGGCGACGCCGGGCACCCTGTTCCCCGGGGTCGAGGCCGTCGTGGACGACGAGGCACCGGTGGCGCGGATCAAGGGCGACCTGCGGATGGTGCGGGTTTTGGCGACGGCCGTGCGCGACCGACAGCGGCTGCCCGAAGGGGACCTCGAGCTCAAGGTCGGCTCGCACACCCTCGTGCTCACCAGGGACGCCGTCGCCGCCTCGCGGTCGCGCGCTCGCAGCACCGGCGCCCCGCACAACGAGGCCCGGGTCACGTTCGTGAAGGACATGCTGCGCCACCTCGCCGGCCGGCTCGCCGACGCGATGGGCCAGCCGCTCACCGACGACCTGCGCGCGGAGCTGGACGCCGACCTGCGCGACGCGCGCGACGTCCGGGTGAACCTGAACCTGCTGTGGATGCCGCTGACGCCGCAGCGCTTCCTCACCGACCTGTTCGCGACGCCGGTTCGGCTGGCGGCCGCGACCCGGCACCTGCTGTCTGTCGAGGAGCGGAACCTGCTGCGCCGCGAGCGGGGCGCGCCGTGGACCCTTTCCGACGTCCCGCTGCTGGACGAGGTGGCCGAGCTGATCGGGGACGACGGGGAGGCGGCGCGCGCGGAGGCCGTGGCGCGGTCGGCCGAGCGCGCCGCCGAGCTCGAGTACGCCCGTGGCGTGCTGGGCATGACCGGCCTGCAGGCCCCCGGCGTTTCGGCGGAGATGCTGGCCGACCAGTTCGGGGCCGGCAGCCCGGTGCTGAGCGTGGCCGAGCGGGCCGAGACCGACCGCACCTGGACCTTCGGCCACCTCATCGTCGACGAGGCGCAGGAGCTGTCACCGATGAGCTGGCGGCTGCTGGCCCGTCGCTGCCCGGCCCGGTCGTGGACCGTCGTCGGCGACCTCGCGCAGCGCGGCTCGGCCGCCGGGGCCTCGTCCTGGGGCGACGCCCTGGACGCGGAGGCACGCAGCCGCTGGCGCGAGCGCCGCCTCAGCGTCAGCTACCGCACCCCTTCCCGCGTGATGGCGGTGGCCGACGCGGTGGCGAAGGCCAACGGGCTTCCCGTGACGCCGGTCGACTCGGTGCGGGAGGGCGACGTCCCGCCCATGCGCCGCAAGCGAGCGGCCGAGGACGCCGAGCCTGTGGTCGACGTCGTCCGTGAGCTGCTCGAGTCCACCGGCGAGGGCACGGTCGCCGTCGTCGCGCCGCGCGCGGAGCTCGCCGACCTGCGGACCGCGCTCGACGCCGCCCTGCCCGGTCAGGTGGGGGACGCCTGGGGTGGCGCGCTCACCGTCCGGGTGAGCGTGCTGGCACCGGAGCAGGTGAAGGGCCTGGAGTTCGACGACGTCGTGGTGGTCGAGCCCGCCGCGGTCGTGGCGGGCTCCGAGCGGGGGCTGAGCGACCTGTACGTCGCCCTCTCGCGTCCCACCCGGCGGCTCGTCGTGGTCCACGCCGAGTCGTTGCCGGCCGGCATGGAACAGCTGCCGATCGGGTGAGGTTGCCCGGGGCCAGCGGTCGGCACGACGCGGGACCGCCCATTCCGGCACGCATGGCTACCTCGATGAGGTAGACCATGCTCGACCAAAGAGCCATGCCTGATGACACGCGTGTGTGACCCTGGTTGGGGATTGCTCACGCATCGGGGAGGCACTGACAATTTGGGCGTCCGGGGGACGAGCGGGACATGGCGAAACGGTTGCAGAGGAGCCTCATGGGGGCAGAGGTACGGCTCTTCGGGTCGATCCGCGTGTCAGTGGACGGCCAGCTCCTAGGCCCGCGCGACTTCGGTGGACGCAAGCCCAAGCAGCTGCTCGAGATTCTCGCGCTCAGCAGCGGGCGGTACGTGGCCAAGGACCGGCTCGCGCACCTCCTGTGGGGCGAGAACCTCCCGCATGACGCCGCGGGCTCACTGCAGCACTATGTGTCCCTGCTGCGGCGCCGGCTGGCTCCTGCGGGCACGCGGTCGACGTCGCTCATCGTCACCGACCACGGCGGCTACCGCCTGGACCGCATCCAGGCCTGGGTCGACCTAACCGAGTTCGACACGCTGTACGACGCGGCGATCGCGTCGTCGGACCGGCCGGCCATGGAGCAGGCCCTCACGCTGGCGACCGGAGAGCTGCTGGAGGACGAGCCGTACACGGAGTGGGCCCTGACGGCCCGGCGGGAGACCGCGCACCGCAGGCTGCAGCTGCACGTCGCCACGGGGGAGCTGGCGCTGGCCGAGGCCGACCACGCGGCCGCCGCCGCTCACGCCTCCGACGCGCTGGCCATTGACGCCCTGCACGAGGCCGCGGTCCGGCTCTTGATGACGGCGACCTACCGGGCCGGGGAGCAGAGCTGGGCGCTGCGGGTCTTCGAGGAGTTCCGGCGGGCGCTCGCCGCGGACGTCGGCGCGGACCCGATGCCGGCGACGCGCGCCCTGCACCAGGCGGTGTTGCGCCAGTCCGGCGCCGCTGGCCGGGTGCTCGAGCCGGCTTCGCCCCCGGTGCCAGCCAGAGCGGTTCCGGCGGTGGCTCTGCCGACTCAGCGGGCTCGGGACCACGTGCACGTTCCGGAGGAGCCCGCGGGAGTGCGGTTGGTCGGCCGCGACCAGGAGGTGGCCGCGTGCCTGACGGTCCACGGGGGGGCGGCGCGGACCGCCGGGTTGAGGTCGGTCCTCCTCGACGGCGAGATGGGCGTGGGCAAGACGGCCCTGCTGGACGAGCTCGCGGCTCGCCTCGCCGGGCAACGGGTGGTCCGGGTGACCTGCACCGAGCACGGCCGCTCGGTCGCCGGCTGGCTGTTGGAGGAGGTGCTTCTCGGGCTGCTGGCTGGGGACGCCACCGTGGTGCACGGGCTCGTCGACGGCCTGGCCGCCGGGTCCAGGGAGGTCACCGGCACCACGGGCGCTGCCGAAGCCGCAGGCAGCGAGGCAGCCACGCCGCTCCCGCTCGCGACGCTGCGAAGGCTCGACCTGGAGCTGGCCGGCGCCGGCCCGTTCGCCGTCCTCGTCGACGACGCCGATCTGGCGGACGAGCGCAGCCTGCAGGTGCTGGCCGCGCTCGGGCGACGACGCGGTGCCGGCCGCGGCACCGTGGTCCTCGCGGCCGACGTCGCCCGGCTGCCGCACGGCCACCTGCTGAACCGTTATGCCCCCGACCTGCGCCTGCTGCTGGAGCCGTTGAGCCGCGAGAATCTGCTGGCGCTCGGCCTTCCGGACGTGCACGAGCCGACCGGTGGCCTGCCCCTGCTCGTGGCCGGCTGCGCGACGGGACAGGTGTCGGACCAGGTGTCGGACCGGGTGCTGAGCCGGCTGCGGAGCGGCGACGAGCAGACCTGGCGTGTGGTCGTCGCCTGCTCGGTCACGGCAGAGCCGTTCGGCGGGGAGGAGGTCGCCCGGCTCGCCGGGGTGGACGCCCTCGAGGTGGCCGAGATCCAGCAGCGGCTCTGCCGTGAGCGCGTGCTGATCGACGCGGGAGAGGGCTTCGGCTTCCGCTACCCGCTGGTGCGGCAGATCGTCCAGGACACCGTCCCGGCCGGACGGCGACGCGTGCTGGCGAGTCGGCTGCGCAGCCGGCCGACCGGCACAGACCGCAGGAGTCGCGTGGGGTCCGTGGCGGACGGCGTCGAGCGTCGGGCCGAGACCGACCGGCGACACGCGCACGTCAGCCACACCCGGTCCTCGGGAGAGGAGACCGCTGCGTTGGCGCTGCCGGTCTGACCCCGCTCCGGCTTTTCGTCAGGTTTTCGTCAGGACGGCTCGGCATTCTCCGGCGGTGGAGTTGCCGCGTCGCCGCAGAGTCGCCGCGGCCGGCCAGGATGCGCTGCGCCGGCTGCTGAGCCGCGCGCGCAACCCACGTCCGCTCTCGCCCGGCGTCGCCCTGATGCAGTTCTCCGCGGCCGGGATCCTCGCGCTCCTTCTCCTGGCGGTGGTCGGCCTGAACGCGGTGCAGGGGGTGGCGGAGCAGCAGGCGGTCGAGCAGACGGCGGAGTTCGCGGCCGCCGCGGCGAACCAGGTGGTGAAGCCGGCGGTGACCGCAGGCGTGCTACGCGGCGACCCGGCCGCGCTGCGCAGGCTGGACCGCGAGGTCAGGGAGTACCTGCTCTCCGACGCGGTCCTGCGGGTCAAGCTCTGGAAGGCACCGGGCCAGATCGTCTACTCGGACGAGCCGGCCTACATCGGCAAGGCGTTTCCGCTGAGCGCGGACGAGCGGTCCACGCTGGTCACCGGCCGGTCGAGCGGTGAGCTCAGCGACCTGTCCGGCCCGGACGAGACCCTGGACCGGTGGCCGGGTGTGCGGCAGGTCGTCCAGGTGTGCGCGGCGGTCGAGGGACCCGACGGAAAGCCGATGCTGCTGCAGCTGCTGGTCCGCGACGACGACCTGGGCGGCGTCGCGCGCGACGCCGCCCGAGCGGAGCTCCCAGCCATCCTGCTGGCGCTGATCGCCTTGTTGGCGCTGCAGCTGCCACTCGCGCTGCGGCTGGTGCGCCGGGTCCAGCAGGGCCAGCGGGAGCGCGAGGCGCTGCACCGCCACGCCCTGGAGGCCCGCGACCACGAGCGTCGACGGATCGCCCGAGACCTGCACGACGGGGTGGTGCAGTCCCTGGCGGGGGTCTCCTACTCCCTGTCGAGCGTCGGCACCGGTCAGCCGGACGTCCCCGACGACGTCCTCGGCGTGGTCCGGTCCGCGGCGGTCACGACCCGGGACAGCGCGATGGAGCTGCGCACACTGGTCGCCGAACTGACCCCGCCGACCGTCTACGAGGTGGGCCTGCCGCGAGCGCTGGAGGAGCTCGTGGAGTCCGTCGAGGCCACCGGCGTGGTGCGCGCCGAGCTGCAGGTGCAGCCCGGCTTCAGCGCCCAGCCCGACGTCGCGGCGCTGCTCTTCCGTGCCGCACAGGAGGCCCTGCGGAACGTAATCAAGCACGCACAGGCCACGCACGTGCTGGTGCGCCTGGAGTGCGACGCGCGGGTGGTGAGAGTGGTGGTCCGGGATGATGGTCGGGGACTGTCGGACTCGTCGACGGCGAACGGCAGCGGCCACCACTTCGGGTTGCGGTTGCTGGGCGAGACGGCCCGCGAGGTGGGAGGAACGATGAACGTGACGAGCGGCCCGGCCGGGGGGACGACCTTCCTCTTCGAGCTTGCGAACCGATGATCACCGTCATGGTGGTCGATGACCACGAGGTCGTGCGCGCCGGGCTGGCGCGGGTGCTGGGTACGGCGCCCGACCTGCGGATCGTCGCGCAGGCGGCGGACGGCCAGGAGGCGCTGGGCCTGATCGACCACGTGTCGCCCGACGTCATCTTGATGGACCTGTCGATGCCGGGCATGGACGGCGTCACGGCCACGCGCCGCATCCTGGCCCGCCGGCCGGACGCGTGCGTCGTGGCCCTGACCTCCTTCGGCGAACGCGACCGCGTGATCGCGATGGTGGACGCCGGCGCGCGTGGCTACCTGGTGAAGGACGGCGACCCGGCGGAGCTGGTCCGGGCGGTCCGCGCGGCCGCCGCCGGCGAGTCGCCGCTCGCTCCCGTGGCGGCGTCCGCGTTGCTGCGGTCGCGGCAGACCCGGGCCTGGCTGGACGAGCTCACCGCGCGGGAGCGTGAGGTCCTCGCGCTGCTGGCAGCTGGGCTGCCGAACCGCGCCATCGGCGAGCGGCTCGGCGTCACCGAGGCGACGGTCAAGGCGCACCTCACCCGGGTGTACACACGGCTCGGGGTCACCGACCGGATGTCGGCCGCGCTGCGCGCCCGCGAGCTGGGTCTGGGCCCGAAGCCGGGGGATGCCTCCACTCCTGACCCTCGCGCGCCACGTTAATGGTCCGATGGTCTTAAGACCATTGGACACTTGCTAACCATCAGGTTTCTCCGAGGCGGCCTCGGCACGGTCCTGCATGCCGGATTCCCGCCAGGAGGCCACCATGCGTCAGACCACAGCACTACGACCAGCAGTGAGCAGGCGTGCGGCCAGCCCGACCACGGCCGGTGACGCCTCGGGTGCAGCGCCGCACAGCTGGATGCCCCGCTCCGGCGGAGGGCGGGCGTGATGTCGGACGATCGCGCACCTGACAGCCTGGTGTCGCGACGGAACGTCCTTCGGCTGGGTGCGGCAGGAGCCGCCGCGTTCGGCCTCGGCGCCGGGCGCCTGGTCCTCGAGCCGGCCCTGGCCCAGAAGGGCCTGAACTCGGCCAACGGCCTGATCGGCGCCGCTTCCATGGCGTGGGCCGACGCGCTCTACACCGAGGTCTTCCCGACGAGCCCACTGATCCTCTCGCCGTTCTCGGACGAGCTGCAGGTTCCGAAGGCGCTGCGGCCCGTGGACCCGTCGGTGTACCGCGGCTGGGCCAAGCCACCTGGGCCGGGGATCGGCCAGCAGAACTCGCTCGGCAACCAGCAGCACCAGATCTGGCCGAAGAAGATCGGCTACCCGGACCCGATCGTCTACAAGATCGACGTCAAGGTGGACACCCACTCCTTCACCACATCCAGGGTCCTGCCGATCGACGCGAACGGCCGGCCGACCGTCTCGTTCGGGCCGAGCGGCAAGACCTACGCGGCAGGCACTCAGCGAGAGCTGCCCAAGAGCACCATCTACGGGTTCAACGGCACGTTCCCGGGGCCGATGATCAACGCCGAGTACGGCAAGCCGGTGCTGGTCCGCTTCGAGAACCACCTTGACGAGAACCCGCTGAACCTGGACCGGCAGGACTTCGGGTCCCCGGACCTGTCCTTCCTGACGCACCTGCACAACGGTCACACTGCACCGGAGAGCGACGGCAACCCGCACTACTCCATGCGGTACGGCCCGAAGAACCGTGGGTATCTGCCGAAGATGTTCGTCGACAACCTTTACCTGAACTGGCCGGCCGGCGGCGACGACCGGGAGAAGCAGAGCTTCTTCTGGTTCCACGACCACCGGATGGACCAGACGGGGTCCAACGTCTACAAGGGCATGGTCGGGCTGTTTCCGATCTACGACCCGAAGTACGGCCTGGACATGGGCGACGAGACTCGGGGCCTGCATCTGCCCGGCGTGCGCACCGACAACGGCGACGGGTCCTTCGACGTCGACTACGACATCCCGTTGGCCTTCTACGACTGCCGGCTGGACGACGGCGTCACGGTGCACCACGACGCGCACGACACGGAGTTCACCGGGGTCAAGAACCCGGCCACGCACCCGGAGTGGTGGGGCAAGACGTTCTACAAGCACTTCCCGAACCACGGGTTCGTGGGTGACATCTTCACGGTGAACGGCACCGCGTACCCGACGCTCGAGGTCAAGCGGCGTAAGTACCGCTTCCGGTTCCTGGACGCCTCGCTCGCGCGCATCTACGAGTTCAAGCTGATGAGCTCGACGAAGGGCCCCAAGTCCTCCGTCTCACTGGGCTACACCGACGACGAGCTGCAGGGCCAGTACCGCATCCCGGACGGCCAGCAGTGCATGAAGTTCACCCAGATCGCCTCGGACGGCGGGCTGCTGCCCTTCCCGGTCGTCCGCGACTCGTTCGAGCTGTGGCCGGCGAAGCGGCGCGAGTTCATCGTCGACTTCACCCGGTACCAGGACGGCACGCCGACCACCAAGGGCGACGTGATCTACCTGACCAACGTGATGAAGATGCCCAACGGCCGGATGTGGTCGAACTCATCGCGGTTCTCACCGGACCCCGCCTACAAGGTCCCGGTGCTGAAGATCGTGATCGGGGACAGCGCGCCGGACGACAGCGTCATCCCGGGGCCGCAGCAGGTGCTCCGCGAGGTTCCGCCGCTGCCGAGCAACTGGCAGAACCTGCTCGACAACCGGCTGATCTTCGAGGTCTCCCGCGGAAGTGGCGGCGGCGAGGTCGAGTGGCTGATCAACGGCACCGTCTTCGACCCAGCAGCCGTCGCGACGTGCCTGAAGAACCCCGCCGGCAAGACCCCGTTGGCCCAGCAGCGGAAGAACAGCTTCAACCTGTGGGAGATCCGCAACGGTGGCGGTGGCTGGGTGCATCCGTTCCACCTGCACATGGAGGAGCACCGGACGGTGATGCGCAACGGCAGGGACGTCACGAAGGGCAGTCCCGGGCATCCGGACGACGTCTCGCGCGAGGACCTGGCGGCGCTCGACCCGAGCGAGTCGGTGATCCTGTACCGCGGCTTCCGGGACTTCACCGGGCCCTACGTGGCGCACTGCCACAACCTGGCGCACGAGGATCACGCCATGATGTTCGGCTGGGAGATCACGCCGTAGGACAAGTGTCCGCCAGAGCCATTGGCTCCCGTGGAACTGCCGGTGCCTGTCGCACGGCTCAAGCCGCGGCAGGCACCGGCCCCTACCGAGACGAGCGAGGTTCCCGATGTCCGTCCACTCCGCTGAAGACCCCGTTGAGGTCCTTTGCCGGCGACACGTCCACTGGCCCACCGTGGGCCTGCTGGCCGCCGTGCTGGCCGTGGCCGACGGCTTCTGGCTCACGTCGCTGCAGGCGGCCATCGGGGCCGTCGAGCGCACTGGCGGTCCGTTCAGCAGCTGGATGCGGATCTCCGCCGTGCTGCTGCCGGTGTTCGTCGTCGCGGTGTGGAAGGCGCTGTCGGCGGCACACCGGCGGTACGGCCCCGACCTGAGCCGGCCGAGGACCGTCGCCGCGGCGGCCCTGCTGGTCGTCTCCGTCGGCACCGTCGTCGGCGCCGGTGCGGTGGCGGCGAGCTCGGCGTACGACTACGACCTGCAGGTCAAGCAGCTGCAGGCGATGCACGCGACGCACGGGCTCACTGTCGACCACTCGCGGGGGCACGGAGTGGTTGCGGGGTCCGGCGCCGTCACGGTGGCCGGCGGCGTCATAGGGCCCGGCCAGGACCAGCTCTCGACGCTCGCCGTCCACGTCCGTGGGGTGGGCTACGCCACCGGCGTCCTGCTGGTCACCAACCTCCTGCTCGTCGGCTGGGTGGTGGCCCTGCGTGGCGGCCGGCTGGGCGGCGGAGTTCATCCGGTTCGCGCCGGGGTCTGGACCGCGGCTCCGGCGGAGCGGACCATCGGGTCATGAGTGCCGAGCAGCCGGTCGTCAGCACCGAGGTCGCCGTCCGCCCCCGTGGGGTCCGGGCAGTCGCGACCCGCTCGGTGTCGCAGGGGGTGGCCAGCGTGCGGGCCGCCCTGCCCGAGCTCGCCCGCAGCCCGATCGCGGTCGCAGCGGCCGCGGCCACCGCCACGGTCGCGACCCAGCTGGTCCTGCGGGCGGTCGCCGAGCTGGTGGACGGCAAGGGGCCGCTGGACGCCCGCGCCCTGGTGGAGGGACTGGCCGGCGCGGCCGGGCGGGGAACGGGGAGCCCCGCGCCGGCCGTGCCGCTCGAGGTGTCCGGGCACCTGGAGGTCGTGGTGCACCACGTCGTCCACCACGTCGTGCACCACGTCAGCGTCCCGGCCCGCCCGCCCTGGCCGATCACCCCCGCCTGGTGATCCCCGCCTCCCAGGCTTTGCTTCAGCCCGGCCGCTTTGCTCCACGCCGGCCGGTCCTCGGCCGCGCCGAAGCGGCCCCCGTGGAGCAACCGCTCGGCGCGGCAGCGGTCGGGCCGCTAACCGTGGGCTGGGACCGGCGTTGCCCCGAACGACACCGACCTGTTGCGCGCCCGCCACAGGCCGGACGTACGGTGCAGGCGTGAGCCAACCTCCCGTTCCCCCTGCCGGCCTGCCGAGCACGCTGGGCGAGCTGCTGGCCAGCGGCCACCGGCAGCGCAGCGTCAAGGACGAGCTGCGCCAGAACCTGCTGACCGCGATGCGCGACGGCGGCCGCCGGTTCGACGGCATCGTGGGCTTCGACGACACCGTGCTGCCCGAGCTCGAACGCGCCCTGCTCGCCGGTCACGACCTGGTGCTGCTCGGTGAGCGCGGCCAGGGCAAGACGCGGTTGATCCGCGCGCTGGTGGCGCTGCTGGACGAGTGGACCCCGGTGATCGAGGGCGCCGAGATCGGGGAGCACCCCTACGACCCGATCACCCCGGCGTCGGTCCGCCGCCGGGACGAGCTCGGCGAGGACCTTCCGGTGGCGTGGCGGCACCGGTCCCAGCGGTACTCCGAGAAGCTCGCGACGCCGGATACCAGCGTCGGCGACCTCGTGGGCGACATCGACCCCGTCCGGGTGGCGCAGGGACGCACTCTCGGGGACCCCGAGACGATCCACTTCGGCCTGGTGCCGCGGACCCACCGCGGCATCTTCGCCATCAACGAGCTTCCGGACCTCGCCGAGCGGATCCAGGTCTCGCTGCTCAACGTGCTGGAGGAGCGCGACATCCAGGTCCGCGGTTACCAGCTGCGGCTGCCGCTGGACCTGCTGCTCGTGGCGTCGGCCAACCCCGAGGACTACACGAACCGCGGCCGGATCATCACGCCGCTCAAGGACCGGTTCGGCGCCGAGATCCGCACGCACTACCCGCTGGACCTCGCCGACGAGGTGGCCCTGGTCGAGCAGGAGGCGCGGCTGGTGGCGACCGTGCCGTCGCACGTGGTCGAGATCGTGTCCCGGTTCACCCGTGCGGTGCGCGACTCGCCCTCGGTCGACGCGAGATCCGGCGTCTCGGCGCGGTTCGCCATCGCGGCCGCCGAGACGGTCGCCGGCGCCGCGTTGCGCCGGGCCGCTCTGCGCGGCGAGCAGTCGGCCGTCGCCCGGGTCGGCGACACCGAGTCGGTCGTGGGCACGCTGCGCGGCAAGGTGGAGTTCGAGAGCGGCGAGGAGGGACGCGAGGTCGAGGTCCTGGCCCACCTGCTCCGCACGGCGGTCGCGGAGACCTTCCGGGCGCATCTCGCCGGCCTGGACCTGTCCGGGTTCGTGGCCCTCGTGCACGACGGCCGGCAGATCGAGACCGGTGAGCTGGTCACGGCCGCCGAGGTGCTGCAGCAGGTCGGCACGGTGGCCGGTCTGGCCAAGGTGCTGGAGCGGGTCGGGCTCGGCGATGCGCCGTCCGCAGGTGAGGCGGCGGCCGCCGTGGAGCTGGTGCTCGAGGGGCT
>DATFPQ010000208.1:0-25541 GCA_035264765.1 Actinomycetales bacterium | reverse complement strand
GCTGCAGCGGGAGATCGCGGTGTGCCACGGCAGCTCCTGCGTCGCGGTCGTGGACCGGCTCCTCGCCGGGCCGGCGGTGCGCGTGTCCGACGAGGCGCTGTGCACGTGGCGGGACGGCCACGGCGAGCGCTTCGGCGACGGGCCGCTCGGGGTGCGACCCGTCGCCGAGGGGTTCGAGCTGCCCGGCGGCTACCGGGTCCGCGGGCCGGGGTACCAGCCGGCCGGCGTCTGGTATCGGTCCGTCCACGCGCGCGCGGAGGCGGCCCGGGGGCTGAACCCGGAGGAGGACCTGTGGTTGGCGGGGCGGTTCGTCACGGAGCTGACCCCCGGCGAGGCCCTGCAGGTCGTCGCCTGGGCGCCCGAGGACGCACCGGGACCGCCGGAGGCCGAGGACATCGTGCGCGAGGCCCGCCAGCGGTCCCGCCGGCTGGTCGTGGCCGCCGGTGCCGAGGACGCCGTGACCGGCCGACTCACGCTCGCTGCGGACGCGTTCGTCGTCCAGGTGGCGGGTTCCCCCGAGGTGGTCGCCGGCTACCCGTGGTTCGGCGCGTGGTCCCGCGACACCATGACGTCCTACGAGGGGCTGTTCCTGGAGACCGGCCGGTCCGCGGAGGGGGCGGCGCTGCTGCGGCAGTACGCGTCGACGGTGTCCGAGGGCATGCTGGCGAACACGGCCGACACAGGGACGCTGGAGTACAACACCGCGGACGCCAGCTTGTGGTTCGTGCACGCCCTCGGCCGGCACGCCGAGCGCACCGGCGAGGATGACCTCGCGGTTGCGACGCTGCCCGTGGTCAATGCCATCATCGCGGCCCACCGCGCGGGTACCCGCTACGGGATCGCCGTCGACCCGGGCGACGGCCTGCTGACGCAAGGCGCGTCGGGCTACGCGCTCACCTGGATGGACGCCCGCGTGGACGGCATCCCGGTCACCCACCGGGCGGGCAAGGCGGTAGAGCTGAACGCCCTCTGGGTGCGTTCCCTCACGGTCGCGGCCGCGCTGCGTGGGCTGGCCGGCCAGGCGGCGGACGACCTCTGGAGCCTGGAACGGCAGGCCCGCGCCTCCTTCACGCGGCGCTTCCTGCGCGGCGACGGTGCGCTGTACGACGTCGTGGACGGCCCGGACGGCGACGACGCGTCCGTGCGGCCGAACATGCTGCTCGCCGTGTCCCTCCCGGGCGGCCCGGTCGCGGACGGCGCCGTCGTCCATGCGGCCGCTCCGCTGCTCACCCCGATCGGGCTGCGCAGCCTGGCGCCCGATGACCCGGCGTACCACGGCAGGCACCGCGGCGGGCCGGCCGAACGCGACCGGGCCTACCACCAGGGCGCAGTCTGGCCCTGGCTGCTCGGGCCGTACGTCGACGCGGCGCTGCGGACGGGCGTGCCCGTGGGGGACCCCCTCTGCGGCCTGATGCACCACCTTTCCGAGTGGGGCGTCGGCTCGGTCTCCGAGACTGCGGACGGGGACCCGCCGCACGGGGGGACGGGGTGTCCCTTCCAGGCCTGGTCGGTCGCGGAGACGCTGCGGGTCTGGCGGCGACTGCACGCCACGGGACCAGCTCCCGCGACCTCGTACCTGCCGATGGCGCGGTCGCCCAAGTCGGCTGTGCCGGAGTCGACCCGCCCCCGGTGACAGACCCGCGCCGCCAGGTGAGTGCGTCCGCGGGGGCAGCACGCGAAGACGTGACGAGGAGGGACCATGTCCGAGCAGAGCGGTGGTACGGCCGAGCGCGTCCGGCTCGCGGCCAGGGACGCCGGAACCCAGACCTGGGGGCTGTGGGGCCCGTACCTGAGCGAACGGGCCTGGGGGACGGTGCGCGAGGACTACAGCGCGACCGGTGAGGCCTGGGACTTCCTGCCGCACGACGCCGCGCGGTCCAAGGCCTACCGGTGGAACGAGGACGGACTGGCCGGGGTCTGCGACAGCCGGCAGACCTGGTGCTTCGCGCTCGCGCTCTGGAACGGGGCCGACCCGATCCTCAAGGAGCGCGTGTTCGGGCTGACCGGCCCGCAGGGCAACCACGGCGAGGACGCCAAGGACTACTGGTGGTACCTCGACTCGACGCCGACCCACTCCTGGATGCGCTGGCGGTACCACTACCCGCAGCGGGAGTTCCCCTACACCGACCTGGTCGCCGAGAACAGGCGACGCGGCAAGGACGACCCCGAGTACGAGCTCGTCGACACGGGCGTCTTCGACGAGGGCCGGTTCTGGGCGGTCACCGTCGACTACGCGAAGGCCGGCCCCACCGACCTCTGCATGCGCATCACGGTCGACAACAACGGCCCCGACGCGGCGACGATCCACCTGCTGCCGACCCTGTGGTTCCGCAACACCTGGTCCTGGGGACGCGACCCCTACCGTCCGCGGATCCGGGTTACCGACGGCCGGTTGCTCGCGGAGCACCGCGACGTCGGCACGCTGGTCCTGGCCGGGGATGGATCGCCCGAGCCGCTGACGTGCGACAACGAAACCAACTTCCAGCGCCTGTACGGCGTGCCCAACCAGACGGGCTTCCCGAAGGACGGCATCAACGACCATGTCGTCCGCGGGGACCAAACCGTCAACCCGGCCGGAACCGGGACCAAGGCCGCCCTGCACTACACGCTGACCGTCCCGCCCGGCGGCTCGGTCGACGTGCGCGTGCGGCTGATGGCCCAGCCCGGCTCCACGGACCTCGGCGACGGCTTCGAGCGGACGCTGCGCGACCGGCAGGCCGAGGCAGACGACTTCTACCGCGCCCTCACGCCGGCCGGCACGTCCACAGATGAGGCACGCGTTCTGCGGCAGGCGCTGGCCGGGATGTTGTGGGGCAAGCAGTACTACGCCTACGACGTCCGGCAGTGGCTCGTGGGCGACCCGGCCGGACCTCCGCCGCCAGTGGAGCGAACGCGCGGCCGCAACAGCGGCTGGAAACACGTCGACAACGCCGACGTTCTCTCGATGCCGGACCCTTGGGAGTACCCCTGGTACGCCGCGTGGGACCTCGCCTTCCACACTGTGGTGCTCGCTCACGTGGACCCGCAGTTCGCCAAGAGCCAGCTGCTGCTGATGACCTCCGAGCGGTACATGCACGCCAACGGACAGCTGCCGGCGTACGAGTGGGCGTTCGGGGACGTCAACCCGCCGGTGCACGCGTGGGCGGCGCTCGAGGTCTTCGCCAGCGACGGTGGCACCGACGTCGACTTCTTGAAGCGCATCTTCCACAAGCTCATCGCCAACTTCACCTGGTGGGTGAATCAGAAGGACCCCGACGGCAACAACCTGTTCGAGGGCGGCTTCCTGGGCCTGGACAACATCGGCCTGTTCGACCGGTCGGCGCCCATGCCCACGGGGGTCCATCTGGAGCAGGCGGACGGCACGGCCTGGATGGTGATGTACGCCATCGACATGTTCCGGATGGCGATGGTGCTCGCCGAGCGGGACGCCACGTACGAGGACATGGCGATCAAGTTCGCCAGGCACGCCATCGCGATCACCGTGACGGCCAACCACCAGGGGCTCTGGGACGAGGAGGACGGCTTCTTCTACGACCGGCTGCGCGCCGACGACGGCCGCATCGTCGAGCTCAAGTCGCGCTCCATGGTCGGTGTGGTTCCGCTGTTCGCCGTGGCCGTCATCGGACGCGAGCGGCTGGCCAACCTGCGGCGACTGGCCTCGACCTGGGCGCGCGAGCACGCGCCGGAGCTGGTCGACGCGGTCGAGATCGACGACCGGCGGCACCTCTTCTCGCTCGTCCGCCGCGAGCGGCTGGTCCGGGTGCTGGCCAAGGTGCTCGACGAGAACGAGTTCCTGTCGCCGTACGGGCTGCGCGCCCTGTCGGCCTACCACCGCGACCACCCGCTGCACCTCGTCCTCGACGGGAACGACTTCTCGGTGGACTACGAGCCCGGCGAGTCGCACACGGTGCTGTTCGGGGGGAACTCGAACTGGCGCGGACCGGTGTGGTTCCCGCTGAACTACCTGGTGGTCCAGTCGCTGCGGACCTTCCATCGTGAGTACGGCGAGCGGCTGCAGGTCGAGCTCCCGACCGGCTCCGGCCGGCTGCGCACACTGGGGCAGGTCGCGGACGACCTCAGCCAGCGGCTGGTGTCCATCTTCTGCGACGACCCGAACGGCCGTCGCCCGGTGTTCGGCGACTGCGAGCTGTTCCAGACCGACCCGGCCTGGCACGACCTCATCCCGTTCCACGAGTACTTCCACGGCGACAACGGCAAGGGACTCGGCGCCGGGCACCAGACCGGCTGGACCGGGCTCGTCGCGAGCCTGATCCTGCAACGTCCCGCTCCCTCGGTGCCGGGTCAGCGGGTGCCCGTGGAGGCGCCAGCCGAGGAGCCAGTCGAGACGCCAGTCGGGGAGCGGCAGCCGGCCGCTCGGCAGGCCGCGGCCGGTCAGGCGCCGTAGCTGTCCGCGAGCCGGTAGATCTGGATGTTCCGGCTCTGGTACCGCAGGCTCGCCAACTCGCCCAGGCGCGGCGAGATCCTGGAGGCCCTGCGGTCGGCGAAGATCCACCTCGCGCCGAGCTCCGTCCGCAGCCGCCCCAGCGCCTGCGGCGTCGGGTTCTCCACGGCGTCGAGGCTGAGCCGAAGCCGGTCCGGCCATGGCGTCGGGATTTGGTTCAGCGCCCTTGTCCCGTCGTACCGCGCCTCGGTGGTCGCGGAGAAGGTCCAGTCGCTGAGCACCATCCGGCGCCCGCTCAGTCCCGCCAGCCACATGCTGCCGAGGGCGCAGTTCTCGGGCGGAGCCCCCAGCTGCCAGCAGAACACGTTGGTGGCGACCACCGACGTGGTGGCGGAGTGCCTGTTCAACCACAGGGCGGCCCGCTGCTGCTCGGGGGAGATGTACGTGTACGTGACGCCGGCCTTCGCGCGGTGCAGGTCAGGCGCCCGCACTGCACGAACCTGCACGACAGCGAGCGGCAGGCTCGCCGCCAGCGCGAACGCTGTGACGGCGGTGAGCAGGGGCACCGACCACCGCCGGGCCAGCTGGCGCAACAGCACCGTCGCGAGGATCGCGACGGCCAGGGCGGCGAGCACCAGCGCGTACGGGCGCAGCCGGTCCTCGATCACGGTCCGCGTCGGCCCGTCGAGGTCCACGCGGCCCCAGGTGGTGGTCAGGTACCCGGCCAGCAGCCCGGGTAGGGCCACAACGAGCAGCGGCGGGACCAGCGTCCAGGCTCGGCGGGATGCCGGCAGAACCCGAACCGCGTTGGTCACGACGACGGCGGTCGACAGGGCCAGTGTCACGCTCCAGAACCAGTGCTGGCCCCCACCTGGATGGGCGAGGACCCACATGGCGCCGTACCCACCGATCAGCACCCCGCAGGCCCACCGCAGCCCGGCGTCGCCGCGCAGCGGCGGAGCGGCCAGCCCGACCAGGGACAGCAGCCGCGGCGTCTCGGTGAGCAGCCACACCAGGAGCAGCATCCCGACGACCGGAACGGCGTGCGGAAGCCGATCCGCCAGCGCGGGGACCAGCCAACCGCCCGCGGCGTTGAACACAGGCCGCCCGTCCAGCAGCCGGGCGTACGAGGGGTCCAGCCCCACGAGCGCCAGCAACTGCAGGTGGCTGCCTCCGGTGCTTCCGGTGACGAACGGCGCGGCGACCGCGGTGATCAGCGCCGCCGCCCCGACCAGGTAGGCCATTGGGCGGCACACCCGCCTCGTCCGGACCAGGTCGACGACGAGCACGAGAAGGGCGCCGAAGGCGACCACCGGCAGCACGCTCGGCTTGGTGCCGCCGCAGGCCACGAGCAGCAGGGTGAGGACCACCCAGGTCCCCCGGTTCGAGCGCCCGCGGAGCAGGTCGAACACCGGCCCCACCAGGCAGCACACCAGCGCCAGTGCCAGCACGCCGGATGGGCTGCTGGGGACGAAGCCGTCGGTGGCGGCCACCGTGACCGGCCGGCCGAACCGCCAGATGGCAGGAGCGGCGTACCAGAAGAACGCGGCCACCGGCCCGGCCCACCAGCGCCGGACGTCGCTGAGCAGCGCGCCGTCGGCAGCTGTGACGGGCGGCCCGTCCATCAGGTGCTGCGCGGCGGCTGCGACGACGAAGAGCAGCACGACCAGCATCGGCACCAGCCACAGCGTGATCATCGCCGTGGAGATCGGCGTCCCGCTGAGCTGGGCGGTAGCCGTGACGTGGGCGTCAGCGAACCAGTGGTAGCGAAGCGGCTCACCCGCGACGAACGGGTCCTGTGGCCGAACGGTCCGGCTGAGCTCGTAGGACAGCGCGCTGTTGTACAAGGTGTCCCGGTTGACGATGCTCGGCTTCGGCGGAAGATCTCGTCCCAACGCCCAGGCCAGCCGCTCGAACCGGTAGGCCGCCAGCGCGACGACGACCGCCATCGCGACGTGCCAGCGAGCCGGCGTCCTCGTCGCGGCCGTCCGCCGCGGCCACCAGTGCCGGCGCAGCCGCGGAACGACCAGGAACATGACCGCGACGCCGACCGGGAGGGCCGCGAGCAGCACCGGGCGGTGGACGCTGGTGGCGGCGGCCCAAGCCAGCAGCTGCAGGACCACGCCCAGGACGGACCCGAACCCGAGCTCGCGGACGATCGTGCTGTGGCCGGCCAGCGCCCGCCACACCAGCACGCCCGGAAAGGTGCACCCGAGGACCCACGCGGCCACGTAGGCGATCACCTGGGACGTCGGCGCGCCGCCGCCGCGGTGCAGGGCGATGACCACGGTCGCGAGGACGCAGACCCAGGCGAGCGCGATGACCGTCGCGGCCGCTAGCGGCCGTCGGCTGGCGAGGCCGGTGGTGGCCACCGGCTCCGGCATGGGCCTCGTCGGTACGGCCGTGCGTTCGAGCATGCGTCCCCCGGCTGCTGCGGTCAAAGACCTCAAGCGTCAGGGACTGTCCGCGGACTGGCAAGGCACCGGCGCGCCGGGACACTCGCCGGAACCGTGCGCTCAGGCGCGCCGAGGTCCGGCGCTCAGGCCGCACCGGTCCTGGCACGCGGCACTGGCCCGGCGGGTTTGCGGCCGCGCGGGAGCAGCATCGCCGCAAGCAGGCCGAGCAGCCCGATTCCCATCAGGGTCGTCAACGCCAGCGCGAACGGGTGCTGCCCGGGGACGGAGGCGCCGACCAGCACCGAGCCGGCGAGCGCGGTGCCGAGGGACGACCCGAGGTTCGACGCGCTGCGGGAGACGCCGGATATCTCGCCCTGGTCGGAGTCGGGGAAGGCCGATTGCACGACGTTGACCGACGCGGTCAGCATGATGCCGACGCCGATGCCGACGAGCAGCAACCCGGGAATCAGCGACCAGATGCTGAAGCCACCGCGGGAGAGCAGCAGCAGAAGCGCGGTGCCGGCCGTCATGATGACGAACCCGCCGCGGACCAGAGTCCGCTGTTGGCGCCGGCGCGCCATCCGGCCGGCCAAGGCCGACGCGAGGAGGATCCCGATCGTGGCCGGCGTCAGGGCGAGACCGGTCTGGATGGCGCTGTAGTGCTCGACCTGCTGCAGGTACACCGAGATCACGAAGAACGAGCCCTGCATGGTGAGCCACTGGACGTTCTGCGTCACCAGGCCGAGGTTCGACGTCCGGTTGCGGAACAGCCGGGTCGCCACCAGTGGGTCGTGGCCGCCTCTCTCCCGGCGGCGCAGGTGCCAGACGAGCACCGCGAGAACCACCAGGCCGATCAGCACGTACAGCCAGACCGGGGAGATCCCGCCCGCAGGGATGATGACGGTCCCGCCGATCGTGAAGTCCTCCCGGGACGAGAAGAAGCCGTACGTGGAGGACTGCAGGATGCCGAAGACCACGAAGAACAGGCCCGCGGCGCACAGGACCGCACCCAGGAGGTCGAACGCGGGCTTGGGTGCCGTGCGCGGCGGGTCGACGATCCGGCGGGTGAGGAACGCGACGTACGCGACCACCAGGACCTGTAGCAGGAACGAGGCCCGCCAGCTCACGGCGCTGGTGATCAGGCCACCGATCAGCGGCCCGGCGGCCGCGCCTAGGCCCGCCGCTGCGCTGACGACCCCGAAGTACTTGGCCCGAGTGGCTAGGTCGGGGAAGGTGACGGTGACCAGGATGTAGATCGGCGGGATGAGCAGCGCCGAGCCGACCCCCTCGAGTACGGAGTACCCGAAGACCATCAGCGGCAGCCCCTGCGACACGGCGGCGAGCAGCGCCCCCGTGCCGTAGATCCCAAGACCCAGCAGAAAGCAGAACTTGCGTCCCCAGATGTCGCTCAGCTTGCTGCCGGGGATCATCAGCGAGGCCATGGTCAGCGTGAACAGCGTGATCGTGGTCTGCATACCGATGACCGTCGTCCCGATGTCGTCGGCGATGGTGCTGATCGCGACGTTCATGTTGGTGGCGGCGTAGCTCGCGATGAACTGGGCGAGCGCGAGCGGCAGCACGATCGCGGCCCCGGAGAGTGCCGGCTTGGCCGACGAGGGAGGACGTCGCGTGCCCTCGCCCGCTGCCGCTCGGTCGGGCTGGATGTCCTTCACGGCTGCCTCCAGGTGCGGCGGGACGCTCAGGCCATCGTGTGCGGTCGGCGTGTGCCCGCCTTCATCCAAGGCGGATGAGCGGCCCCTGCGGGTGCCGGCTACTCGCGCCAGTTATAGATCACCGAGGTGCGCAGCACGATGTCCTGGAGCGACCGGTTGGTCCGGCTCACGGCGACCCATGCCAGCCCGATCGGGAACAGGGTGTATGCCACGGCCCGAACAAAGGCCGCCACGAGGTGCAGGCGCAGGCCGTGGCGGCCGACCACCCGCAGGGCCATCAGGTGGTTGCCGTAGGTACGCCCCGTGGTGGCCCAGCACACGGTCAGGTAGAGGACCTCCACGCCGAGCAAGGCGGCGACCGCGGACCGTGCGGCCGGGGAGGGGAAGGTGAAAGTCCTCGGCGAGAGCAGGAAGCGCAGCCCGACCAGCCCGAGGTAGCCGCCGCACAGCAACAGCAGCGTCACCACGGCGTCCAGCGCGGCCGCCAGCACCCGGCTCACCAGGCCGGCCCGCACGCCTTGCTTGGCCACGGCGGCGAGCGGGATTGCGATCGCGGAGGCGCGCATCGTCGATGCGGTGCGGGCGGTAGGAATTGTGTGCGCGCGGACACTCGCCGGGCCGCTCGAGCTCGTCGCGTGTGGCCGGGTCGGTGACGTCATGCCGGGTCAGCGGGCGTCATGGCTGGCCGTCGTCACCGCCGGGTTCGCGGGGCGTGGGCACCGCTGCGGCCTCCTCCGGCTCGGGCGCGTGCCGCCGCGTCAGCCAGCGTCCCGCGGCGCGCGACACGGCCTCGTCCGCCTCCAAGCTCTGCAGCCGCACGTCGCGGACCGCCTGGGACGCCATGGTGCCGGTGGACTCCCGGATGATCCCCGGCAGGTCGATGCCGTCCACCACGACCTGCGCCAGCCCGATCAGGTCGATCCGCGCGACCACAGCATCCAGGTCCAGCCGGGCGGCGACGGCGTCGACGTCGACCCTGGCCACGATCTTCTCGATGTCCACCTGGGCGACGATGGCGTCGAGGTCGAGCTCCTTGGCGAGGGCGTTCAGGTCCACGCGCTCGCGGACCACGGTGGTGAGGTCGAGGTCGTCGAGGACGGCCAGGACCATGCCGCGCGCAGCTGCGCGCGCAGCGCGTTCCGCCTCGGCCGTCGCGGCGGCGCCCAGGCCACGCCCCATCCCAACCAGGCCCTTGAGGAAGGGCATGGGCGCCGGCGTCCGGTGCAGTCGCGGCGCCAGTGGTTCACTCAGGACGCGCGCTGCGCGCAGCACGCCGGCCGTGACGAACCGCGCGGCGCCCTCTGTGGCTGCAACGCGCCCCGGAACGTCAGGCGGGACTGTGGACGGTGTCTCCGCGCGCTCCGGCGCGAGGTCGTCAGCCATGATCGACGCCTCCTTCTCCTGCCATTCTCGGCGCCGGGTGGACATCCGCGTCATCCCCTGGGGGTGATGCCGCGTCAGGGGCGCAAGGCGAGCGTGGGGAGGCGAGCCAGCCAGTTCTCCGGCAGATCCCTCCCAGACGAGTCCGGTGTGCCGGCCCAGCGGGGGAGCGAGTCCTGAGGCGACGCCCGCAGTTGAGGCCGCCGGCGGTCGAACCGCCGGCGGCCTCGCCGTACTCGGGGGGCGTACTCAGAACTTCATCTCGCGGCCGTGGACCGCGAGGGCGTAGATCACGACGACGTCGAGTGCAATCACCGTGATCGACCAGATCGGGTAGGCGGCCATGAAGCCGAGGTTCGCCAGCAGGCTGACGCCGGCGAAGACCATCCCGACGACGCGGGCCCAGGTCTGGCCGGCCAGCACGCCGAGGCCGCAACCGACGGCGAGGGCTCCGAGCGCCAGGTGGACCCATCCCCAGACCGTGTAGTCCACGGTCAGCGCCAGGCCGCTGTCGGTGACCACGTAGTAGCCGGGGTCGAAGATCGCGACGAGCCCGTTGATGATCTGGAAGGTTCCCACCATCAACAGCATGATCGCCGCGAAGGCGAGCCAGCCGACCCAGCCGGTGGGTTCGGGAACCGGCGCCGTCCGTGTCGCACGACGGGTTCCGGTGGTCGACCCGGTGGTCGGCGAGGTGGTGCTTCCCGTGTCGGACATGGTGCTTCCTCTTCCTCACTCGCCATCGGTGGTCTGCGGGGACGCCCCCGCGGGGGTCGGCACCAGGCTCTACCTCCGGCCGCGGTGGCCGCCTCATCCCACCGGGATGACTCCACCCTCACTCGACCCTGGTTCCGCCTGGCCGGGCGGGAGTCCCGCCTGCCGGGGCGCGGGTTCCACCTGCCCAGGCGAGCGACGCCGTCCGAGAGGTTCCCGTCCTGGAAGAGCGGCCATCCGCTGCGGATGATGTGCCGCCCGGAAGGGCCCGACCACAGTGGGCGGGCGAACTCAGTGGCACGCGGCGTGACCGCCCGGCCCTCAGGAGGGGCTCCATGTCCGACATTCGTCAGCAGACGCCGATCCCGGTGCAGCGCCAGACCGAGCAGCCGGTCACCGGCTGGGTCGGCATCGTCTTCTTCGCCGGCGCCATGATGGTTGTGATCGGCGCGGTGCACGCGATCGAGGGCCTGGTCGCCCTCCTGCGGCCGACGTACTACCTGGTGACGCCCGACCGGCTGATCGTGTCGACCAGCTACACCGCCTGGGGCTGGTTCCAGCTCGTCGTGGGGGTCGTGGTCGCCGTCGCCGGGGTGGCGCTGTTCTCGGGTAGCACCTGGTCCCGAGTCACCGCCGTCACGGTCGCGGGTCTCAGCGGCATCGTGAACCTGATGTTCATGTCCGCGTACCCGTGGTGGAGCCTGACCGCCCTGGCACTCGACGTGCTGGTCATCTACGCCGTGACGGTGCACGGCGCCGAGGCTAGGCGGCGTTGAGGTGAGCGACACACAGGCCACCGCGCCCCTCACCAGCTCCGAGCGGGACGAGCTTGAGCGGCTGCGCGCGGAGGTGGCGCAGCTGCGCAGCCCGTCCCAGCCGGGAACCGAGTACCCGATCCCTGGCGCGAAACATACGCGCCGGGGATGGGCCCGCACGACGGTTGCCGTCCTCCTCGTGTCGGTCGGCTGCCTGCTCGCGCCGTTGTCCGTGGTCGCGGTGTGGGCCAACAGCCAGATCACCGACCAGGAGCGCTATCTCCAGACCGTGGCGCCGCTCTCCGAGAGCCCCGAGATCCAGGCCGCCGTCACCGACAACATCACCAACCGCGTCCTCGGCTATGTGGACGTTGCCGCGCTCACGACCGAGGCGGTGAGCCGGCTCTCGGAGAACGGCACCCTGCCGCCGGCGCTGGCCACCTCACTGAACGCGCTGGCGAAGCCACTCGCGGACGGGGTCAAGGGCTTCGTGCACGACCAGGTTGCCAACGTCGTCAGCAGTCAGACCTTCAGCGACGCCTGGGTGCAGGCGAACCGCGTCGCGCACCAGGAGCTCGTCGGGGCGCTCACCGGGGAGGGGGCGCGGAGCGTCCAGGTGAGCAACGGGCAGGTGAGTGTCGACCTCGGGCCGATCGTCCAGCGAGTCAAGACCGAGCTGGTGGCCCAAGGCTTCAACCTCGCGCAGCGGATCCCGGCGGTCAACGCCACCTTCGTCGTCTTCGAGTCCCCTGACCTCGCCCAGGTGCAGCGGGGCATCGGCGTACTCAACACCCTGGGCACCTGGATGCCGTTCATCGTGCTGGCGCTGCTTGCGGGCGGCGTGTACGTGGCCCGCAGCCACCGCCTGGCGCTGGTCGGCGCCGGTTTCGGGCTGGCCGCGGCGATGCTCCTGCTGGCCATCGTGCTGGCGCTCCTGCGGAGGGCCTACCTGGACGCCGTTCCCGCGGACCGGCTGCCCGCCGACGCCGCGACCGTGCTGTTCGACACCCTCGTCCGCTTCCTGCGCCAGGCGCTGCGGGCCGCTGCCGTCCTAGGGCTCGTCGTCGGCCTCGGAGCCTTCTTCACCGGAGCTTCGGTCACGGCCACGCGGACGCGCGAGCTCCTGGTGCGTGGGGCCGCGGCCACCCGGCGCGGCATCGAGAGCCTGGGGCTGCACCTGGGCTCGGTCGGCCGCTGGGTCGCCCCGAAGACGACGGTCCTGCGCACCAGCTGCCTGCTCGTCGCGGCGGCGGTGATCATCATCGCCAGCTACCCGTCGCCCGTGCTGGTGCTTTGGGTGACCGTCGGCGTGCTCGTGGCCCTGTTCATCCTGCAGGTCCTGGCCACGCCCGAGACGCCTGCGCCCGCGCCGACGGCTGAACCGGCGACTCCGGAAGTGGTCGCTCCCCGCCAGCGGCAGCCGGTGAGCGCGTCGGGAGAATTGGTAGGACCTCCGGCGCGGCCGGGGTCAGGCCGGTGACGTAGCTCCCGGCCCCCCGGCGGTGTCCGCGCCGCCGGACTGCGCCACCCCGCCGGACTGCGCCACCCCGCCGGACTGCGCCACCTGGCGCGCCAGGCTCCACACGAAGGGCAACCCATCGTCGTCCCCGGAATAGTCGTCCGGGGTCGACTGCAGGCGTTCCACTTGTTGCTGCCAGGCGATGTTCGCCGGGTGTTCGCGAAGGTACGCGCGCATCGCCGCGTAGTCGTCGCAGTCGACGAGGTGGAAGACGTCGCGGCCGTGGCGCCAGATGCGCCAGTCCCGGACGCCCGCCTCTCGCAGGGCCACGAGCAGGTCTTCAGGCACGCGCGCGTGCAGCTTGTCGTATGCCTCGGTCGCGTCCTCGTGCAGCCGCGTGTGCAGCGCCCTCTCCACGAAAGTCCGTCCCTCGCGTCGTCCTGGCGGGCCGGGCCGCCTGAAAGCCTGACGGTACATCGGACCTCTGGTGATCGCCCGCATTCGGGGTAAGTCAGAGCGTCAATGATGTTCACGTTTTCAGCCGAACCCTTGCGCTGACCGGGACCCGCATGGCACCGTCCCTGCGGATCGCTTGGAGCGGACCCGTGACCCGTCGCGTCCGGGTTCGTTCACCTCCACCCCCCCAAGGAGCCCGCCGGCAATGTCGCCGTCACAGGACGTAATCTCCGGCCAACGAGGCCGCACCGATTCGCCCTCGCCCGAGGAGCCGTTTCGGCTTCTCGGGAGTGCCGAGCGCCTGCTGCACCTGTGTCGCAGCGGCGTCAGCCTGGTGCTGGACTGCCGGGGCCCGGGCCTGCCGACCGTGGTGCACTGGGGAGCCGAGCTGCGCCACGCGTCCACGGCCGACCTGGAGGCGCTGGCCCTCGGGGCCGTGCCCGGTTCGGTGCCGAGCACCCCGGACGTCCCCGTTCCGGTGTCGCTCGTTCCCGAGAACGCGCGGGGCTGGTCCGGGCGGCCCGGCCTGCGCGGGCACCGCGAGGGCCGTGACTGGTCCGCGTTCTTCGCCCTGGACACGGTGGAGCTGTCTGAGGAGGGCGGCGGCGCGACGGTTCGGCTGCGCGCCAAGGACTCCGCGGCCGACCTGGCGATGGAGCTGCTCCTCGAGCTGGCGCCGTCCGGGCTGGTCCGCATGTGCGCCACCGTGCAGAACACGCACGCCGACCAGCCGTACACGCTGGACGGGCTGAGCCTCGCGCTCCCGGTGCCGACGTCGGCCACCGAGCTGCTCGACCTCACCGGCCGGTGGGGCCGCGAGCGCTCGCCGCAGCGCCGGCCCTTCGGCATCGGAGAGTGGATGCGCGCCGGGCGGCGCGGGCGGACGGGAGCCGACGCGACCCTGCTCCTCGTCGCCGGAGAGGCGGGTTTCGGTTTCCGCTCGGGACAGGTCTGGGGAGTGCACGTCGGGTGGAGCGGCAACCACGAGACGTACGCCGAGCGGCTACCCACCGCGGACAGCGTCCTCGGGGCGGGTGAGCTGCTGCTGCCCGGGGAGGTTCGGCTCGCCGCGGGCGAGAGCTACCGGACCCCCTGGGTCTTCGGCTCCTATGCCGACGGCCTGGACCAGCTCTCCGCCCGCTTCCACGAGTTCCTGCGGGCCCGTCCGAACCACCCGGCCAGCCCGCGCCCCGTCGTCATGAACACCTGGGAGGCCGTCTACTTCGACCACGACCTCAACCGGTTGCGCCAGCTGGCGGACCTCGGCGCCGAGGTCGGGGCCGAGCGCTACGTGCTCGACGACGGCTGGTTCCGTCACCGGCGCGACGACCACGCCGGGCTCGGTGACTGGTACGTCGACGAGGACCTGTGGCCGGACGGTCTGCACCCGCTGGTCGACCACGTGCGCGGGCTCGGCATGCAGTTCGGGCTCTGGGTGGAGCCGGAGATGGTGAACCCGGACTCGGACCTGGCGCGGGCGCACCCGGAGTGGATCCTCGCCACCGGCGACCGCCAGCCACCGCTGTCCCGCTTCCAGCAGGTGCTCGACCTCGGGCAGCAGGGCGCGTACGACTACATCCTCGAGCGCCTGGACGCGCTGCTGACCGAGTACGACATCGCGTACCTGAAGTGGGACCACAACCGCGACCTGATCGACGCGGGCCACCAGCCGGGTGGTGAGCCCGGCGTACACGCGCAGACCGCGGCCGTCTACCGGCTGATGGACGAGCTGCGCGAGCGCCACCCCGGCCTGGAGATCGAGTCCTGCTCCTCCGGTGGCGCCCGAGTCGACCTGGGCATCCTGGAGCGCACCGACCGCGTGTGGGCCAGCGACTGCATCGACGCCCTGGAGCGTCAGTCGATCCAGCGCTGGACCGGCCTGCTGCTGCCGCCCGAGCTGATCGGCTCTCACGTCGGCGCGCCGCGCGCACACACCACCGGACGGACCCACGACCTGTCGTTCCGGGCGGGCACCGCGCTGTTCGGCCACTTCGGGATCGAGTGGGACGTCGCGTCCGCGACGCCCGAGGAGCGCGACCAGCTGGCCCAGTGGGTGGCGCTCTACAAGCAGCTGCGGACGCTGCTCCACTCGGGCACGGTCGTCCGGGCGCAGAGCCCCGACCCGGCGCTGTGGCTGCACGGCGTGGTGTCCCCGGACGGTGACGAGGCGGTGTTCGCCGTCGTCGCGGTGGCGTCGAGCGCCTTCGCGCCGCTCGGACAGGTCCGGCTGCCGGGCCTGCGTCCGGACGTCCGCTACCGGGTGCGCCCACTGCCGCCCGGAGATGCCCCCTCGACGGTCGGCCCGCCGCCTCCCTGGATCGCGGCGGGGGAGTGCGTCCTGTCCGGTGAGGCCCTTGGCGGGGTCGGGATCCAGGTCCCGATCCTTCATCCCGACCAGCTGTTGCTGCTTCACCTCGCGGCAGTCTGAACCCGCGAGCCGTCAGGTCCACCCAGCGAAGGCGGAAAGAAGGCGGATGGTGCATGAGTACGGTCCCTGACGTCGCCCGACCCCCTGCGGGCACGAAGTCGAAAGCGGGACGCTCACGGCGCAGCAGCGTCGGGGAGCTTGGGCCGGCGCTGGTGTTCATCGCGCCGGCCACGCTCGGCTTCGCGGTGTTCTTCCTGTGGCCGACGATCCGCGGGCTCTACCTGAGCTTCACGGACTACAGCCTGTTCGGGTCGCCGACCTTCACCGGCTTGGACAACTACCGGCAGCTGGTCCAGGACGAGGTGTTCTGGAACGCCCTCAAGGTGACCGTCGAGTACGTCGTCATCAACATCGGCCTGCAGACCATCATCGCGCTGGCGCTGGCCAACCTGATGTACCGGGTGACGAAGTCAGCGTTCGTCCGAGGTGCCTTGATGCTGCCGTACCTCATCGCGAACGTCGTGGTGGCCCTGGTGTGGCTGTGGATGCTGGACTTCCAGATCGGCATCGTGAACCAGATGCTCGAGTGGGTCGGCATCGACAAGGTGGCCTGGCTGGGGAGCGAGGAGTGGGCCATTCCGTCCATCGCCTTCATCAACGTGTGGCGGCACGTCGGCTACACGGCGCTGCTGATCTTCGCCGGGCTGCAGACCATCCCGGCGACCATCTACGAGGCCGCGGCGGTGGACGGCTCGTCCGAGTGGCGGACCTTCTGGCGGATCACCATGCCGCTGCTGCGGCCGGTCATGGTGCTGGTGCTCGTCCTGACCATCATCGGGTCGTTCCAGATCTTCGACACGGTGGCGGTCACCACCAAGGGCGGACCGGTCAATGCGTCCAGAGTGCTCCAGTACTACATCTACGAGCAGGCGTTCGGGCGCTCGCACTTCGGTTACGGCGCGGCGCTCTCGGCGGTCCTGTTCCTGATCCTCGCCGGTGTCGCCTTCGCGCAGCTGAAGCTGCTGCGCGCCGGTGAGTCCGACCTGGCCTAGGGAGAGCCGACATGTCCACGCTCAGCACCAGCGAACCCACGGTCGTTGCGCCCGCTAGCCCGGCCGGCCACAAGCGCCGCTTCAACCGGCACCACTTCGTCGGTCGCATCATCATTCTCCTGGCCATCCTGATCACGCTGTTCCCGCTGTACTGGATGCTTCGTACGGCGCTGTCGAACAACCGCGCCCTGGCCAGCAACGCGTCGTCGTTCCTGCCGGCCGACTTCACCCTGGGTCCGTTCAAGCGGGTCCTGGGGCTCGGCACGGTCGAGGAGGCCCAGGCCGAGGGTGGCTCCGGAGCGGCGCTCAACTTCTGGCTGTACCTGAAGAACTCGCTGATCGTCTCGATCGCGATCACCGTCGGCCAGGTCTTCTTCAGCGCGATGGCGGCCTACGCGTTCGCGCGGCTGCACTGGCCGGGACGGGACAAGGTGTTCGGATTGTTCCTCACCGCGCTGATGGTGCCGCCGATCTTCACGATGCTGCCGAACTTCGTGCTGATGAAGGACCTGGGCCTGCTCAACACCTACTCCGCGATCATTCTGCCGTTCTTCTTCATGACGCCGTTCGCCGTCTTCTTCCTGCGGCAGTTCTTCCTCGGCGTCAACCGGGAGATCGAGGAGGCGGCCCGGATCGACGGGGCCGGGCACTTCCGGATCTTCTTCCGGATCATCCTGCCCATGAGCGCCGCGCCGATCACGACGCTCGCTCTGCTGACCTTCATCACGGCCTGGAACGAGTACTTCTGGCCGCTGCTGGTCGGTACCGAGGAGAACGTGCGCGTGCTCACCGTCGCGCTCGGCGTTTTCCGGACGCAGACCCCCCAGGGCGCACCGGACTGGGCGGGGCTGATGGCGGCAGCCCTGATCGCCGCCATCCCCATCGTGATCCTCTTCATCCTGCTCGGTAAGCGGGTGGTCAACTCCATCGGCTTCACCGGCGTCAAGTGAGCACGTCGTGTCCCCTCCGTCCCACTCCCCGAAAGGTCCACATCAGATGAAGCCCACGTTTCGCGCTGCGGCTGGCGCCGCGGTGCTCGCCGTGACCCTCGCCGCCTGTGGCGGTGGCAGCAGCTCGGAAGGCGGAGGGGGCGACGCCGGCCAGCCCGAGGGTCAGATCACGTACTGGCTCTGGGAGGCCGCGCAGCTGCAGGCGTACCAGTCCTGCCAGAAGGCGTTCGAGGCGAAGAACCCGAAGATCAAGGTGAAGGTCGAGCAGTACGGCTGGGACGACTACTGGAGCAAGCTGACCACGGGGTTCGTGTCCGGCACCGCCCCCGACGTCTTCACCGACCACCTGGCCAAGTACCCGGAGTTCGCCAACAAGGGTCAGCTGGAGCCGCTCGACAAGTACATCGAGCGCGACAAGGTGCCGACCAACATCTACCAGCCCGGCCTCGCCGACCTGTGGGTGACCGAGGACAAGAAGCGGTACGGCCTGCCCAAGGACTGGGACACCATCGCCATCTTCTACAACAAGAAGATGGTGAAGGACGCCGGCATCAGCGAGCAGCAGCTGCAGAACCTCACCTGGAACCCGAAGGACGGTGGTACCTACGAGAAGGTCATCGCGCGCCTGACCGTCGACAAGAACGGCAAGCGTGGCGACGAGCCCGGCTTCGACAAGAACAACGTCAAGGTGTACGGGCTCGGGTTGGAGTCGTCGGGTGGCAACAACGCCGGGCAGGGCCAGTGGAGCATGTACGCGGCCTCGAACGGCTGGCAGGCCACGAACAAGAACCCGTGGGGCACGCACTACAACTACGACGACCCCAAGGTCCAGGAGACCATCGCCTGGTGGAAGGGCCTGATCGACAAGGGCTACATGAACAAGCTGGAGACCACGGTGGGTGTCACCCCGGACACCCAGATGGGCGCCGGCAAGTTCGCGCTGTCGACCAACGGCGACTGGACGATCAGCGCCTACTACGGCCAGAAGGGCGTCGACATCGGCACCGCGCCGACGCCGATCGGCCCCACCGGCAAGCGGGCCAGCATGTTCAACGGCCTCGCGGACTCCATCTTCATCGGCTCGAAGAAGAAGGAGGCGGCCTGGCAGTGGGTGAAGTTCCTCGCCTCTCCCGAGTGCCAGAACCTCGTCGGTGAGAAGGGCGTCGTCTTCCCCGCCACGCCGGAGGGCACCGACGTCGCCGCCAAGAAGTTCGCGGAGAAGGGCGTGGACGTCGACGCCTTCACGATCCACGTGAAGGACAAGACGACCTTCCTGTTCCCGATCACGGACCACGCCGCTGACATCGGCGCGATCATGCAGCCGGCGATGGACGCGGTGATGTCCGGCAAGGCGCCGGTGTCGTCGCTGACGCAGGCCAACAGCCAGGTCAACGCGCTCTTCGGCAGCTGACCGAGGTCCCGAGGTGGAGGGGTCCGGCGCGGCGCCGGGCCGCTCCACCTCGGGCGTGGGCGTGGCACTCACCGCGGAGGCAGTGGTCGTCATCCAGATCAGCGGGGGGTCTCCGGACGACGGGGTCGAGGTCCAGGAGGTCGGCCCGGCGCGTGCCGTGGGCAACCCGTGGACCGGTCGGCTGCTGCTGGCTGCGGCCTTGGCAGCCCTGCTCGGGCTGGCCGCCTGGCGGCAGCAGAGCGGGCCGGAGCCGAGCCCTCCGGTCCCACCGCGGCCGGCGCAGGTCGACGGCGCACCGCTGCTCACGGCGGACACGGGCACCGTGGGCTCCGGCTTCGTGATCCTCACGGGCGGCGACCGGCCGGTCCTCGTGGACCCCTCGGACGGCTCGGCGTCCCCCGTGCGCGGACTGCCTTCCGGCGGCGAGATCAGGTCCGTCGCCCGCACGGCGGTGGGCCTGGTGGCCGTCGTCGTCGAGCGGGACGGCTCCGTCGGCGCGGGTCGGTTGTTCCGCCTGGACCGGGCCGGCCGGGCCACGTCGTGGGGACGCGGCGACGTGGTGCAGCCCGCCCAGGACGGCGACGTCCTGGTCCTTCGCCGGGACTCGGCGGGGCTGGAGACGTTGGCCTCGGTGACTTCCGGCGGCACGGTTCGCTGGCAGCGGCAGCTGCCTCGGCTCACCCAGCTGATCCGCAGCACGCCGCTGGGGCTCGTCGTCCAGGTGGTGCCGGACGTGCGCAGCCACTCCGATGGTGACCTGCTGCTCATCGACCCGCGTGGTGGTGCCGTCCGACGTCGGCTCGGCCCGGTGCTTCGGGTGCTCGCCGTCTCCGACAGCACGGTGGCGGCGACCCGGGTCGGCTGTGCGCCGGACTGTCCGCTCCTACTGATCGACCTCGCAACCGGTCGGCAGCGGGCGCTGGCCCTGCCGAGTGACCCGGTGCCGGCCACGGCGGCGTTCAGTCCCGACGGCTCACGGCTCGCGGTGAGCACCTTCGGGCTGGCGGGGGAGGACGCTGCCGCTCCGGGGACGGGCCCGGACCCGCACACCGGCCGGGTCTTCGTCCTGGACCTGTCCAGCGGCCGCAGCCGGCAGGTGCCGGGGCTGCTCACCGGCAGGAACCAGGCCGCGGACGTGGCCTGGGCCCCGGGCGGCGCCGTCCTGCTGCTGGGCGTCAAGTGGCCGACCTACGAGCGCATCGCCCGGTGGCACCCCGCCAGCAACCGCCTGCGGGCCCTGCCGGCCCGGCTTTCCGGAAGCCATCCACCCGGGAGCCTGTCCATCCAGTTCGACCGCACCAGCTCGATTTCCAAGAGAACCGACCCGGAAAAGCCACCGAAGAAGGAGACGTCCCGATGACCGACAGCAAGGCGACTGCCGACGCCCCGCCGCAGACCGAGCGGATCGGATGGCGGTTCGGTTCAGCCGAGCTCCGGCTGGCCTACTTCCCCGACTCGCCGGTGCGCCTGGTCGGCGTGGACGCCGGGACTGTCGGCTCCGACGGGGACCGGCCGGACCCGGACTTCCGGTACGCGGCCCCGCTGGTGGAGCTGTCCATCGACTCGGAGGGCCGCACGGGGACCAGCCCGAACGCCCACCACCGCCGGTACCTGGCGTCGTCCCGACTGCGGTACGTGCGCCACGAGGAGGTCGACGAGGGCGGCGTCTCGGCCCTGGTGGTGGTGCAGCGGGACCCGGTCAGCGGCCTGGAGGTGACCAGCCGGTTCGAGCACCGCGCGGGTGCCGATGCGTTCCGGGCCAGCACGGTCGTGTCCAACGCAGGCGAGGCGCCGGTGACGCTGCGGTTCGTCTCGTCGTTGTCGCTGACCGGCTTCGTCGACTCGGACATCCTGGAGGATCCGGAGCGGCTGGAGCTGACCGTGGCGCGCAACGCCTGGTTCGCCGAGTTCCGTTGGCAGCGGCTGACTCTGGAGCAAGCGGGGGTCGTGGGGATCGGCTGGGTCGGTGAGGGCAACGACTCCTCGATGGGATCGTTCGGGGTCCGGGGGTTCGGTAGCTGGTCGACCGGTGACTACCTGCCCGTGGGCGCGGTGACCGACACCGAGACCGGCGCGTCGTGGACCTGGCAGGTCGAGCACAACGGGGCCTGGCAGTGGCAGGCGCTGGACCGCGCCGGCCGGCTGTACGTGGGCCTCAGCGGTCCGACCGCGACGGACCACCAGTGGGAGCAGGTGCTTGCCCCGGGCGAGGCCTTCACCACGGTGCCGGTCGGCCTGGCGGCTTCCACGAGCGGCCTGGAGGGTGCGCTGGCCGAGATGACCCGGTACCGCCGGCTGATCCGGCGTCCGAACGCGGACGACGAGCGCTGCCCGGTCATCTTCAACGACTACATGAACTGCCTGATGGGCGACCCGACGACCGAGAAGCTGCTGCCCCTCGTGCAGGCGGCGCAGCGGGCCGGCGCGGAGTACTTCGTCATCGATGCCGGGTGGTACTCCGACGAGCCCGGCTGGTGGTCCTCGGTGGGCGAGTGGCTCCCTTCGACCACCCGGTTCCCGGGCGGGCTGGAGGAGGTCACCAACGCCATCACAGCCGCGGGGATGGTTCCGGGGCTGTGGCTGGAGCCCGAGGTGGTCGGCGTGAACAGCCCGCTCGTCGACCGGCTCCCCGCCGAGGCCCTGTTCTGCCGTGACGGGATCCCGATCGCCGAGAACGGCCGCTACCAGCTCGACTTCCGCCACCCCGAGGTGGTCAAGCACCTGAACGAGACGGTGGACCGACTGATCACCCAGTTCGGTGTGGGCTACTTCAAGTTCGACTACAACATCAACATCGGCCACGGAACCGACGTCGGCGGCCTGGCTCCGGGCGCGGGACTGCTCGGGCACAACCGCGCCTACACCGCGTGGCTGGACTCCCTGTTCGTCCGGCACCCAGACCTGGTGATCGAGAACTGCTCGTCGGGTGGGATGCGGGTCGACTACAGCCAGCTGGCCCGGATGAGCCTGCAGTCCACCAGCGACCAGACCGACCCGCTGCTGTACGTGCCCATCTCCGCCGCCGCTCCGGCGTCGCTCGCGCCGGAGCAGTCGGCGGTGTGGGCCTACCCGCAGCCGGAGTGGTCGGCGGACGTCAATGTGATCACCATGGTGAACGCGCTGCTCGGGCGGATCCACCTGTCCGGACGGCTGGACGTCCTGGACGACGCCGAGCTGACGCACATGGCCGAGGGCATCGAGGTCTACAAGCAGATTCGGCACCGGATCCCATCGGCCACCGGGGTCTGGCCGCTGGGACTACCCGGCTGGTACGACCCGTGGTGCTCCGTGGGCCTGGCCGACGACGAGGGGATCCTGCTGCAGGTCTGGCGGCGACGCGGCGAGGACTCCGCGTCCCTGAGCCTGCCGACCTTGCGTGGCAAGGACGTCGGGGTCGAGACGCTCTACCCCGCCGGCGAGCCGGTCGAGGCCAAGTGGTCCGCGGACGAGGCGACCCTGCAGGTCACCCTTCCCGCGGCGCCCTCCGCGCGCCTGCTCCGGCTCACGCCGCGGTGAGCCGGCACGGAGCGGCGGGCCTGGACGGCCCGCCGCTCCGTGGCCGGCCCGGCGACCAGCGCCTCATCGTGACGCGCCTGACTGCGCGTAGACGTGGATGGTGACGTGGCGCAGGGTCGCCTGGCCACCGCGTGAGGTCGCCGAGCAGGTGTTGCTCTGCCGGGCCTGGGTGCCGGGCCGGACGACGTTGAAGCAGTAGACCGATGCGTCGGCATTGCCACCCCGCACGCTGACGCGCACGTTGCTGCTGACCGTGCCGTCGGCTCGGGTGACGTCGACGGAGCGCAGGTCCATCACACCGCCGACTCCCTCGGCGAGGCAGTCGTCACGCGGGTCCTGTCCCGTCGGCTCCTGCCGACCGCAGCGGGTGCGAACTCGCCCCTCGGTCCCACGCATGAACAGGCTCCGCACCAGCTTTCGGGTCTCTCCGCGCGCCTGGTGGCTCACGAACGTGACGTCGCGGAGCTCGAGCCGCCCACCCCTTGCGCGCGACCAGCAGTGGTTCCGTGCCGAGCCACGCCCGGACCGGGCTCCGGTGCTGACGCATGTCGTCTGCGACGTCGCCGTCCCGCCGGATGTTGCCAGCTCCGCCAGCGACTGGTTGTCGTCGCTGGCGTGCACAGCGTCCGCTCGGATCGAGATCTGCACGTCGTGCAGCTCGATGTCGCCACCTGTGGCCTCCGGGTGACAGTCGTTCCGCTGGATCAGGAGGTGGTGCGCTTCCGCATAGGCCTGGGCGTCGGCCACGTTGCCGCACACCAGCGACGCGCTGGCGTCACCGCCGCGCAGGTCGATCGAGCCCCCGGGCGCGGTGGGGGCCGCCTGGTGGCCGCTGGCCTGGACTGGCGGAGCGGCGGCGCTGAAGCCCAGGAGATTCAGCGCCACCAAGGCCGCCGTCGTGAGTGCCACGCGGCACGCGCGCGGGCGGCCAAAGATTGTCATGCCGTACCTCGTGGGGAAGCGGGCGGTGTCGTGGGGTCTGGCCCGACGACTCGCTCGCAGCCGGCGAACCGCGTCGACTCCTGTCCGATACAGACATCGCCCGTACCGCTGCCGCCGTTGAGGACGTCGTTGCCGGACGTGTCCACCAGCAGGTCGTCTCCCGGGCCACCGCTCAGCGTGTCGTCGCCGGGACCGCCCGTCAGCAGGTCTCGCCCGGAACCGCCCCGCATCGCATCGTCGCCGACCCCACCGTTCAGCACGTCCCTCCCGGTGCCACCGAGCAGGACGTCGTCACCGCCGCCTCCGCGGAGGCGGTCGTTGCCGGCGTCACCGCGCAGCTCGTCGTCCCCGCCCAAGCCCAGTAGCGAGTCCCTACCGGCCAGCCCGCACAGGACGTCCCTCTCCCGGGTGCCGCGCAGCACGTCGTCCCCGCTCGTCCCCGTCCGAGTGCACGCCGCCGCCGCGGCGGGCGCGGCGACGGCCGCGGTCGACGACCCGGCCACGGGCAGGGCGGCCAGCAGCAGCAGGCAGGCTGCCCTGCGGTTCATCATCACCGAAGCCCCGTTCCTGGAGGGGTGGTGCTAGCCCTGGATGATCGTGATGTCGGTGTTCTCCAGCGTGACGTTCCCGCCCGTGGAGATGGCGGTGTTCGTGCAGGTGTTGGTCTGCTCCGCGCTGGCGGTCGCCTTGAGGACGTTGAGGCAGGCGGCGACGGCCACGGCGTCCCCGCCGCTGATCGTCACAGTGGCCGAGTTCTTGCTGAACCGGCGCTGGCCGGCCTGGTCGACGGTGACCTGCACCTTGGTGAGGTCGACCGAGCCACCCTGAGCATCCGCGGTGTTGTCGCACTCGTTGGACTGCACGACGCGCCTCTTGTCGTGCCGCTTCCTCTGCTCGGCGCTCAGGCGGCCCCAGTCCTGCGCCCAGTTGACGCACGTGGCCACCGACACGCTGTTGCCGCCGCGGATCACTACCTTGGCGTCGTTGAAGCTCCTGCCACTCGCGGCGGAGGCCGAGGGGGCGACCGCGACCGAGGCAGCCACGGCCGTCGCCAGGATCACGGCTGGCAGTCCACCTGCACCGCGGAGTCCGGCACTACGGACCTGGATCATCATTGCTCCTTCGAAAGGCCTGCGGAACATCGAGGCATGCAGAACCGCGGACGCGACGAAGGACATGTCGACACCGCCCCCGCGGGCGAGGTTGTCCGGTACCGGGGAAGACGGAACGGGCGGACGGATCGACCGCCCTGCTCGTACTGCGGGGGTGCCGGGTGAAGACGTTGAACTCGGAGCCAACGTAGGATTGCGCTTGCTGCGCGTCAACGGGCAGTACGCCGTTCGGGCCAACGTCGGCAGATCCGTGTCAAGAAGCCGTCCCAGCGCGCAAAGGCCTGCGGCGCAACCGGTTCTCGCGTAGGCTCACTGGCTGGCGCCTTCGATGCCCAGCGCTTGGACGCTCAGCCCTTAGCCGCTCGTCCGTCATCCACAGAGGCCGTCATCCATACAGCGCGGCACGGGCCAGACCGGCGACTGCGGGTCGCCACGGCCCGGACGCGAAGACCCGTCGTTCGGCGGCGTCCCACGCGCTCCACGCCCCCGCGTCGGGTGATAGGCGACCCTCGGTCACTCGCAGTTATGGCGGAGCGTCGTCTGGAGATGGCCGGTTCTGTGCGGCTCAGGCGCCCCAGCCGGCCTGCTGACCGCCCTGGCGCTCGGCGCGGATCTTCTCCGCGTAGCCGGACCGGCGGTACGCCGCGACCGGGTCGGGGTCCAGTCCCATGTCCGCGCGCAGCTCGCGCAGCAGCGGCCGGACGTCGGTGTTGTAGGCGTCCATCAGCACGGCGTTGGCCGTCAGCACGTCACCGGCCTGCTGTGCCGCGGTGAGTGCGTCGGTGTCCACGAGCAGCGCCTTGGCGGTCGCCTCCTGGACGTTCATCACCGAGCGGATCACCGCCGGGATCTTCTCCTCGATGTTGTGGCACTGGTCGAGCATGAAGTTGATGCCGGACGCGGGGGAGAGGGCGTCGCCCTGGACGATCTCGTGCAGGATCCGGAACAGCTGGAA
>DATFPQ010000207.1:0-7001 GCA_035264765.1 Actinomycetales bacterium | reverse complement strand
CGCGTGCAGGACGACCACGTCGCGGACGTCGCAGGAACGGAACAGGTCTGGACGTCGGAGGGCTGGGTGGAGCGCTTCGACCTCCCCCTGGACCCCTTGGACATCGGGTACGGCCACTCGTCCCAGCAGGTGGCGTTGGTGCGGGTGTCCGACGGCGCCCTGCTGACGGGCTACCTCGACGACGTCCTCGAGCGCACTCGCGCGTTCGTGCGCGACCTGTCGGACGCCGACCTCGACCGGGTCGTGGATGAGACCTGGAACCCGCCCGTGACGCTCGGCGTCCGGCTGGTCAGCGTCGTTGGCGACGACCTGCAGCACCTTGGCCAGGCGGCTCTGATCCGCGGTGCACTGCTACATCGTTGACGAGCCGATGAAGGCCAGCTGGGGTCAAACGGCGCTCATTCGGCTGCGGGCCGAGGCCTCGACCAGCGTCCTCAGGGCGTGTCGTGTCTCCGAGTCAGTCGAGTAGAGGACCGTACCCTCCATCCCACGCGTCAACAGGACCTTGTAGACGTTTCGCACGAGGCGATCGAAGTGGTCGTCGGTTACTTGCTTACGGCTGCGAAAGTCCGGATCGTGGTTGGCCTCGCGGACACTGATGAAGCGGCCGTCGCGCCACACCAGGTCAGGTCCGAGAATGACGCCGCTCCAGTCGTATTCGAAGCCCTGCGCGGTATAGACGCATCCGACCTGAGCAAACCCTTTGGGATCGGTGGCCCACAGGGCCGCGGGGGGAGCGCCACTGACCGAGCGGTCACCCTTGAGGTTCCACGGTCTCGCCCAGTCGCCCACCTGCACGTCCGGAACGAGGCTACCGTCGGGACGGGGGTCGCTCCAGGGCCAGCAGTAGCCGGCGGCAATCCGGGCGCCGTACCCGTCCTCCATGCGGCTGCGCAGGATCGCCTCCATCTCCTGCGGCGTATCCGCAACGCTGACCTGGAAGGATGGGTCGCCTTGCCACGGCTCGGCTCCTTCTCCCTCGAGCCCGAGCAGCCGGACCACCCAGCGGACGTACTCCTCGCTTCCGCCGCAACGGAATTGGGCGTCGAGACTGACGCGTTCAACATTCACGCCCAAGGCGGCCGCGTGCCGTTCGATGTCCGCGACTGTGCCCTGCTCACCCGGCCGAACAACCTGGTACTCGTCGAGCAGAAACACCGGAACCCTCGCCGCGGCAATGAGCTCGTCGACTTGCGGCCGCCCTGTACGCAGCGCGGCTCGTGTGTACCGGTCCGCTGACGTGTCGCGGATCCGGTGAGCCTCGTCCAGCAGAAGCACGTCCAGACTGTTGCGCTCAGCGTCCATGAACTGGTTGAAGTACTTGAACATGCGCTGCACCCTCGGCGCCCTTGCACCCGCCACCTTCCGCAGGGTCTGCGTGAACGATCGTGACCCCGTGGCATGGAGAACGGTTCGACCCCGTCGGGCCAGCTCCCCGAGCAACGACAGTGCGATGACGCTCTTCCCGCTGCCGGGCCCGCCCGTCACGATGACAACGGTCTTGCTGTCCCCGGCGCGTGCCTCCTCGACCGCACGTAGAACGATCTGGTAGGCCAGCCGCTGATCTGCGAGGAGGACGAACTGCTCGCGCCTCTGGACCTCGTCGGCGGCCACGGCAAGCAACTGCTTGGACGGAGCTACCGCTGAGCGGATGAGGGCGTCGGCGTGCGCGGCGCCACTCACCCGCCCGTCCAGGCGACTGCGCAGGAACTCGTGGAAGTCGCCCCGGTCCGCTGCCGTGAACAAGCGGCCGTATTCGTCCTCCGGGACCCCACGCAGTTCGCCCACCACGTCTGGTGCGGTGGCGTTGTGGAGGTACGCGGCCCCCGCCAACGACTCCGGGCGCCCCTCGAGCGTCCTTGCGAAGTCCGCAAGGTAAGTGCAGTAGCCCTGTACCTGCAGCAACGGGTGCAGTCGTGGGCCACCTCCCATGCCCGGGACGGTCAGCAACGTGGGGTCGTCCTTCCAGCGCCGCGCGTGGCTCCACTGCTTGAGCTCGATGACGACGTAGGAAGGATCTCCCGTGCGGGGATGCGCGCCCGCGAGGATGACGTCGATCCGCTGCGACGTCAGCGGTAGGTGGTGCTCCACGAGCACCTCGACTTTGTCGAGTCCGGCCTGAACCAAGTCGCGCGCCAGGACAGGGAGGCTGTTGTCCCAGGACTGGACCTCTGCCGGCGAGGGTCGGCGTCCGGTGTGAAACGACATCTGGCCGGCGATCCGCATGCCCAGGGTTCCCTCCAAGGCAAGTGCGGCCAATCCCGCGGCGGAGTCGCGCAGCAGCGTCACAGGTCCAGTCCCCAGGCAGCACGAATCGAGTCGTGCGGGTGGGGGCGTGTCCTTGACCTGAGCCGGCGTCACGCCGGTAGGCGGAAGCCCGTCGGGCCGCGTCAGCGACTGTAGCCGTCAGCGATGAATTGCGCGGCTTTGGGGACAGGGTGACGGGCTAATTCCGGGGGGCGCCATGGCGGCGGCGTCGGGTCGTGACGCCTTTGCCCGCGAAAAGCCGGTTGATCTGGCGCGGCGGGCTCAATTCCACCGGCATATGGTGCGCAAAGAGCTCGACGACCGCGGACCACTGGGAGCAGACCCGGCTCGGGGAGCAGCGACTCCGCGCGGCGGGAGCAAGGCGGCTCAGCGGTACCGGACGACGAGGGCCGTGCGGCCGACGCCGGACGGCACGGTCACCAGCTGCTGCACCCCCCGCGCGCTGCGGACCGTCACCGGCGTCACCGGCCGCCCGTTCAGCGTTGCCGACAGCCGGCGGGCGCCGGAGGGAAGCAGCACGCCCACGGTCAGGGACGCCCGCACCCGACGGACAACGCGCGTGCGCAGCACACCCGCACCGCGGGACGCCAACACGTCGACGCTGCCACGGCCGAGCCGGATGTTCCGGCCAGCGACGCGCTGCTGTCCCGTCGGGACCCGCGGAACGACGGTGAGGTGGCCACGGCCGATGTCCGGGTCGACGCCGAGCTGCTGATGGACGACCGGCCACAGCACGCCGTACGCGCCCCATGCCTGCAGCACGCTGGACCGCTCGTTCAGCGGCTTGTCGATGTTGGCGCCGAAGTCGGGGCTCGGCGCGATCTCCGGCATCGCGCCCGGCATCTCCCAGATCGTCGGGTCCAGCTGGATGCGGGCGTTGCCCGTCGTGTACCGCTGCTGCGTGGTCGGGCCGACGCGTCCGACGTTGCCCTCGGCCACCGCGATGATCGAGGTGTTCAGCGAGAAGATGCTCCGCTCGGCGGGCACGGTCGACACGGCCGAGTCGCAGCTGGCACCCGGGTTACCAGCCGGTGCCGACGTTGGGCCGGTACCGGTGTGGAAGAGGCCGAGCTCACCGGAGTAGCAATCGCGCTCGTGCTGCTGCAGCGTCGCCACCGCACGGTCGAGCCGGGCGATCGGCCGAGCCTCGCCGGCGCCCCCGGACAGCTCCGCCTCGACCGGTGTCAGCCCGATCCAGTGTCGCTGGAAAACCTTCTGGTCTCCCGGGTCGCGCAGTGAGTCGGCGTACGAGCGGGTGTCGCCGCCGAACCACCAGGCGCCCTCGAACGCACGCAACAGCTCGGTCTCCCGGGTCTGCGCCCAGGCGCGGGTAGCCTCGTCCCCGCGCGCAGCGGCAAGGTCGGCCAGGTCGTGCAGCCCGCGGATCGTGTAGACCGTGCTGTCCAGCTTCTCCTGGCCCATGCCCGGACGCTCGACGTTGGCGAGTCCCTCCGGCCAGCCGTCGTGGTCGGCGTCCAGCGAGACGACGTGCTGCATGGCCCGGACGGCGGCCTGGTAGTTCTCGTCGAGGAACCGGCGGTCGCCCGACCACCGCCACACGAGGGCGACCGTGCTCGGGAACTTCGCCGACTCGTCGGTGTTGCCGGCGTCGGCGTTGGCCCCGAAGAAGACAGCGCCGTCCGGCGTCACCTCGTGCACGATCTTGCCGGAGCCGCCGTTGGCGATCTCGCTCACCCGGCGCAGCGTGCGCACGTGCTCCTGGATCGGCTGGAACTGCCCGGCCGCCACCGACGCGAACGCGGTGTACTCGCCGTCGGTCGCGAAGATCCAGGGGTAGTCCGGCCACCCGGCGCCGACCCATCGGGCGCGCGCCAACGTCCCGCTGGGCGGCGGGTACGTCGTACCCGCGCGTACCACCCGGATCCGCAGGTTCCGCGCCTCCTGCACCGACTCGGCGATGTTCTGCTTCGACCACTCGACGCTGCGCTGGAGCAGCCGGTCGCCCGGCAGGCTCACCCGCGTGCGCGCCGCCAGTGCGCGCTGGCGAGCCACCGTCCGCGTCAGCGTGGCCGCCGGTGCGGCGAGTACCCGGCGCAGCTGCCGGCGCGCGTCGGCCAGGCTCCGGTCGGAACCCGCGACGGCGAACCAGAGCGTCCGCTGCGTGCCGGCGCGCAGCCGCACCTGGTAGGTGAGCCGACCGCCGGCTCCCTTGCCGTACGCAGTGTCGTCGCAGCGCGACGGCGGGGTGGGCGTGCCCGGGTCGGCCGGGGGACACACGACGGGAGGCTCCTGCGGGCCGCGGAAGCCGGTGCCGGTGGCGGACGACGACGGGAGCAGTGACGAGCCGACCAGGGCGGTCCAGTCGTGCCGTTCGGCGTTCGGGATCGGTGGCGTGCCGACGTCCCGGAACTGCAGCGTGCCACCACTGACGGACGCCGTGTCGCGCAGGTTCGCCTGCAGCTGGCTGGGGTTCGTCGTGGCCCACGGGTACGACGACATCAGCTCGGAGTGGGCTTCCACCGCCAGGCTCACGGTGCGGTCGCTGTCGGCGGTCAGCGTGAGGCGCGTCAGCCCGGCTCGCACGCCGTCCGGGGCGACGTCGGTCCTGGTGGCCCGGACGCCGGACCGCGCGGGAAGCCCCGTCCGGACGTAGCCCCATCCCGTGCTGGTGCTCGTTGCGGGACCCAGCCAACCGCCGTCCAGCGAGAACCACATTCCGTCCAGCAGCTTGAGCGGCTCAGTCCAGAAGCCGCCCATCTCGCCTCGCGTGTGGAACCCCATCGCCGGGTACTGGCCGTCTGCGGTGCCCATCTGCCAGAACCGGTCGCCGATCACCACGGATCTGCGGTCGGCCAGCCGGGTCGTCTCGGTCAGCTCCGGGCTATGGGCCAGGGCCGACGAGGCCAGCCCGGCCGACCCGGACAGCCCGACCGAGCCGGCCGACCCAGACCCCGCCGAGGCGCTCCCGGGCAGGGCCAGCGCCGTTGCGAGGGCGGCTAGGGCGGCCGTCCCCAGAACGCGACGGGACGCCCTGCGGTCGGCGCGTGCGGAACGGGGGGATCGGGACATCGGGTACCTCCCCGGCGACTGGTGCCCATCTGTCCTAGCACCGTTCGATGGTGCTGTCACCCATCGTCGATGGTCGCCTCAGCGAACAGTTGCAGCAGTGCGCGCCAGCCGCCGTTGCCGCGGACGCCCTGACGCACCTGCTCCCAGCCCTCGCCGTGGGCCTCCAGCCGGTCGTGGACGAGGTCGACCCGGGTACCGCCGTCGGTGGGCGTGAAGCGGACGGTGACCCTGCTGGCCGGCGCGTCCGGTGCCGGAACGGCCCAGTCCGAGCCGATCTGCCAGGAGAAGGCGAACATCCGCGGCGGGTCCCAGGTCAGCACACGTCCCCACACGCAGACGTCGCCCGCGTCGTTCTGCTCCCACACGCGTCCGCCCTCGTGCGGGTCGACTCCCACCCGTGCCAGGTTCCCCGGCAACAGGTGGTGGGACCGCGGCCACCACCCGTCGAGCCCCTCGGTGAAGACCGCGAACGCCCGCTCGGCCGACGCGGTCACGTCGATGCTGCGGCGGACGGCGGTGTCGTCGTCGGTACGTGCGGTCATGACTCCTCCTGGTAAGGGCTGGCGGCGGGTGGAACGCTGGGATCCTGCGGTTGTCCGGAGCGGTCGACCGCGGCGGCGAACGCGGTGAGCGCGGCGGACCAGAACTGGTCGAAGTAGTCGCGGACGGCGCCCAGTCCCCTCGGGTCGAGCGCGTAGACGTTGCGCGTCCCCTCCGCGCGGACCGTCACCAGGCCGCTTTCGCGCAGGACCTTCAGGTGCTGGGACACGGCCGGCCGGCTGACCGGCACGTCTTCCGCCAGGGCCCGCACCGAGCGTGGGCCACGCCCGAGCAGCTCGAAGATCGAGCGCCGGGTCGGGTCGGCCAGAGCCTGCAGGGCTCGCGCTTCCAACGACGTGGCTTGCAACGACGTGGCCGGGAGAGACGTCGAGTCGAATGAGGTGGGCCGGGCACCGGTGAGCTCGAGAAGGTTGCGCGCGGGCGTCCGCGGCTGTGCCTTCATCGGGTCACTTCTACGGCTACCTGGCACAGATGGTAAGTTGCCACTTACCTAAACGCGCGTCAAGGCTAAGTTTGAGCAGGTCCAGCCCACCCAATGCTGGGGACTGCTGCGGCGCATGCCGCTACGCGAGAATCGCCGAACCAAGGGGCGCGCGGCGCCCCCGAACGGGACAGGTGATGCCGTTGGCGCGGGAGGGGATCGAGCCGCGGGGCAGTGGGCCTGTCCCCGGCCTGCCTCCGCCCCGGACGGTGCGCCAGGTGGCCGCCGCGGACCGCCTGGTGCCACGCGCGGGTGGAGCCCCGCTCGACCGGCTGGCTGAGCTGGCGGCCCGGCTGCTGGGTGCCGTCGCCGCTCAGGTGTCGCTGCTCACCGACGTCGACGTGGTGGCCGGCGCGTCCGGTTCAAAGGCCGGACCGGCGGGCGCGACGGTTTCCCTGGACGAGTCGCTCGCGATGGTGGTCGCGACGTCCGAGGGCCCGTTGGTGGCACCGGACGCGCGCGCGGATCCACGGGTCTGCGACCTGCCACCGGTGTCCTCCGGTCATGTGCGGGCCTACCTGGGCGTGCCGTTGACCGGAGACGACGGGACGACGGTCGGCGCGCTGAGCGTCATCGACCTGGTGCCGCGCAGGTGGTCCGGCTCAGAGGTGGCGATCCTGCAGGAGCTGGCCGCGTCGGTCGTGACCGAGCTCGAGCTTGC
>DATFPQ010000206.1:0-8352 GCA_035264765.1 Actinomycetales bacterium | reverse complement strand
TTCCTCGAGAGCAACGTCCGTCGCCGGACCGATCAGCGCAGCGCCTGCAGCAGCAGCACGATCGCCTGCAGGTCGTTGCCGCGCAGGTGCGCCCGGTCGGCGCGGGCGATCCGGTCGGCGGCCCGGGCCGGGACGCCCGTCTCGCTGTCTGACACCTGGTCCTGCACCACCAGCCGCAGCTGCTGGTACAGGTCCCCCAGTCCCGCGTCGCCCAGCGCTGACCGGGCTCCATCCGCCTGGACCGACCGCGCCGACCGCAGCACCTGGTCGCGCGAAGCAGCGCTCGACGCCGCGCTCGACGCCGCGCTCAACGCAGTCCGCGCAGTCCGCAGGCCCCAGCCGAACGGGAACAGCGGCGCGTACGAGGCGTCGCCGACGTTGATCGGCTCCTGGCCCGGGGTGCGCGGCCAGGTCTGCGAGAGCTGGCCGGTGAACGCCCGGCGGCCGAACAGCACGTCGGCGACGCCGGCGCCTTCGGTGCCCGGCAGCCACGACGCCACCAGTGCGTCGATCTCGCGCAGCCGCTGGGTCACGATCTGGGGACGTCCGGAGACCACCAGCACCACGCACCGCGGCAGCGTGCTGCACACCTTGTGGACGACGGCGTCGTCCTGTGGCTGCAGTTCCATGGACTTCGGCTCGCGTGGCTGGCCCTGGTCAGACGGGTCGAACGCCCACCGCGGGCCGCCGACGTCACCGAAGCCCTCCGAGTACGGCGTCTCGCCCACCACCACGACACCGGTCTGGTCCTGCCTCATCGGCGCCGAGGCGTCCGCGCTGACCGTCACGTCGGCTCCGGGTGCCACCTGGCGGATGCCCTGCAGGAGGGTCGTCCCGGTGGTCCGGGTGCCGGACCCGCCCTGCCAGGTGATGGTCCAGCCGCCCGCCTGGTTGCCCAGGTCGTCGGCGCTGCGCCCGGCGACGTACAGCCGCGTGTCCCGGCGCAGCGGCAGCAGGCCGCCGGCGTTCTTCAGCAGCACCTGGGACTCCGCCGCGGCCCGGCGCGCCACCGCCCGGTGCGCGGCCGAGCCGATCTGCGGGATGCCGGAGCGGTTGGCGAACGGCCGCTCGAACAGGCCCAGCTCGAACTTCTTGGTGAGGATGCGGCTCACGGCGTCGTCGATGCGGGCCTGGGTCACCTGCCCCGCCCGGACCGCCGCGACCAAGTACTGCTCGAACCTCGCGTAGTCGTTGGGCTCCATCGCCATGTCGATGCCGGCATTGATCGCGCGCACGGCCTCGCTGGCGCTGAGCTCACCGGCGGGCGCCTCGATCTGGTGGATGCCGTTGTAGTCGCTGATGACGAAGCCGTCGAAGCCGACCCGGTCCTTGAGCCAGCCCTGCATCAAGTCACGGTTGTCGTGCATCTTGACCGGGTTGCCCACGCCGTCCTCAGTCCAGTCCACGCTCGAGTACGACGGCATCACCGTGCCGACCCGGTGCCGCTGCACGGCGGGGACGTACGGCGACAGGTCGATCCGCTCGAACGCCGGCCGGCTGCTGACCGCGATCCCCTGGTCGATGGGGTAGTCGCTGCCGAGCGCACCGGCCTCGTTGCGCCCGGACCCGTACTCGGTGTCGCCGTCACCGGCGAAGTGCTTAGCGGTCGCCAGCACCCGGCCGGGCCGGCGCAGGTCGCTCGGGCGCCGTCCCTGTAGGCCGTCGATGGACGTCTCCATCGGGACGACGACCGCGGGATCCTCGCCGAAGCTCTCGTAGGTGCGGCCCCACCGCGTGTCGCGCGCCACGCAGACGCACGGGGCGAAGACCCACGGCACACCGGTGGCCCGGGTCTCCTGAGCGGTGACCCGAGCGGCCGCACGGACGACGGCCGGGTCGCGGGTGGCGCCGAGGCCGACGTTGTGCGGGAACAGCGTGGCGTCCTTGAGGTTGCCGTGCCCGTGCACCGAGTCGACGCCGTAGACGAGCGGCACCTGGAGCCGGGTCGACAGCGCCTGGCGCTGGTAGCCGTCGATCATGTCCGCCCAGGCCTGCGGGGTGTTGGGGGTCGGCGTCGAACCGCCACCGGACAGCAGCGAGCCGAGCAGGTACGTCGCGATCTGCTGGGGCTGGGCGTCGACGGCGGCCCGCTCGGCCTGCGTCATCTGCCCGACCTTCTCCTCCAGCGTCATCCTCGAGACCAGGTCGCGCACCCGGCGCCGCACCGGCTGCCGGGAGTCGAGATACGGCATGCCGTGCGCGTTGACGACGACCGTCGGCTGCCGGCCGCGCAGGGTGGCGTCCGAGGACGGCGTGAGCAGGACGCCGACGGTCTCCGCGGTCTCCGGCCTGGACGTCCCCCGCGTGGAAACCACGAAAGACCGGACCGCCCCGGACGGCGTGCCGGCCGGGAAGACGAGCGTGCCGCGAGCCAGCCGGTAGTCAGCGCCGGTGGTGGCCGTGCCGCCGTCGGTGCGGTAGCCGACCGACACGCGGCGGTTCACGGACCCGCCGCCCTCGACGTCCAGCCGCACCCGGACGACCGCGCGGCCACCGTCACGGACCAGCTCGACGGGGCGCACGGCACCGACCGTGACGTTCCCTGGACCGGCACTGGCCGCGGCGCTGCCCAGCAGCGGCAGCCCGCAGGCGAGGGAACCGATGGTGAGCGACGCAGCGAGCTGGAAGGAACGCGACCGGATTGGGCGTGGGCGTGCGGCGGAGATCGACATGACGCCTCCTGGAGTGCCCGCGCGCCCGGGGCCCCCTGGCGGCGGCGCTGACGGGCAGGGTCGAGGCCGGACGCTACTCCCGGATTGCGGGGACGTAAACCATTGGTCCGCTTCGCCCAGCAAGGCGTTCTGCTGACGCCGGTTCCGGCCCTCCGGTGCCCTGAGGTGTGGCCACGCGCAGAATGAGGGCCATGAGCACCGCAGCCGGCCAGACCACCACCACGCTGGGCCGCAGCCTGCCGCGGCGCGGCCGAACGCCGCTGACTCGGTGGCTGCTGGCAAACCAGGTGCACACGGTCGAGGGACCGCTGGCACGCGAGACCAGCGACGACCAGCACGCCTGGTGGAAGGTCATGTGCCTGACCGGCGTCGACTACTTCTCGAGCCTGAGCTACCTGCCGGGCATCGCCGCCCTCGCGGCGGGGGCCATGTCGCCGCTGGCCACGGTGCTGATCGTGCTGCTGACGCTGGCCGGGATGCTGCCGATGTACCGCAGGGTCGCAGTCGAGAGCCCCCACGGCCAGGGCTCGGTGGCGATGCTCGAGCACCTGCTCCCCTTCTGGCGCGGCAAGATCCTGGTCCTGTGCCTGCTGGGGTTCGTCGCGACGTCGTGGATCATCACCATCACGCTGTCCGCGGCCGACGCGACGGCGCACCTGGTGGAGAACCCCTTCGCGCCGGACGTGCTGCGCAGCCACACCGTGCTGCTGACCGTCGGCCTGCTCGTGGTGCTCGGCGGCGTCTTCCTGGCCGGTTTCAGCGAGGCGGTGAGCATCGCCATCCCCCTGGTGGCGGCGTTCCTGCTGCTCAACGCCGTGGTCGTCGTCGTCGGACTCGGCTACATCGTCTCCCACCCGAGCGAGCTGACCGGCTGGACCGACGCGCTCACGGCAACTGGTGGGCTCGGCTCGATCCTCAGCACGTCGCTGCTGGCCTTCCCGCTGCTCGTGCTGGGACTGTCCGGGTTCGAGACCGGCGTCAGCATGATGCCGCTCGTGAAGGCCGAGGGCAGGTCGCAGGAGGAGCGGCTGGCCGACCGCGTGCGCAACACCCGCAAGCTGCTGACCGTCGCGGCGCTCATCATGAGCGTCTACCTGCTGACGACAACGTTCGTCACCACGGTCCTGATCCCGCCGCAGGAGTTCCAGGACGGCGGGAAGGCGTCCGGGCGGGCGCTGGCCTACGTGGCGCACGAGTACGTCGGCAACGGCTTCGGCACCGTCTACGACATCAGCTCGATCCTGATCCTGTGGTTCGCGGGCGCCTCCGCCATGGCCGGCCTGATCAACATCGTCCCGCGCTACCTGCCGGGGTACGGCATGACGCCGGAGTGGGGACGTGCCGTCCGCCCCGTGGTCCTCGTCTACACCGTCATCGCCATCGGCCTGACCATCGCGTTCAAGGCAGACGTCAACGCGCAGGCGGGCGCCTACGCCACCGGCATCCTGGCGATGATGGTGTCCGCGTCGATCGCGGTCTTCGTGTCCTCGCGGCGGGGAGGCCGCCGGGGCGCCGCGGTCGGTTTCGGCGTCGTGACGCTGGTCTTCACCTACGCACTCATCGAGAACGTCCGGGAGAAGCCGGACGGCATCACCATCTCGGTCGGCTTCATCCTGGGGATCGTCGTCGTCTCCGTCGTGTCCCGCATCAAGCGCACGACCGAGCTGCGGGCCGACTGGATCGACTTCGACGAGACCGCCGCGCGGTTCATCGAGGAGGCCGCGCACCACGGCAGCCTGCACGTCATCGCAAACAAGAAGCAGGCGGGGGACGACGCCGAGTACCGCGACAAGGAGTACGAGCAGCGCCTGGTCAACCCGATCCCGGACGACGCCCGCGTCCTGTTCCTGGAGGTCACGGTCTCCGACCCGTCGGACTTCGCGACCCGGCTGAACGTGCGGGGCGTGGACGTCGCCGGCCACATGGTCCTGCGGGTCGAGAGCCCGGTGGTGCCGAACGCGCTGGCGGCGATCCTGCTGCACCTGCGGAACACGACCGGGCTGCGGCCCGAGTGCTACTTCGCCTGGTCGGAGGGCAACCCGCTGATGCACCTGGTGAGGTACGTGCTGCTCGGCCAGGGCGACACGGCGCCGGTCACCCGCGAGGTCATCCGGGAGGCGGAGCCCGACCCTGCCCGCCGCCCCGGCATGCACGTCGGCGGCTGAGGGGCCCCAGCCGCACCTGCACATACCGGGACGGACCGGTTGCCGATCTTGACGGCGTCCTGCGGGCTTCGGTAGTCCTGTGCCACCTGCCGCAGGGAGGCACCATGAGGACGAACCCGTCCCCCAGGTTCTGCGCCGTCTCCGCCAGCCCCCAGCTTCGCGAGCGCGTGCGCCTGGCGGCGGCCGAGGCTCGCCGCGCGGCCGGGCTGCCGGAGGTGGGTGGCGCGGCCGCGCTGGTCCGCGAGCCACGCCGGTTCGGGTTCAACGACGGTGTGATCCGCCCACCGTCGACCTTCCGGCCCGGTACGACGAGGCGCGAGATCACCAGCGCCGCCGCGGACCGGCCCCCGCTGCGCGGCCCGGTGCGGGTGCTCGTCGTCCTGATCGACTTCCCGGACAAGAGCTTCGGCGAGCCGACGTCCCGCTACCAGGACCTGTTCTTCTCCACCGGCGTGGTGCCGACGGGCAGCGTGGTCGAGTACTTCCGGGACGTCACGAACGGCCTGGTCGAGATCGTCGGCGAGGTCGTGGGTCCGTTCACGATGCCGCAGCCGCTGTCCTGGTACGCGAACGGCAACTTCGGCATCGGCAGCCCGACCGGCGACCCACGCGCCAACATCATGGCGCAGGACGCCGCGAAGGCGGCCGACCCCGGCGTCGACCTGAAGCCCTACGACAACGACGCCGACGGGTACGTCGACGCGTTCGTCATCGTCCACGCCGGCCGGGGCGGCGAGGAGACCGGCGACCCGGGTGACATCTGGTCGCACAAGTGGGTCCTGCCGGAGGAGTACGACGCCGACGGCACGAAGGTGTACGGGTACCTCACCATCCCCGAGGACGCCAAGCTCGGCGTCAGCGCCCACGAGCTCGGCCATCTGCTGTTCGGCTTCCCCGACCTGTACGACACCGACTACACCTCCGAGGGCATCGGTGACTGGTGCCTGATGGCCGGCGGTTCCTGGAACAACGGCGGCGACACCCCGGCCCACCCGTCGGCCTGGTGCAAGGCGCAGCAGGAGTGGGTGACGGTCGACAACGTCACCGCGGACACCAGCCTGTCGTTGCCGGACGTTAAGACCAGCAAGACCGTGCAGCGGCTGTGGAGCGGTGGGGAGGTCGGCACGGAGTACTTCCTGCTGGAGAACCGGCAGCAGACCGGGTTCGACTCGGGGCTGCCAGGCTCCGGACTTCTGGTCTGGCACGTCGACGAGGTGCAGGAGGGCAACAGCGACGAGAGCCACTACCTGGTGGGGCTGCTGCAGGCCGACGGGCTGCGCGAGCTGGAGCTCAACTTCAACCGGGGCGACGGCGGCGACCCTTACCCCGGCTGGAACGGCAACACGTCACTGACCGGCACCAGCTCCCCGTCGTCGCAGTCCTACGCCGGGCAGGACACGGGCGTGGTCGTCAGCGGCATCTCCGAGTCCGGAGACCCGATGAAGGCCACCGTCTCGGTGACCGGGACGCTGCCGGACGGTGGCGGCGAGGGCGGCGACCTCGAGGAGCTGAGGGCGGCTGTCACCGCGCTGCAGTCCCAGGTGGCGACGCTGCAGCAGTCGGTGGCGCAGGCCGGCAGCGCCCTCGCACAGGCGTCCGGGCTCGGCGTCAACGTGCCGTCTCAGCGCGGGCTGCGGCGGTAGACGCAGGCCTCCCAAGGACGCAGGGACGGCGGCGTCCCCGGCTCAGTCACCGCGTACGGGTAGTTGCAGATCAACAACTCCGCGTCGATCCAGTGCTCCGGGTTCGGGACGTCGGCGACGACGTCCTCGTTACCGAAGTTCGCCAGGACGAGCAGCTCGACGTCGTCCAGCCGCCGGGTGAACGCGTAGACCTGCTCGTCGTTCGGCAGCAGCATGTGGAAGTCGCCGTGGGCCACGACCGGCAGCGTGTGCCGGAGCTCGACCAGCGTGCGGTAGTGGGCGAACACCGAGCCGAGGTCGCTCACCTGCGTGGCGGCGTTGATGTCGACGTGGTTGGGGTTGGCCGCCAGCCACGGCGTCCCGGTGGTGAAGCCGGCGTTGGGGCTTGCGTCCCACTGCATCGGCGTCCGGGCGTTGTCCCGGCTCATGTAGCGCAGCGAGTGGAGGACGTGCGCCTCATCGACGCCCGACTCGGTCGCGTGCCGGTAGTAGTTCACCGACTCGATGTCCTGGAAGTCGGTGATGGAGCGGAAGGGGAAGTTCGTCATCCCCAGCTCCTCACCCTGGTAGATGTACGGCGTCCCCCGGTGCAGGTGCAGCACCGTCCCGAGCAGCTTCGCGGACAGCTCTCGGAACTTCGGGTCGTCGGTGCCGAAGCGCGACACCGCTCGCGGCTGGTCGTGGTTGTTCCAGTAGAGGCTGTTCCAGCCGCGCTCGGCCAGCGCCGCCTGCCAGCGCCCGAGGGACGCCTTGAGGTCCAGCAGCCGCAGCGGCTGGACGTCGAACTTGTTGCCCGGCGCCTGGTCGAGTCCGACGTGCTCGAACTGGAAGACCATGTCGACCTCGGCGTTGGCCGGGTCGGTGAACAGGCGGGCCTGGTCGACGGTCGCGCCCGGCATCTCGCCGACCGTGATCAGGGTGCTCTCGTGACCGGCCACGACCGCGGTGTGCATCTCGTGCAGGAACTCGTGGATGCGCGGACCGCTGATGTACTGCGCGGAGCCGTCACCGTAGGGGCTGCCGGGAACCGCCGGCCCGTCCCGCAGCGGGAGCTGCTTGGAGATCATGTTGATGACGTCCATCCGGAAACCGTCGACGCCCCGGTCGAGCCACCAGCGAAGCATCGCGTAGACCGCCTGCCGCACCTGGGGGTTCTCCCAGTTCAGGTCTGGCTGCTTGCGCGAGAAGAGGTGCAGGTAGTACTCCCCGGTGGCCTCGTCCAGCTGCCACGCCGGGCCGGAGAAGAAGGAAACCCAGTTGGTCGGCTCCGCCCCAGGCGCGCCCGCCTCCATTCCCTCGCGGGCTGGCCGCCACCAGTACCAGTCGCGCTTCGGGCTGTCCTTCGCGCTGCGGGACTCGAGAAACCAGGGGTGCTCGTCCGACGTGTGATTCACCACGACGTCGATGACCAGCTTCATGCCACGGGCGTGCAGCCCGGCGATCAGCTCGTCTACGTCCGCGAGGGTGCCGAACAGCGGATCGACGTCCTGGTAGTCGCTGATGTCGTAGCCGTTGTCGTCCATGGGCGAGCGGTAGAACGGCGACACCCAGACGACGTCGACACCGAGCTGCTCGAGGTAGTCCAGCTTCGAGATCAGTCCGGGCAGGTCACCGATCCCGTCGCCGTCGGAGTCCGCGAAGCTGCGCGGGTACACCTGGTAGACCACGGCGGTCTTCCACCACGGCTGATGCGTCGGGTCCGTGCCTGCTGCCGCTTGGCTCACGCGCCCATGTTGCCCGGTTCGCCACGGTTCCGCATCGGCTCCCGATCAGTGGTCTAGCAGGGTTCGTACGGACGGGTCGTCCGCATACCGTGACGGGATGGACGACCAGACGCTCGCACCGGCGGCGGCCTCAGGCTCGGGCTGGCGC
>DATFPQ010000205.1:0-7165 GCA_035264765.1 Actinomycetales bacterium | reverse complement strand
CGGTTGCAGTCGTGCGCGTGGCTCGCGCCGTACAGGTTGCCGCGCTCCACGAGGACGCTCTGCGTGGCGCCGAAGCACCAGTCCCGCCACCGCTGGTTGAACGTCCCGAGATCGAGCGCCGTCCGGCCGTCGAAGACCTCGAAGCCGGTGCCCTCGTTGCCGGAATAGAGGCCGGTCGAGTCCGCGAACAGTGTCTTCACCGTCGAGGCCTGCGAGGCGAAGCTCCGGTTCGGGTATCCGCGGACCACGGCGCCGGAAGCCGTGTCGACGATCGCGAGCGCGTGCGAGTCCGCGCCGTTGATGGTGTCGAAGGCCCCGCCGATGGCCGCGCTCTGGCCGTCCGGGGTGATGGCGATGGCGTAGCCGGACGACGGCGGGATGGTGGTGACGCCTGTGGCCGCGTCGGTCTTGGGGTTCGAGGCGGCGGCCGGAGCCCACGGCAGCAGGGCGCCCGTCGGGTCGAAGGCGGCGAACCGCTGCCGGGGCTGGTCGTTGACCGTCCCGAAGTCACCGCCGATAAAGACGTTGCCGTTGGGCGCCACGCTGATGGAGCGGGCCCAACCCCCGACCTGCGGGCGGAAGGACAGGATGGGCCGGCACGTCGTGAGGTCGATCGCCGCGAAGTTCTGAGCGGGCGTGCCCCCCACCGCGCTGAACAGACCCGCGGCGTAAAGCGTCTGCTGGTCCGGCGAGACCGCCAGCGCCCGCACCGAGGAGCTGGGGCCGGTGAACGCCAGCTGGCACCCCGTCGGGGTGCCCGTCGTGGCGTCCAGGGCGACGAAGTTGCTCGCCGCGGACTCGTTCACCCCTGCGGCCGAACCCGGAGGCCGGACGGCGCTGAAGGTGCCGCCGACGTACACGACTCCCTCCGCCTGCGCCAACGCCCAGGCGATGCCATTGGTCTGGTAGGTCGGCAGCGGGTCCGCCGTAAAGCCCACCTCGGGTGTCGTTGCCTCCGCCGTGCTCGCGAGGCCGGGGGCGACGATCGCGGCGATCGGGGTGAAGGCGACGGCCATACCCGCAAGGGCACGACGGAGTCGAACCATGTGAACTCCAGGATTGAGCGCGGCAAGGTTGAAGAGCGGCATGGAGACTGTAAGGGTCCGTTACCGAGGGTGCAGCCTTGTTGGCGCAACCGATGGTAAGCCACTACCCAGTGTAGTCGATCGTTCGCGGTGAATCGCCAACCATCCCCCAGCGACAACCCCGCGACCGTATGATGAGGCCCCTCGACCAGGACGACGATGGGGTGTGCATGCGGGACCGGCTGTCGTCGCTGCGCCTGCGTGCGCATGCGGTCACCGGGCTGGACCAGGCCCTGTCCAGCGCATCGAACGTCCTCGCCGTAGTGCTCGTCGGGCGGGCCTCCAGCGCCGACGAGTTCGGCCGCTTCGCCCTCGCTTACGCCGTCCTGACGGTCATGGTGGGGCTCAACCGTGCCTACCTGGCGAACCGCATCTCCTTGTCTTCAAGCAACGAAGAGGCCCGGGCCGCGACCGCGACCGCGACCGGCGGCATCCTGTCCATCGCTCCGGCCATCGTGCTCCTGGTGTGGGCGATCGCCCGGGTCTCCGGCGGGGCGGGCTCCCTGGTGCTGATCGTCGCGCTCGTCGCGCCGGTCGTGTGCCTGCAGGACCTGCTGCGGTTCGGATCCGTCGCAAGCCACCGGCCGGGGGTGGCGGTGCTGTCCGACGGCATCTGGACGGCGTTCCTCGCGGTGCCCCTGATGCTCGGCATGAGTCCGAAGCCCGCTCAGGCGGTGGCGATCTGGGCCGTGGGAGCCGTCGTGGCGGCGCTCGTCGGGCTGGCCCGGCTGGGACTGCGTCCCCGGGTCGTCGAGGGCTGGCGGGCGCTGCGGCACCACGACCCGGTGGGCCGGTCACTCCTGTTCGGCCGGATGGCCACCTCGGCCGCCTCGCTCGTCGCCATCTCGGCCAGCGCCGCGATCCTCGGCGCCGCGGCTGCGGGGTCGCTGCGCGGTGCGAGCACCCTGCTGGGGCCGCTCAACGTCATGTTCTCGCTGGTACCGCTCACCCTGACCCCCGTGCTGATCCGACGTCCGCGGTCGGGCGACCTCAAGGCGTGCGCCGCGGTGGCCCTCGGGCTGCTCTCCCTGGTGCTGGTCTGGGGCGGGGCCCTGCTCCTGCTGCTGCCGCCGGAGCTCGGAACGAAGGTCCTCGGCAGCTCCTGGGCCGGCGCCCGGTCCGTCCTGCCGTTCACTGTCCTGGAGTACTGCTCCATGAGCTGCACCGCGTCGATCCTGCTGGCCGCACGGCTGCGCGGGAACGCGCGTGGCATCGCGCTGCAGCAGACCGTGCTCGCGGTCGTGACCGTGGTCCTCGGCGTCGGCGCGGCCTGGCTGACGCACGACGTGCGCTACGTCGCCGCGGCGTTCGGGATCGGGAGCGTGGCCGCCGCGACGACGGGGGCGGCCTCCCTCCTCCGCGGCAGCCGGCGGTCCCTGCCGGCCACGGTCGCGGCCTGACGCGGCGGCGTACCGGACCCGGCGCGGGTGCACAGGGGGCGGCCTGACGATGTGGGCGCACGGGGGCGGAGCGCGGGGAAGCGATCTCGGCGCGTCCTTCGCTGCGCTGGGCGAGGCTCAGAAGGGGTCCCGCGGCGTCTCCCTGTACTCGCGGTACATCAACCGGCCGTCCGGTCGGCTCCTCGCGGCGGCCGCCGACGTGGTCGGGCTGACGCCGAACCAGGTGACGCTGCTGAGCGCCGCCTTCACGGTCGCCGGTGCCGCGCTGCTCGCCCTGGCGAGGCCGTCCGTGACGCAGTCCGTCCTGGTCTGGCTCTGCCTCGCGCTGGGCTTCGCCCTGGACTCCGCGGACGGACAGCTGGCGCGGATCCGCGGCGGTGGCACCCCGGCCGGCCAATGGCTGGACCACGTCGTCGACGCCGGCAAGATGGTCCTGGTCCACCTCGCGGTCCTCGTCCGGCTGTACCGGTACACCCCGATGAACGACGCGGGTCTGCTCGTCCCGATGGCCTTCGCGCTGGTGTCCACGCTTGTCTTCACGGGCGGCACCCTCGTCCCGCTCGTGCGGCGCGGCGGGCACGAAGCCGCTCCGCGGCCGGACTCGACCATTGCGGCCATCGGACTGCTCCCCGCCGACTACGGTGTGTTCTGCCTGGTCTTCCTGCTCGGCTGGCACGAGCACCTCTTCTTCGTCGGCTACTCGCTGCTGCTTGCGGTCAACGTGGTGCTCATGTGCCTGCTGCTGGGGAAGTGGTTCCGGGAGCTGTCCAGGACCTGACCAGTGCCAGCCCGCCGTGCCCGATGAGAGGTCGTGAGGATGAATTCCGGGATGCCGACGAGGTGGACGAGGCGATGAGTGTGAACCAGGCGTTGCGCGTCCGTCTGATCGCCGGAGTGCGCGGTCATGCCGGCGTCTCCCTCTATGGCCGCCAGGTGAACCGACGGCTGGGTGGGGCGCTGGCCTCGGCCGCCTACCGGATGCAGCTGCAACCCAACCAGGTCACGGTCGCCAGCGGGCTGACGAGCGCCGTTGCCATTGCCGTGCTGGCGCTGGTGCGCCCCAGCCTGCTCAGCGGCGTCGCCGTCTGGCTGCTCGTGGCGCTTGCCTACGCCCTCGACTCCGCCGACGGCCAGCTGGCTCGGCTGCGCGGCGGCGGCACCGTGTCGGGGGAGTGGTTCGACCACGTGCTGGACGCCGGCCGAGTGGTCGCGCTGCACTGCGGCGTGCTCGTGATGGTCTACCGGTTCTACGACTCGCCGGACGCGCTGCTGCTGCCGCTCCTGTACGTCATCCTCGCCTCGGTGCTGTTCGCCGCGGGAACGCTGGCCGAGATCTTCCTGCGCGAGCACCGGACTCCGCGGATCAGCATCGAACCCGCTCCAGCCGTGACCCTGCGCGGCCTGCTGCTGCTTCCGCTGGACCTCGGCGTTCTGGCGCTCGGTTTCGTCTTCATCGGGGACCAGTCGATCTTCCTCGGGATCTATGGGACGTTCCTGGTGCTGTCCGCCGTGGTGGGGACAGCGCTGCTCACGAAGTGGTTCCGCCAGCTGTCGGGCGTCGTCCCGGAAGGGACTCCGTGACGGCGCAAGGACCGCTAACGTGGGCGCGACGGGGCCAGGTCGGTTCCGTTTCGCAGGAATGGGAAACGGCTCTACGGGGAGCGCCCAGACCCGACCCGGAGGGAGCCACAGGAATGCTCGTCGGCTACGCACCTGGTGTATTCGACCTCTTCCACATCGGCCATCTGAACCTCCTACGGCACGCGGCGGCACGATGCGACCGGCTGGTCGTCGGCGTGGTCTCCGATGAGATGGCCATGCGCGCCAAGGGCGTCTGCCCCGTCATTCCGCTTGCCGAGCGGCTCGAGATCGTCCGCAGCCTGCGCATGGTGGACGAGGCGGTCCCCGAGACCGTGCCGGAGAAGCTCCAGGTCTGGCAGCAGCTGCGTTTCGACGCCATCTTCAAGGGCGACGACTGGAAGGGCACCGCGAAGGGCGACAAGCTCGAGAGCGACTTCGCCGCCGTCGGCGTCGACGTCGTCTACTTCCCCTACACGATGCACACGTCGAGCAGCATGCTGCGCGAGGTGCTCAGCCGGATGCTGCCGGCGAGCTGAGGCGGTGGCCGTCCCGGCCGGTCATCCCCGGCATGGGACGTCGACGCGGCCGAGCGGGGTGACGGCCGGCTGGTCGTGAACCGTCGTGACCGGGCCGGCACCCGAAAGCTCGGCGCGCACGTCCATCGCCGCGCCGCGCGGGACCGTCACCGTGGCCCGCGCCGTCGTCCAGCCGCGGTCCCTACCGGGGTCGTACGGGGCCGGCCGACCGTTCACGGTGAGCCGGCGCAGCCCCCGCTCGGGCGGCAGGTACAAGGCGACGGTCACCGTGTGGGAAGAAGGCGCGCCATTGCCCAACCGCAAAGTCAGCTGCGGCCCGTTGGGACCACACCGGGCGGCAACCGTCAGGGTGCGGCGCAGGTAGAAGTCGAAGTTGGACGCGTCGGCGTTGGTGACGTAGACGCCGACCGATGCGGCGTCCGGAGCCGGCAGCTCACCGGACACCCCGAGGCGTCGTAGCAGCGCGTTCTCCCGCGGCTCTCGGGTCCACGCCATCACGTGGCGGCGCGGGCCGGGCGCCGACAGTGCCTTCCACACGGCGCTGATACCAGAGCCCGGCGCGATGATCCGGGCCAGTACCGCCGAGGCCGCCTGGGCCAGGTACGCCTCACGCGCGACCGGGTCGGCGCGGAGCAGCCGGTCGACTGGCTCCATCAGCACGGCGGAGGTGTTGTCCCCCGTCAGCATCGGACCGCCGCCTACCGGCACGGAGCCGATCCGCCGGACGATGGCCTGCAGGGCCACCGGGTCCGCCGAGAGCACGCCGTCAGCGGCATCCCGACCGGTGCCGCGCCAGAGTCGCTCTAAGCTGCGGGCGGCCGCCGGGAAGTCGGGTGAGAGGTTGACGTCCTGCGCCCGCACCGGGCCGTCGCCACCCGACGCCCGCAGCCGTGCGGCCGTTCCCGCGTCGACCAGCTGCAGGCGGCCGTCCTCCCCCGCCAGCACGCCGTAGGCGCCGAAGACCCCTCCGGTCGGCCGCGCCTCCGCCGGGTTCTGCACGGCGACGAGGTAGGTGCGCCTGCCCTCCCCGCCCAGCATCGTGGGCAGCTGCCGCGTGGCGAGCAGCGCGGTCGCACCCCGGGCTTGCAGGTCGCCCAGCCGGCGCTGCAGGTCGACGACCTGACCGCGCAACGGCTGGTGCAAGGTCGAGGCGTCGATCGCCGCGATCCGGCGCTGGGCCGACGTCAGGCCACGGTCGGCCGCGGCGGCGGCCGGTGCCAGCCGCTGCAGCCGCTCGATGTCGATCCGTCCGTCGGTGAGCAGCGACCCCGCAGTGAGCCCACGCGTGGCGTCCAGCAGGGGCTGGGCGCCGCGGCTCGCCTCCTGCAGACCGAGGGCGACCTCGCGCGCGGCCCGCACGTCCCGTCCCACGACGGGCAGCACGCCGGCGACGCGCAGCGGCGGCGACGACAGCGCGGTCTCCATCCGGTCGACGCCGGTGCGAAGCCGGCCGGCCTCCTGGGCCGCGGCGTCCCACGAGCCGGAGCGCAGGGCCTGCTCCAGCGCGGCAGCCGAGGCCCGGGTGTCGCGCGCCGCGCCCACCGCCCGCGCACCCTCGACCGCCCCCCACAAGCCGAGGGCGACGACGGCGAGCAGCAGAACCGGGAGGACGCCGCCGACAAGCACACGACGCAGCGTCACGGTTCCCCCTGGTCGAGGCGGTGGTCGTCGTCACCGTAACCCAGGACTCGCGGTCCGAGCCGCGTTAGGGCGTCAGCCCACAGGCTCGGGCGTCCGCTCGGCGGTCTGCTCGCGCCGGGCGACGGCGGGGAAGCCGTGCCGGCGGCGCGCCACCATCCACAGCAACGGGGCCAGCACCAGGGTGAGTCCCAGCAGCAGACCGGAGAGTCCGGTCGACGCGCCGAGCAGCTTGAGGGCGGACGCCAGGAGTACCAAGGCCAGCGCCCGGCGCACCACGCCACCAGGCAGGGAGGAGGACAGGCGGGCGCCGACCCAGACCCCCGGGATGCTGCCGAGCAGCAGCGGCAGCGTGAGGGCGAGGGAGAAGTCCCCGAAGAGGATGTGCCCGACCGCCGCGGACGCGACCAGCGGCACGGCCTGAACGAGGTCGGTGCCGACCAGCTCGCTGGCCCGCAACCCCGGGTAGAGCGCCATCAGGGCGATGATGATCAGCGAGCCGGATCCGACCGAGGTCATGCCGACGACCAGGCCGCCGAGGACTCCTACGAGGATCGTCGGCCACAGCCGCACGCGTACGGTCGGGCGTCCCTGGGGGAGCGGTGCCGCGACGCCGTCGCGCTCGCGGGCGCGCTCGAGCAGCCGCAGGTTCGCCCGAACGGTGAGCCCGGCGGCCGCCACGAGCAGCGCGACGCCCAGTGCCATCTGGATGACGTGCTCGACGCCGTCACCATGGCCGAGCGCACGCGCCAGCAGCACGCCGCAGAACGCGGCCGGCACCGAGCGCCCGACGCCGACATATAGAGTAGACATTCGCTGGGACGAGTGAAACGGCTCGGCGGAGCGGAGTAGTCCGGCGGAGGGCTGGCGGCCGGCGTCGGCGCCCGGCCGTATCCTGGGCCGGACGCCCTGGGGACCCTTCCGG
>DATFPQ010000204.1:0-2310 GCA_035264765.1 Actinomycetales bacterium | reverse complement strand
GACGTCGTCGCCGGCTACGGCACCGACGTCGACCTCGACGTGGTCCGCGGGTGGTGGTCGTTGCGTTGCCTGCTGGCGACCCGCTGGCTGGTCGAGCACGGCTACGGTCCGGCCGAGGAGTATCCCGAGGTCGCCCTGCTGCGATCCCAGCCGTAAGGCTCGATGTTCGAGTGGGACCATCGGGTCAGCAACGGCTGGAACGCCGACACCTGGTGCCTCGGTAAGTCGGTGGCCCAGGTGGTGCTGCGGTGGCTCATCCAGCGCGAGGTCGCCCACCGCGACCCCGGCAACGTCCGCCGAACCTGATCTGGTGTCCTGTCAGGTCGGATTGCGGGTGCGGCGGTAGCCGGCGTGTCGGTCGGGGTCTCCTCTGGCTAGAATCGTCGGGATGCCAGGGCCGACCGCAAGAAGCGCCGTACCGGTGGGGAGGGCCCGCACCCTCGCGCAGATGTACCGGCGCTTCGGTGAGGTCGACGCCGCCGAGACCTCGCCGTTGTACCAGCGGGTCGCTGTCGCCCTGAGTGCGTCCGAGGCGGCGCTGGGGGCGATCGAGGCGGCGCCGGCGCGCAAGCGGCACCCCAGGGTGATCCTGGCCGCCCTGCACGACCTCGCCCTCGCCGGACGAGCCCCGGCGCTGGCCGCCGCCTACGCCGCTTCCGACGGCGACGCTGCCGCTGAGGCGGCGATCGACACCCTGGTGGGGATGACCGACTCGGTGGTGGCCATCGCCGCGCGCCGGCGGCCGCGGACCAATGAGACCGGACGCGGCGCGGTGTTGTATCCGGCCATTGCCGAGGCGGCGCGCCGGGTCGGCGCCACGGCGGTTGGGCTGATCGATGTGGGCTGTTCGGCTGGGTTCAATCTCACTGTCGATCGGGTTGGCATCACCTACAGCAACCGACAATCACTGGGCGACCCGGCATCTCCGGTGCAGCTGTCGTGTTCGGTCGTGGGCGAGCGGCCCGTCCCGACCCGGGCGGTGCCCGAGGTCGTGGCCCGGGTCGGGGTCGACCTGGATCCGGTCGATGTGACCGACCCCGATGACGCCCGCTGGTTGCGGGCCTGTCAGTGGCCGGATCAGCCCGAGCAGCTGGCGAGGCTGGACGCCGAGCTGGCGTTGGCGGCGACCGTCCCGCGGCGGCTGCTGCAAGGCGACCCCGTCGAGCTGCTGCCCGACGCCTTGGCCGGTGTGCCCACCGACGCCCTGGCGGTGGTGACCACGACCTGGGCGCTGTCGCAGGTCCCGCTCGAGCGCCGCCTGCGGTTCCTGCACCGCCTGGATGAAGCGGCGGCCGGGCGGGCGGTGGCGTGGGTGTCAGCCGAGGGGGTCGGCGTCGCGCCGGCGATCCCGACCCTTGGCGATCGCCGCGCCTCTGGCCACAGCATCATCGGCCTGGCGGTGTTCGACCGGTCGGCGCTGCATGCCGAGGCCATTGGCCGCTGCTGGTCGCGGGGTCGCCTGCTGGCGTGGCTGACAGCCACCTAGCGTCCTGGGTCGGCAGGCCCTCGCTCTCGACCGCACTCACCAGGCGCCGCGGGACGCCGAGGCGCCGCATGATGGTCGCCGCCGCCAGCGGGTCGGTCGGCGACACGATCGCCCCCAAGACGAAGGCGGCGGCCCGCGATCTCAGCTTGGCCCATCCCTCACCTGTGCCCCGGCAGCGCTGACCGCACCGGCCCGCCGCCGTTGGTCATCGTGTTCTCGACTCGGCGCTAGCGGTCGATCATCTGCTGCTGCCGGGGCTGGTAGCGCTCGCCCCGCGCCTGGATCTGCGCCTCCTCGATCTTGCGCAGCTCGTCCGCTGTCAGCTCGACGTTGACCGCGGCCAGGTTCTGCTCGAGCCGGTGCAGCTTGGTCGTGCCGGGGATCGGGACGATCCACGGCTTCTGGGCGAGCAGCCACGCCAGCGCGACCTGCGCCGGCGTCGTCTCCTTGTCCGCGGCGATTTCCTTCAGCAGCTCGACGAAGGCGAGGTTCGCCTTGCGCGCCTCGGCATCGGTGAAGCGCGGGACGGTGTTGCGGAAGTCGCCGCTCGCGAACTGCGTCGTCTGGTCGATGGTGCCGGTGAGGAAGCCCTTCCCGAGCGGGCTGAAGGGAACGAAGCCGATGCCGAGCTCCTCGAGCGCCGGGATGATCTGCTCCTCCGGCTCCCGCCACCACAGCGAGTACTCGGACTGGAGCGCGGTCACCGGCTGCACCGCGTGGGCGCGGCGGATCGTCTGCGCTCCGGCTTCGGAGAGGCCGAAGTGCTTGACCTTGCCGTCGTCGATCAGCTCCTTGACCGCGCCGGCGACCTCCTCGATCGGCAC
>DATFPQ010000203.1:0-20415 GCA_035264765.1 Actinomycetales bacterium | reverse complement strand
GCGGCGGCCGCGCCGGTGCCGCACGAGCGGGTCTCCCCGACCCCACGCTCGTGCACCCGCATCGCGAGGTGGCCGGAGGCCAGCGGTACCACCAGCTCGACGTTGGTGCCCTCCGGCGGCTCTGGGGTGACGCCGGGCGGGCGGCTCAGGTCGGCCGCGGCCAGGTCGGCCTCGCCGGGCAGCAGGACGACGGTGTGCGGGTTTCCGAGGTCGAGGGACAGGGCCGCCATCGGTCCCGGCAGGCCGTGCACCCGGACGTGCGCGTCGCCACCGGCAGCCAGGGCAGCCTCGCCGCCGGCGACCCGCCAGGCACCGAGGTCGACGGCGATGTCGTCGCCGCGAACGGTGATGTCCTTGGGCCCGTTCCTGGTTGCCACCCGGAACGACCGGGCACCGTTGACCAGCCCCTCGCGCAGCAGGTAGCGAGCGAACACCCGGATACCGTTCCCGCACATCTCGGCGAGCGACCCGTCGGCGTTGCGATAGTCCATGAACCACTCGGCGTCGTCGGCCTGGTCGGCCACCTCGGGCGCGGCCGCGCTGCGGACCACCCGGATCACGCCGTCACCTCCGATGCCGGCGCGCCGGTCGGCCAGCCGGCGTACACGCTCCGCGGACAGCTCGAGCTTCCCGTCCGGGTCGGGCACCAGCACGAAGTCGTTCTCGGTGCCGTGCCCCTTGCTGAACCGCAGCTGGTCGCTCACGGACCCATCATCGGCCATCACCGCCCGCACGGACGACGTTCAGCGCTCGCGCGAGCAACCCAGGCTCGTCGTAGTCAAGCCAGACCACACGGTCGTCGCGCCCGAACCACGACTCCTGCCGCCGGGCCAGCCGCCGGGTGAGCCGCGCGGTCTCCTGCTGGGCCGCGTCGCGGTCCAGCACCCCGTCCAGCTCCGCCAGCGCCTGCGCGTACCCGACGGCCCGGGACGCCGTCCGCCCGCTTCGCAGCCCGTGCGGCACCAGCCGCGCCACCTCGTCCAGCAGGCCGTCCTCCCACATCCGGCGGACCCGGCGCTCGATCCGCTGGTCCAGCTCCGGCCGTGGCGCGCGCAGCCCCAGTTGCACCGTCGGGCGCAGGTACGCAGGCTCGGGAAGGGTGGCGCTGAACGGACGCCCGGTCAGCTCGACGACCTCCAGCGCCCGCACGACGCGCCGCACGTTGCCGGGCAGGATTCGCCGGGCCGACACGGGGTCGACGCGCGCCAGCCGCTCGTGCATCCGCTGTGCGCCAGCCCCCTCGGCCTCCGCCTCCAGCCGCGAGCGGATCGCGGGGTCGGTCGGCGGGATCTGCAGCCGGTCCAGCGCCGCGCGCACGTACAGCCCCGACCCGCCGACGAGAACCGGCACGCGGCCGCGCGACGCGATACCGTCGACGACCGCGCGGACGTCCCGCTGGTACGCCGCGACGCTGGCCTCGTCGGTGACGTCCAGGACGTCCAGCAGGTGGTGCGGCACCCCGCGCCACGCGTCCGGCGCCTGCTTGGCCGTGCCGACGTCCATGCCGCGGTACAGCTGCATGGCGTCGGCATTCACGACCTCCCCGTCCAGGTCCAGCGCCAGCGCGATGCCGAGGTCGGACTTGCCGGTCGCGGTGGGCCCGACCACGGCGACGAGCGGGGTCGGCGGCACGCCGGCGTCAGCGGCAGGACGGCGCGGCCGCGACGGCCGGCGGTGCGCCGACCGACGGCAGGCCAAGCCCGACCGGACGCCCGACCGAACGCGGTCCGGTGGGCGGCCGGTCCTGGCCTCGCTCGGTGCGGGCGGCCCACGCGTCGCCGGCCCGGGTCCGGCGGACCTCGTAGGTGCCACCGGCCAGCGCGGCGTCCGCCACCAGGTGGTGCGGAGCGCCATGGGTGACGCCGACCCGTGCCAGGTCGCCGGGCCGGGGCACTGGCGCCCCGGCCGCCACCGCGAAGTGCACGAGCCGGTTGTCCGGAGCGCGGCCCGACAGGCGGTGCGTCGCGCCGTCCTTGCGGCCCTCCCCCTCCGCGACGAGGACCTCGAGCACCCGCCCCTCCTGCTTGCGGTTCAGCTCCCAGGAGATCTCGTCCTGCAGCGCGACCAGCCGCTCGTACCGCTGCTGGACCACCGCCTTGGGCAGCTGGTCCGTCAGGTCGGCGGCCGGCGTCCCGGGCCGGCGCGAGTACTGGAAGGTGAACGCACTGGCGAACCGGGCGGCGCGGACGACGTCCAGGGTGGCCTCGAAGTCGGCGTCGGTCTCACCGGGGAAGCCGACGATGATGTCCGTGGTGATCGCGGCGTCGGGGATCTGCGACCGCACGCGGTCCAGGATCGCCAGAAAGCGCTCGGACCGGTAGGAGCGGCGCATCGCGCGCAGCACGCGGTCGGACCCCGACTGCAGCGGCATGTGCAGGCTCGGCATGACGTTCGCCGTCGTGGCCATCGCGTCGACGACGTCGTCGGTGAACGCCGCGGGGTGTGGGCTGGTGAATCGCACCCGCTCCAGGCCCGCCACGTCACCGCAGGCGCGCAGCAGCTTGCCGAAGGCCAGCCGGTCGCCGAACTCGACTCCGTAGCTGTTGACGTTCTGCCCCAGGAGGGTGACCTCCAGCGCGCCCTCCGCGACGAGTGCCTCGACCTCGGCCAGAATCTCGCCGGGCCGCCGGTCGCGCTCCTTGCCGCGCAGGCTGGGGACGATGCAGAAGGTGCAGGTGTTGTTGCAGCCGACGCTGATCGACACCCAGCCGGCGTACGCGGACTCGCGCTTGGTGGGCAGCGTGGACGGGAAGACCTCCAGGCTCTCCAGGATCTCCACCTGTGCCTGCTCGTTGTGCCGCGCGCGCTCGAGCAGCACGGGGAGCGAGCCGAGGTTGTGCGTGCCGAACACGACGTCGACCCACGGGGCTCGGCGGACGATCTCGCCGCGGTCCTTCTGGGCCAGGCAGCCGCCCACGGCGATCTGCATGCCGGGCCGGCGCTTCTTGACCGGCGCGAGGTGGCCGAGGTTGCCGTACAGCTTGTTGTCGGCGTTCTCGCGCACCGCACAGGTGTTGAACACCACCACGTCGGCGTCGACGCCGGGCTCCGCGGCGACGTAGCCGGCCTCCTCGAGCAGACCCGTGAGCCGCTCGGAGTCGTGCACGTTCATCTGGCACCCGAAGGTGCGGACGTCGTAGGTCCTCGTGGTGCTGTCCATGGCCCATCCAGGGTACGGCGTCGCGGGAACGTCCCGTCCGGCCGCTGCGGGCCGGTACGCTGGTGCGGTCCGGGCGGGGGGCACCACGGGGTGCGCACCACGGCGCCGGGTCCCAGTCAGTCTCCGGTCAGCCCCCGATCACCCCCAGGAGCCGCAGGTGCACCGCACCGTCTCGTCGTCCCCAACCCGCCGACCGATGCGCGCGGCGGCCGCGCCCGTCGCCGTCGGTGCCGCACTGGCCCTGGTGGCCGGCTCGGCCACCGTCGCGGGCGCCGCGCCGGCGGTGCCGGCCGTGACCTCGGCGGCGTCCGCGGCTGCCGCCCTCGCCAGCCAGCGGCTGGCGCCCCACTACACCCCCGGCGCGGCCGGGATCGGGGACCCCACCTATAAGACCTACGGCAACGGCGGCTACAACGTGCGCCACTACGACGTCCGCGTCCGGTACAGCCCGCGGACCGGGCGGCTGGCCGGCCACACCACGATCACCGCGGTCGCGACGCAGGACCTGTCCCGCTTCCAGCTCGACCTGGCGCTGCGCGCAAGCCGGGTCGACGTCGACGGCCGCAAGGCCCGCACCAGCCAGAAGGGCGGCGAGCTCGTCGTCACGCCGGCCCGCGGCATCCGCAAGGACGCCCGGATGAAGGTGGTCGTGACGTACGCCGGCTACCCCGACCGGGTGCGCGTGGCTGGCAAGAAGCCGTGGATCCGCACCTCGGACGGCGCCGTCGCGGTGGGCGAGCCGGAGATCGCGGCGTGGTGGTTCCCCAGCAACGACCACCCGCGGGACAAGGCCGGGTACGACATCAGCATCACCGTGCCGCACGGCGTCGAGGCGCTGAGCAACGGGGTCCGCGTGTCGAAGAAGCGCGCGAAGGACGGTCGGGACGTCTGGCACTGGCGCGAGCGGGCGCCGATGGCGAGCTACCTCGCCTTCATGGCGGTCGGGCAGTTCGACGTCGCCTACGGCAAGACCAGCTCCGGGCTGCCGGTGGTCACCGCGGTGGCGTCGAACGGCGGCGCCGCCGGTCGGTACGCCAAGCAGGACTTCAGGCGCACCGCCTCGGTGGTGTCCTGGCTGAGCAAGCAGTGGGGGCCGTACCCCTTCGACGCCGTCGGAGGCGTGGCGCCGCGCGCGAGCTTCGGCTTCGCCATGGAGACGCAGACCCGGCCGGTGTACTCCCGCGAGTTCTGGGCGGGCGGCTCGAACCTGTCCGTGATCGTGCACGAGCAGGCGCACCAGTGGTTCGGCGACAGCGTCTCGGTCAACCGCTGGCGCGACATCTGGCTGAACGAGGGCTTCGCCACCTTCACCGAGTGGCTGTGGTCCGAGCAGCACCACGAGGGCACCGCGCAGGAGATGCTCGACCTCTACCTGGAGGTCTACCCCAAGTCCGACTCGTTCTGGGAGCTGCAGATCGGCCGGCCTGGCAAGGGTGAGGAGTTCGACCAGGCGGTGTACGACCGCGGGGCGATGACCCTGCAGGCCCTGCGCCGCCGGATCGGGGACCGGAAGTTCTTCGACCTGATGCGTCGCTGGGCCTCCGCGCACCGCCACGGCAACGCACAGGTCGGCCAGTTCACGGCCCTGGCCGAGCAGGTCTCCGGCCAGCAGCTCGACGGCTTCTTCAAGGCCTGGCTCTACACCAGCGCCCGCCCGGCCGCCACGGCGGCGAACGGGCTGCGCTCGCCGTCTCGCGCATCGGCGCGGCAGCTGTCCGGGCCGTCCGACGTCCAGCCCGGCGCCTCCGCCGCCACTGCCTCCTCCGAGGCCACCGCCCGAGCCACCCTGGCGCGGCTGCAACGGACGCACGCGCTGCTGCATCGGGCGCCCTGACCGCGAAGGCACGGCTCGTTTTCACGGCCTGATGACACGGAGCGGTCACACGGTGCGCAGCCAGCCGCCGTCGACGAAGTACGTGGACCCCACGCTGTAGCTGGCCTGGTCTGAGCAGAGGAACACGATGAACGCGGCCACCTCCTCGGGTGAGGCGAACCGCTGGATCGGCGCGTGCTCGCGGGCGATGCCGTCGAGGTAGCCCTGCCAGTCGCCGCCGGTGTCGGCGGTCAGCTCCTTGGCGGTGTTGACCCAGTCCGGCGTGAGTACCAGTCCGGGGTTCACCGTGTTCACCCGGATCCCCTGGCCGACCACCTCGTTGGCGAGGTTTTTGGAGAACATCATCAGCGCGGCCTTGGTGACGTTGTAGATCGGCTCGTAGCCGAGCGGCTGCACCGCGCAGATCGAGGCGTTGTGGACGACGACCCCGCCGCCGCGCGCGGCCATGCCCGGGACCAGGCCGCGGGCCAGCCGCACCGCGGCCATGACGTGCAGGTCCCAGAAGGCCTGCCACTTCTCGTCCGGCGCCTGCAGAATCGTCTCGTTCGACCCCGTCCCGGCGTTGTTGAGCAGGATGTCAGCGCCGCCGAACTCGGCCTGCGTCGCGCGGACCAGCGCGTCGGTGCCCTCGGTGGTCGCGACGTCGCAGGGCACGGCCGCCACGCGGACGCCGTGCGTGTCGCGCAGCCGCTGCGCCTCGCGCTCCAGCCGGTCCGCGGACCGCGCCGCCATCACGACGTGCGCGCCCTCGGCGGCCAGCCCCTCCGCGACCGCCAACCCAATACCGGAGCTGCCGCCGGTCACGACCGCCACCTTGCCGCCCAAGCCGAGCTCCACGATGCTCCCCGTTCCTCTCGACGTCCGGCGCCGCGTCCGGGCCCCGCCCGGCGGCGGGTGCCGAGCCGATCGTGCCGCCCGCCGGGCAAACCTGGCGCGTCGGCACGCCGACCATCGCGGCGCCTCGGCCGCCGAGCGGCGGGGCACTCGCGCACGGCATCCCAGGTCACGGACGGGTGACGACCGGTCCGTGAGCGGTGCCGCCCGTAGCCACCGCAACCACCGGCGGATAGGTTGCCGGTCATGACCGAGCCGCTTCCTGCCGACGCCGCCGCGCCGACGACGCGCCCGGACGACGCTCGCATCCCCACGACCGGTCGCCGTCCGCTGGTCACCCTGGAGCAGGTCAACAAGCACTTCGGCAGCCTGCATGTGCTCAAGGACGTCAACCTCGAGGTCGGCGAGGGCGAGGTCGTCGTGGTGATCGGCCCGTCCGGGTCCGGCAAGTCGACCCTGTGCCGGGCGATCAACCGGCTGGAGACCATCGAGTCGGGGCGGATCACCGTCGATGGCCAGCCGCTGCCCGCGGAGGGCAAGGGTCTGGCCAGGCTGCGGGCCGACGTCGGCATGGTGTTCCAGTCGTTCAACCTGTTCGCCCACAAGACGATCCTGGAGAACGTCACACTGGGACCGATCAAGGTCCGCGGGACGCCCAAGGCCGAGGCCGAGGCGCGGGCCAACGAGCTGCTGGACAGGGTGGGCGTCAAGGCCCAGGCGACGAAGTACCCGGCCCAGCTGTCCGGCGGCCAACAGCAGCGCGTCGCCATCGCCAGGGCGCTCGCCATGGACCCCAAGGTGATCCTTTTCGACGAGCCGACCTCGGCGCTCGACCCCGAGATGATCAACGAGGTCCTCGACGTGATGACCTCGCTCGCCCGCTCGGGCATGACCATGGTCGTCATCACGCACGAGATGGGCTTCGCCCGGCGGGCGGCGGACCGTGTCGTCTTCATGGCTGAAGGCGAGATCGTCGAGCAGGCCGAGCCCGAGCAGTTCTTCACCGCACCGACGTCCGACCGGGCGAAGGACTTCCTGTCCAAGATCCTCACCCACTGACCGCGCTCCACGCGCCCTCGGCGTCCGACCCGGGCGCCCGGCGCGACCGGCGGTACCCCGCCGGGCCCATCCACCCACTCCGGAGAAGAGGAACCATGAAGTTGCGCACCAGCGCCGTCGTTCTCGCCGGGGCCGCCCTCGCGGTGGCTCTCAGCGGCTGCGGGAAGGAGGGCACCCCGAGCGCGGGAGGCTCCGGCGGCGCCGCGTCGGACGCGTGCACCTCCTCCGGTGTGAAGTTCACGCCGGCCAGCGCGTCGATCCCCGGCAGCCCGACGTACGACAAGATCAAGAGCGCCGGCACCGTCAAGGTCGGGGTCAAGGCCGACCAGCCGAACCTGGGCTACAAGGACGCGAGCGGCAAGCGCTGCGGCTTCGACATCGAGATCGCCCAGATGGTGGCAGCGGGGCTGGGCATCGACCCCTCGAAGATCCAGTACTCCGAGATCCCGTCCGCAAATCGGGAGTCGGCGATCAAGGGCGGCCAGATCGACTACTACGTCGGCACCTACTCGATCACTGACAAGCGCAAGAACGACGTCGCCTTCGCGGGTCCGTACTTCGTCGCCGGCCAGGATCTGCTGGTGCGCAAGGACGAGACGGCGATCACCGGCAAGGACACGATCAAGGGGAAGAAGGTCTGCTCGGCCACCGGGTCGACGCCGATCCAGCGGGTGCGCGACGAGGGCCTGACCGAGCCGGCCAACATCGTGGAGTTCAAGACGTACTCCGAGTGCGTCTCGCAGCTGCTGGACAAGAAGGTCGACACCGTCACCACCGACGACGCGATCCTCAAGGGCTTCGCCGCGCAGAACCCGTCCGCCATGAAGGTCGTCGGCAAGCCGTTCAGCATCGAGAAGTACGGCATCGGGCTGCCGCATGACGACAAGGCGCTGCGCAGAGCTGTGAACGCCATCCTCCTCAAGTCCTTCAGCGATGGCACCTGGCGGAAGATCTACGACGGCACGCTGGGCAAGTCCGGCTCGTCGGCGCAGCCGCCGAAGCTCGAGCAGTACTGAGGGCCCGCCGTCCCGGGCGATCCTTCGCCCGGGACGGCGTCCACCGGCCTGACCGTTCCCCGTCCGCCTCGTCCAGGGACACACGATGAGCGAGTTCGTCTCCGTGCTGACCGACAACGCCGACCTGTTCGTCCAGTTCTTCCGGACCACCATCGAGCTGTTCCTCATCGGCGGCGTCGGTGCGTTGATCCTGGGGACAGTGCTCGGGGCGCTGCGCGTGTCGCCGGTGCCGGCCATGCGGGCGTTCGGGACGCTGTACGTCAACACCGTGCGGAACACGCCGCTGACGCTCGTGCTGGTGTTCTTCGGCTTCGCGGCCCCCAAGCTGGGGATCCCGCTCGACTACTTCCCCGCGGCCTGCATCGGTCTCATCCTCTACACCGCGGCGTTCGTCTGCGAGTCCGTGCGCTCGGGCATCAACACGGTGTCCGCGGGGCAGGCCGAGGCGGCACGCGCCATCGGGATGCCGTTCGGGCAGGTGTTCGGCGAGGTGGTGCTGCCGCAGGCGCTGCGAGCGAGCGTGCCCCCGCTGGTCAGTGTGCTGATCGCGCTGCTCAAGAACACGACCGTGGCGACCGCGGTCAACGTCCAGCAGGCCGGCTCGCTGCCGGACTACCTGTCCGAGCGAGGAGCGAACCAGCTGTTCACCAACATCTGGATCGCGATCATCTTCGTGCTGCTGGTGGCGCCACTCGCGCTTCTCCAACGCTCGGCCGAGCGACATGCGGCGGTGGCGGCATGAACCCCCTTCTCCCTGGCTCGCTGAGGTCACGCCGCCCGGGGCAGCTGTCATGAGCGGCGCGACCGTCCTCTATGACGCTCCGGGCCCGCGGGCGCGTCGGCGCAACCAGCTGCTGAGCGTGATCACCATCGCGTTCGGGGCGCTGATCATCGGCGGCCTGCTGTTCCTGATGATCGACACCGACCAGTTCTCGGCCGGGCGGCTGGCCCAGTTCCAGTACGCCGAGGTGCAACGCGCGCTGCTCCAGGGCTACCTGGCGACGCTGAAGGCCGCCGCGGTGGCCACCGTGCTGGCGCTGCTGCTCGGTGCCGTGCTCGCCAGCGGACGGCGGTCCGAGCGCGCACTGGTCCGGACGCCGTCGACCGCGCTGGTCGAGTTCTTCCGGGCGGTGCCGCTGCTCATCCTGATCTTCTTCTTCTACTACGGGTCGCTGGAGTACGGCCTCGGGCTCTCGCCGATGTGGGCCGTCGTGCTGGGACTCACGCTGTACAACGGATCGGTGCTGGCGGAGATCTTCCGCGCCGGCATCGCCGCCGTGCCGCGCGGGCAGTCCGAGGCCGCGTTCGCGCTGGGCCTGTCCAAGGGCCAGGTGATGCGTCAGGTGCTGCTGCCGCAGGCGGTGCGTAGCATGCTGCCGGCCATCATCAGCCAGCTGGTCGTGCTGCTGAAGGACACCGCTCTCGGGTTCATCGTCACCTACAACGAGCTGCTCTACGTCGGCAAGCAGATCGGCGGCCGGGGCGGCGCGTTCAACTTCCCGTACGTCGTCACCTACCTGATCGTGGCGGCCATGTACATCGCCACCTGCGTGGCGCTGAGCCTGCTGGCCTCCTGGCTGGAGCGGCGGACGCGGCGCTCGCCGAAGGGTGGACCGACCGAGGCGCTGCCGACCACGGAGGTGGAGGTTCAGGCTCCCGGTGGGCACGCCGCCGCGCGGGCCTGAGCCCTGGCTAGCGCTTGCCGACGCCGCTCGTGAGCGCCCTCGTGTGCCCCCTCGGCGCGGCGGCCGCGGTTCCGGTCAGCCCTTGTCGGCGCCGCTCGTGAGCCCCTCGGTCAGGGCCCGCTCGGCGAGCAGGTAGAGCAGGATGATCGGCACCGTGAGGATCACCGAACCGGCCATCAGGACGGTCTTCGGTACCTCGATGCCGTTCGACAGCTGGGCCAGACCGAGCGAGACGGTCCACAGGTTCGGCTTGGCGGACAGGAACAGCAGCGCGAAGAGGAACTCGTTCCAGGCGATCATGAAGACGTAGAGGCCGGTCGACACGATGGACGGCATGGCGAGCGGCAGCGTCACCCGCCGCATCAGCGCGACCCGGCCTGCGCCGTCCAGCACCGCGGCCTCCTCGATGCTGACCGGGATGGTCTGGAAGTAGGTGCGCAGCATGTAGATCGACACCGGTACGGTCGTCACGACGTACACGAGCATCAGACCGAGCAGGGACGCCTGCAGGCCCAACCGGGCGAACCCGATGAACAGCGGTACCGCCAGCACGATGCTGGGAAACAGGTAGACCGCCAGGAACAGCGTGCTGATCTTGTCGCGGCCGACGAAGCCCAACCGGGCCACGGCATACGCGCCGGGGATCGACACCAGCAGTGTGACGACCACGACCGCGCTGGCGACCAGGGTGGAGTTGCGGAGGAAGATCGTGAACCCCTGCCCTCCGTCGTCCACGGACGCGAGCACGGTGCGGTAGGTCTCGACCGTGAACTCCTGGGCGGTGACCCAGATGCGGCCGGGCGCCAGCAGCAGCGACTCGATCGGAACGACGCTCAGCACGAGCATGTAGTAGAAGGGGAAGACGACAACCAGCAGGGCGCCCGCCAGCAGGAGCCAACGGAGCACTTCGAAGAGCCGCTCCTGACCGGTGCGCCGCATCACGCGACCTCCCGCCGGACGAAGAAGCGCATATAGCAGAAGAGCGACACGGCGAGGATGGCGGCGAGCACCAGGGCCTGGGCGGCCGCTCCCCCGACGTCGAACCGCCCGGTCAGCGTGTCGTAGACGCGGACCGCAGCGACCTGGGTCCCGGCGCCGCCCCCGGTCAGCAGGAAGACGTCGTCGAACTTGTTGAAGGTCATGATCAGCCGCAGGACCGAGAGCAGAGCGATCACTGGCAGCAGCTGGGGCAGCACGATGAAGCGGTATCGCTGCAGCAGGGAGGCGCCGTCCATGACCGCCGCCTCCTCCAGCTCGCGCGGCACGGCGAGCAGCCGGGCGGACAGGAACAGCAGCGCGAACGGGAAGTAGCGCCAGATCTCGAAGCCGATGACGGTGATCAGGGCGTACGGCGCCCGCCCGAGGAAGTCGATCGGCCGATCCCAGCCGAGCAGCTGCTGGCCCCACACGTTGACCACGCCGTACTGCGGGTTGAGCATCACCGTCCACACGAACGTGACGGCCACCACGGGCGCCACGTACGGAAGCAACAGGATCCCGCGGAGCAGCCCGCGCCCGCGAAATGGCCGGCGCAGGGCCAGCGCGAGCAGTAGTCCGAGCAGGATGGAGCCGGCCGTCGCAAACACCGAGTAGACGATGGTCGTCCCGATCGAGCTCCAGAAGCCCGGACTGGAGAACACCCGGGCGAAGTTCTGCAACGTCGCCTGCTGGAAGATGCCGGCGTCGCGGATGTCGACCAGCGTGAGCCGCTGGAAGGCGAGAACGACGTTCCACAGCACCGGCACGACAACCACCGCGACGACGAGCACCGCGGTGGGCAGCACCATCACCAGACCGTCGCGGTTCTCGCGGGCCGCGCGGGGGCTGCGGCGACCCGAGGCCGCGGCGCGCGGTCGGCCTGGTGCTGGGGCGCTCGGCCCGGCGACCTGGGTGCTCATCGCATCGACCTCTGGATCTCCTCGACGGCGTCGCGGGTGGCGCCTGCGGTCTCGGCCGGTGGCTCGCCCTGGGCGAGCGCGGACAGCGCCTTCGGGACGACGAGCTCGGCGACCGTCGGCCCGAGCAGGGCGCCCTGACCCTGCGGAATGGCCCATCGCTGCATGGTGTCCGTGGCCCGGGCCAGCTGGTCGATCGTCGCCCGGCCATAGATGTCGGCCAGCGGCTTCTTGCGGTCCACCCCGGCCGGCAGGGTCGGCCAGACGTGGACGAACTGCTCCGGGTCCTGCGCGGTGCCGCGGCGCATCGGGTACTTGCCCTCGGGGGCGACCCTCAGGGCCGCCTCGTACCCCTCGGACATCATGTACTTGACGTAGTCCGCGGTCGCGGGCGTGGCCCCCTCCAGCACGGCCCAGGAGGCGATCTCCCCGTACCCCACGGGACGAGCCCCGTCCGGGCCCTGTACCGCGGTGACGAGGCCGGTGTTGTGCGAGAGCCACTCCGGGTCCTTCTGGCACTGCTGGCAGGTGGGCAGAGCGTCGTCGCGCAGGCCGCCGAGCTCGTCCAGCAGGAACGTGGACCAAATGGTCATCGCCGCCTGACCGGCGAAGTAGGTGGCGCGGGTCGAGTCCACGGTCTGCGTGCCCTGCGGGGAGTATCGCCGCGCCAGATCGCCGTAGACGCTGAAGGTCCTCTGGCACGCCGGGCTCGCGACCTGCACGTCGCCGTCACGGGCCACCAGCTGGCAGTCGTTACCGAGCGCCATCCACTCGAATGTCTGCTGGGTGAACGGGTCCGCGGGGTCCGTCGCCAGCGTGATGCCGCTGCGGTCGCGCGTGTTGAGCGCGGCCGCGGCCGCCTGGATCGCGGCGTAGCTCGTGGGCGGCGCCAGACCCCGCTCGGCGAACAGGTCCTTGCGGTAGTAGAGCACCTGGGTCCAGGCATCGGACGGGACTCCGAGCTGGGCATCGCCGTCCTGGGTGAGCTGAAGCGCCTGTGGTGCAAATGTCGCCGGGTCGAGCTGGCTCACGACGTTCCCAGCGACCTGGGTGTCGAGCAGCCGAAGCTGCTCGAGCTGGCGCAAGAAGCCCAACGGCAGCCCGCTGATCAGGTCTGGCAGCGTGCCGGACACGGCGGCGGAGGCGATGAGGGTCGGCAGCTGGTTCTCCTGGACCGCGACCTCGTCCACCTGGACGCCGCTATCACCGGTGAACCGCTCGTTGATGACCTTCACCGCGGCCAACCGGTCCGGCTGCCCGTCCAGGTTCCACACCGTGATGGTCTTCGGGTCGTCCGCCGCGTCACTGCGGGTGCCGCACGCGGCCAGCGACACCAGCAGCAAGAGCGCAGCCAGCACTGCGGCAACCCGTCGACGGCTCCCCGAGGTCGGCATCGTCCTCCTTCGAGCAGGTGCGGGTAGTCAAGCACCGCGGGCGGGGCTTGGCGAGGATCCAGGCGGCCGCGTTCCGGCGCACGTTGTGGTTCTCGGCCAAGTGCCCCGATGCTGCGGATCCCGTCGTGCCCGATGCGCAGATGCCCCGGACTCGGCGCACTCGGCTGAGCAGATGCGCCTTGGCACCTTTCCAGCGCGTCACGGGTCGAGGACGTCCCCCGGATCCACGAGGTCAGCGTCCGGCTTATCGGCGAGCGCCTCCCGCACGACCTGCAGCGCGACGGCGGGTCCGTACCCCTTGCGGGCCAGCATGCCGGCCAGACGGCTGAGCTGCTTGTCGCGCGGTAACCCACGCACGGACGGCAGTCGTCGAGCCACCAGCTGCTCGGCGGCCCGCCGCTCGTCCTCCCCGCCCACTTCGGCGAGCGCCTGCTGGGCGGTCTCGTCCTCGATGCCCTTGGACCGCAGCTCGTGCGCAAGCGCCCGCCGCGACAGCCCGCGGGTCTGGTGCCGCGACCGCACCCAGCCCGCGGCGAACGCCGCGTCGTCCACCAGCCCCACCTGCTCGAACCGGTCGAGGACCCGCTCGGCGACGTCCTGCGGCGCGCCGCGCTGCGCGAGCTTGTCGGCCAGCTGCGCCCGGCTGCGCGGCGCCATCGTGAGCTGTCGGAGCACGATCGCGCGGGCCACCGACTCCGGGTCGGCGTCCGGTGTGCTGTCGGCAGCTCCGCCCGGCAGTGGCTCGTCAGGGCCGGTCCGTCGCGGCCGGGTTCGGGCGCGACCGGTGGGCGCCGTCATCGGCTCGCCTCCTCGGCTCGTTCTCCGCCTGGGGTTCTTGGCCTTGGGTGCTCAGCCCCGCTCAGCCCCGCTCAGCCTGGGTGCTCAGCCCTGCTCAGCCCTGGGTGCTCAGCCCTGGGTGCTCAGCCCTGCTCAGCCCTGCCAGCCTGGGCCTCGGCACGCACGGTCGCTGGCCGCAGGAGCGGTCAGAAGTCGACCTTGACCTCGGCGACATCCTCGGCCGGCGCGTCGACCCGCGGCCCGATGCCGAGCTTCTCCTTGATCTTCTTCTCCAGCTCGTTCGCCAGGTCGGGGTTGTCGCGCAGGAAGGACCGCGCGTTCTCCTTGCCCTGCCCCAGCTGGTCGCCGTCGTAGGTGTACCAGGCGCCGGACTTGCGGACGAAGCCCTGCTCCACACCCATGTCGATCAGGCCGCCCTCGCGGGAGATGCCGTGGCCGTAGAGGATGTCGAACTCGGCCTGCTTGAACGGCGGGGCCATCTTGTTCTTGACGATCTTGCACCGGGTCCGGTTGCCGACCGGCTCGCTGCCGTCCTTCAGCGTCTCGATCCGGCGCACGTCCAGCCGGACCGAGGCGTAGAACTTCAGCGCCTTGCCACCGGTCGTCGTCTCGGGCGAGCCGAACATGACACCGATCTTCTCGCGTAGCTGGTTGATGAAGATCGCAGTCGTCTTGGAGTTGTTGAGCGCACCCGTGATCTTGCGCAGGGCCTGGGACATCAGCCGGGCCTGCAGACCCACGTGGCTGTCGCCCATCTCGCCCTCGATCTCGGCGCGCGGCACGAGCGCGGCCACCGAGTCGATCACGATGATGTCGAGGGCGCCGGAGCGGATCAGCATGTCGGCGATCTCGAGCGCCTGCTCCCCGGTGTCGGGCTGGGAGACGAGCAGCGCGTCGGTGTCGACGCCAAGCTTCTTCGCGTACTCGGGGTCGAGTGCGTGCTCGGCGTCGATGAAGGCGGCGATGCCGCCGGCGCGCTGGGCGTTGGCCACAGCGTGCAGCGCGACGGTGGTCTTGCCCGAGGACTCCGGGCCGTAGATCTCCACCACGCGGCCACGAGGAAGGCCGCCGATGCCCAGAGCGACGTCCAGGGCCACCGAGCCGGTGGGGATGACCTCGATCGGTGCGCGCACGTCGTCCCCGAGACGCATGACCGAGCCCTTGCCGAACTGCTTGTCGATCTGCGCCAGGGCGGTGTCGAGCGCCTTCTCACGTTCTGCGGGAGCGGGCATGGTCCTCACCTTGAAAATCGCGGCCGGACCTGCCGACCGAGGGGCTGTTGTCGTCGAGGCGACGCTAGGCGACACCACCGACAGCGGGCGCCGACGTTCGCGGACCTGTGGACCGTGGGACGAGCGCCGAACCTGTGGATGACAGTAGCCGAACAGATGTTCGAGGGCGAGAACCTACGTCGGCGTGTCGTCCAGCGACGGCTTCTGGCCCAGCGACACCCAGGCCCTGCGGCCCTCCGACGCTAGCGGGCGCGGCGTCGGTCCCTCGGGTCCCGGCCCAAGCGCCGCTCGACCGGGACGTCCATCGTGTCGCAGAGGGCCAGCCAGACCTCTCGAGGACGCGCACCGGCCGCCAGTGCCTGCTCGGCGGTCCGGCCTCCCAACACGTCGACCACCACGTCCCGCGCGACGGTCCGTGCGTAGGCGGGCCCGAACTCGTCCTCGAGCAACTGCCGAAACTCGCTCTGCCGCACGGCGTCGAGCATCGCACACCCGCTCTGCCGAGGCTCCGGGGGCGTCGTTGTCGGTGGTGCCTGGCAGCATCAAGAACGTGGATGTGCTGAGCTCCTTCTCCCCCGCGACCCGGGCCTGGTTCGAGGGCGCGTTCGCCGCGCCCACGGCCGCGCAGATCGGTGCATGGGAGGCGATCAGCCGTGGGGAGCACGCCCTGGTCGTCGCCCCCACCGGGTCGGGCAAGACCCTGTCGGCGTTCCTGTGGGCCCTTGACCGGCTGGCGAGCGCACCGCCGCCGGCGGAGCCGAAGCGGCGCTGCCGGGTCCTGTACGTCTCGCCGCTGAAGGCGCTGGCCGTCGACGTTGAGCGCAACCTGCGTGCCCCGCTGACCGGCATCCGGCACGCGGCCTCGCGGCTGGGGCTGACGGAGCCGCAGGTCTCCGTGGCGGTGCGGTCCGGCGACACCCCTGCCGCCGATCGCCGCACGTTCGCCCGCACGCCGTCCGACGTCCTCATCACCACACCGGAGTCGCTGTTCCTGCTGCTCACCTCGCAGGCCCGGGAGGCACTGGTGGGTGTCGAGACGGTGATCGTCGACGAGGTTCACGCCGTGGCGGCTACCAAGCGCGGCGCGCACCTCGCGCTGACCTTGGAGCGGCTGGACGCGCTGCTGGAACGGCCGGCGCAGCGGGTGGGGCTGTCGGCCACGGTACGGCCGGTCGAGGAGGTGGCCCGGTTCCTCGCCGGTGGGCGCCCGGTCACCGTGGTGCGGCCGCCCGCGGCCAAGGAGGTGGAGCTGCAGGTCGTCGTGCCCGTCCCCGATCTCGGTGCGATCGGTGAACCCACGGGCGACCTGTCCGGCCCGGCGGCCGGTGACCCGCAGCGCGTCTCGATCTGGCCTCACGTCGAGGAGCGCGTCGTCGACCTGGTCACCACGCACTCCTCCACGCTGGTCTTCGCCAACTCGCGGCGGCTCGCCGAGCGGTTGACCGCACGGCTGAACGAGGTGTGGATCGAGCGTCAGGAGGCTGCCGAGGCCCAGGTCGACGCGCAGGTCGACGGGCAGGCCGACGCGCACGGGAAGGCCGAGCGGGGGGTCCCGGGGGGCGTCGACGACGGCGGCGGGCCGCGGGCGCGGGCTGCCGCCGCGCGGACGCCGGCCGAGCTGATGGCGCAGGCCGGCTCGTCCAGTGGAGCCCCAGCCATCCTCGCCCGAGCGCATCACGGGTCGGTCAGCCGGGAGCAACGGGCGGCGATCGAGGACGACCTGAAGTCCGGCCGGCTGCCCGCCGTGGTGGCGACGAGCTCGCTGGAGCTGGGTATCGACATGGGTGCGGTCGACCTGGTGGTGCAGGTCGAGTCGCCGCCCAGCGTGGCGTCCGGGCTGCAGCGGGTGGGGCGGGCGGGCCACCAGGTCGGCGCGGTGTCCCGGGGGGTCGTCTTCCCGAAGTTCCGTGGCGACCTGGTGCAGACGGCCGTGGTGGTGGAACGGATGCGCGAGGGCGCAATCGAGGCGCTGCGGGTGCCGGCCAACCCGCTCGACGTGCTCGCCCAGCAGGTGGTGGCGATGACCGCCCTCGACGACTGGGCGGTCGACGACGTCGAGCGGCTGGTGCAGCGGGCGGCGCCCTTCTCCGCGCTCCCGCGCAGCGCCCTGGACGCCGTGCTCGACATGCTGGCCGGGCGCTACCCCAGCGAGCAGTTCGCCGAGCTCCGCCCGCGGGTCGTGTGGGACCGGCAGACCGACCGGCTCACCGGCCGGCCCGGTGCCCAGCGCCTGGCCGTCACCAGCGGCGGGACGATTCCCGACCGCGGCCTTTACGGCGTCTTCCTGGCCTCGGGCGACGGGCCCGGGCGGCGGGTCGGCGAGCTGGACGAGGAGATGGTGTACGAGTCACGGGTCGGGGACGTGTTCACCCTGGGCTCCTCGTCGTGGCGGATCGAGGACATCACCCACGACCGCGTGCTGGTGACGCCCGCCCCGGGGCAGCCGGGCAAGCTGCCGTTCTGGCACGGCGACGCACTGGGCCGGCCGGCCGAGCTGGGCCGGGCCGTGGGCGCGTTCGTCCGTGAGGTCGCCGCCCTGGAACCGGACGCCGCCCGTGAGCGGGTTCACGCCGCGGGGCTGGACGAGTGGGCGTGCGACAACCTGCTCGCCTATCTCGGCGAGCAGCGCGAAGCCACCGGCCACGTGCCCGACGACCGGACCATCGTGCTGGAGCGCTTCCGCGACGAGCTGGGCGACTGGCGGGTGGTGGTGCACTCGCCGTTCGGCGCCCAGGTGCATGCGCCGTGGTCGCTCGCGGTGGCGGCCCGGATGCGGGAGCGCTTCGGGGTCGACGTGCAGGCGATGCACGGCGACGACGGCCTCGTCCTCCGGCTGCCCGACGTCGAGCTGGACGGAGGGGCGGCGCCCGACGTCGCCGACCTGGTGTTGCTCGACCCCGAGGACGTGGAGGACGTCGTCACCACCGAGATCGGCAGCTCGGCACTGTTCGCCTCGCGGTTCCGCGAGTGCGCGGGCCGGGCGCTGCTGCTTCCCCGCCGGCGGCCCGGCACACGGCAACCGTTGTGGCAGCAGCGGCAGCGGGCCGCGCAGCTGCTCGAGGTTGCCAGCGGTTACCCCGCCTTCCCCATCGTGCTGGAGACGGTACGGGAGTGCCTTCAGGACGTCTTCGACGTGCCGGGGCTGGTCGAGCTGATGCGCGACCTGCGGGCCCGCCGGGTCCGGATGCTGGAGGTGGAGACCCCTGCGCCGTCCCCCTTCGCCCGCTCACTGCTGTTCGGGTACGTGGCGCAGTTCCTCTACGAGGGCGACTCTCCCCTGGCCGAGCGCCGTGCGGCAGCGCTCGCTCTCGATCCCACGCTGCTGTCCGAGCTGCTCGGCCGCGGTGAGGGCGCTGCGCTGCGCGACCTGCTGGACGCCGAGGCCGTCGTCCGGACCGAGCGCGAGCTGCAGCACCTGGTCGAGGAGCGCAAGGCCCGCGACGGCGAGGACGTCGTCGACCTTCTCCGCGTGCTCGGACCGCTCGCAACCGACGAGGTCGCCGAGCGGTCGCGCGAACCGGACGCCGTCGGCCGCTGGCTGGCGGGTCTCGAGGGCTCGCGACGGGTGATCCGCGTGCGGGTGGCGGGTCAGGAGCGGTGGGCGGTCGTCGAGGACGCCGGCCGGCTACAGGACGCGCTCGGCACGCCGCTTCCCGTGGGGCTCCCGGAGGCCTTTCTGGAGCCGGCCCCCGACCCGCTGGCGGAGCTGATCTCGCGCTACGCCCGCACCCACGGCCCCTTCACGGTGGCCGAGGTCGCGGCCCGCTTCGGCCTGGGCGTGGCGGTGGCGGGAGCGACGGCTCGCCGGCTGATCACGTCGGGACGGCTGGTCGAGGGTGAGCTGCGCCCGGGCGGGTCGGGCCTGGAGCTGTGTGACGCCGAGGTGCTGCGGACGCTGCGCCGCCGCTCGCTCGCGGCGCTGCGCTCGCAGGTTGAACCCGTGCCCGCGCGCGACCTGGCCCGGTTCGTGCCCGCTTGGCAGGGCCTGGGCCCCGGCGGACCGGACGGGGGTCGCTGGCGCGGCCTGGACGGCCTGCTTCGGGCGGTCGAGCAACTATCCGGAGCCGTCGTGCCGGCCAGCGCCCTGGAGACCCTGGTGCTTCCCGGCCGGGTGGCCGGCTGGTCCCCGGCGCTGCTGGACCAGCTGACGGCGAGCGGGGAGGTGCTCTGGTGTGGGCACGGCGCCCTGCCGGGCGACGACGGCTGGGTCTCGCTGCACCTCGCGGAGACGGCTCCGCTGACCCTGTCGCCCCCCGGCGAGCTGGAGCTGACCCCGCTGCACGAGGCGGTGCTCGACGCGTTGGCGGGAGGTGGAGCGTTCTTCTTCCGGACGCTGTCCGACGCCGTCGGCTCCACCGACGACGAGGCCATGGTGGCCGCGCTGTGGGACCTTGTCTGGGCGGGGCGCATCACGGGCGACACGCTGGCGCCGCTGCGGGCGCGGCTGTCCGGGGGTCGTACGGCACATCGAGCGCCGCGGTCCGGGCCGCGCAGCAGCCGGTACGCCGGGCGGCCGGGACGACCGGGCCGGCTCGGACGCCCCGCGCTCCCGGCGCGGACCGGTCCTCCCACCACGGCCGGGCGCTGGTCGATGTTGCCGGATCGGGAGCAGGACGCCACCGTCCGGGCCGCCGCCCTGGCCGACACCCTGCTCGACCGGCACGGCGTGCTGACCCGCGGTGCGGTGGTCGCCGAGGGCGTGCCGGGCGGCTTCGCGGCGGTCTACCGGGTGCTTTCGGCGTTCGAGGACGCCGGGAGGGTGCGCCGCGGCTACTTCGTGGAGGGGCTGGGAGCGGCCCAGTTCTCCACGGCCGGCGCGGTGGACCGGCTGCGTGCCATGGGCGAGTCGTCCGGCACAACGCTCGTCGTGGCGGCGGCCGACCCGGCGAACCCGTTCGGCGCGGCGCTGCCATGGCCGGACCGGGGCCGCGGCACCGACCCCAACGCGACGCAGCACAAGCCGGGTCGCAAGGCCGGTGCGCTCGTGGTGCTGCACCACGGAGATCTCGTCCTCTACGTCGAGCGGGGCGGCCGCTCCCTGCTGTCGTTCAGCGACGACGAGCGGCTGCTGGCTGCGGCCGCCGACGCGCTCGCCCTCGCGGTCCGGGAGGGCGCGCTCGGCCGGCTGACCGTTGAGCGTGCGGACGGCACCGGCCTGCTCGGCTCCGACCACCCGCTGGTGGCCGCCCTGGCCGGCGCCGGCTTCCATGCGACCCCCCGGGGCTTGCGGCTGCGGGCCTGAGCCAGCGGCGCCGGTCCTAGCCCTCGCACGGGGCGGGCCTCGCGCGGGCGGGCACCGCGCAGGGCGGGCCTCGCGCGGGCGGGCACCGCGCAGGGCGCGCCTCGCGCGGGCGGGCACCGCGCAGGGCGGGCCTCACACGTATGCCCTCGCGCAGGCAGGCGACGCCCAGCCTGCCTCGCAGCCCGGCGCGCGCCGCGCAGGTGGGCGCCCGGGGTACAACCGCACGTACAGGGCGCCGCAGCACATGGCGCCGGCATGACAGAGGA
>DATFPQ010000202.1:0-67568 GCA_035264765.1 Actinomycetales bacterium | reverse complement strand
CCTAGGGAAAGTTCAACAGGTTTTCAAATTATCTCCAAAGATCCTCCACAGCCGGGGCTGGCCGGCGTCACCGGATGCGGCCAGATCGACGAGCCTCGACGCCGGCCGGGCGGGCGCTACGTTCGCCGCCATGGGCCCCCGACCCCCGCTGCGGCTCGCCGCCGTCGTCCTCCTGGCCACCGTCGCACTGCCGACCATGACCGCCGAAGCTATCGCAAAACCTCTGCGACACAACGACTCCGGGGTCTGGCGCGAAGTACCCACCGGCTCCACTGCGCGCCTGCGCGGCCTCGCGCCGGTGAGCCGTCGCGTCGCCTGGGTCTCGGGCAGCGCGGGGACCGTGCTGCGGACCACCGACGGCGGGCGGCGCTGGCGGGACGTCTCACCGCCCGACGCCGCCGGGATGGAGCTGCGCGACGTCGAGGCGTTCGACGCCCGGCACGCCGTCGTCCTGTCGATCGGCCCGGGCACCGACTCCCGGGTCTACCGGACGTCGGACGGCGGCCGGACCTGGCGGCGCACCTTCACCAACGCGGACCCGGCGGCCTTCTACGACTGCCTGGCCTTCTGGGACCGGCGCAACGGGATCGCGCTGAGCGACCCGGTGGACGGCCGGTTCCGCGTGCTTCGAACGGACGACGCCGGCCGCAGCTGGTCGGTCGTCGACCCCGCCGGCATGCCCGCGGCCCAGGCGGGTGAGTTCGCATTCGCGGCCAGCGGCACCTGCGTCGTCACGGCCGGCCGCTCGGACGCCTGGATCGCCAGCGGCGGCGGCGCCACCTCGCGCGTGTACCGCAGCCGGGACCGCGGGCGGACCTGGTCGGTCACCTCGACGCCGGTCCGCAGCACACCGGCCGGCGGCATCTTCTCGCTCACGGTCCGCGGGCGGCGCGACCTGGTGGCGGTGGGCGGTGACTTCACCGCCCCGACGGTCGGCACCGACGCCTCGGCGTTCAGCCGGGACGCCGGACGCTCCTGGACTCCCGGTGGCGCGCTCGGCGGCTACCGGTCCGGGGCCGCCTGGCTGCCGGTGCGACACGGGCATGGGCACGGGCAGGGCTACGGGCCCGGTCAGGGGTACGGACACGGTCAGGGTGCGGGACGCGGGTCGGTCGTCGCGGTGGGCCCGACCGGCACCGACCTCAGCCGGGACGGCGGCCGCACCTGGCGCACGGTCGACACCGGCAGCCTGGACAGTGTCGAGTGCACGAGGGACGGCGCCTGCTGGGCGTCCGGCGAGCGTGGCCGGGTCGCCGTCCTGCACCGCTAGCGACCGCGGGCTGCGGCGTACTCAGCCCCCGACCGCCGCGGCGGCCACCGCGCGCAGCCGGGTGTGCAGGTCGCGGTGACCTGAGCGCTCGACCGGGACCTCGACGACGCGCAGCCCGGACGGCGGGGTGGCCACGAGCGCCTCGAGCTCGCCCCGCTCGCGCGCGCACGACCACGGCGTGTGGGAGGCGGCGCACAGGGCCGCCAGGTCGAGGCCGAGCGGCGTGCCGAAGACCCGGTCGAAGGCTGCGGCGTGCCGCGGTTCGCCCGGTTCCAACAGCCCGAAGATGCCGCCCCCGTCGTCGTTCACCACCACGACGGTCAGGTCGGGACGGCGCTCGTACGGCCCGATCGCCAGCGCGGCGGCGTCATGAGCGAAGGTGAGGTCGCCGACCAGCGCGTACGTCGGTGTGCGGCTGGCCAGGGCGCGTCCGACGGCCGTCGACACGCAGCCGTCGATGCCGGCGAGGCCGCGGTTGGCGCCGACGCTCACGCCGCCACCCGCGGCTGCCAGGTCGAGGTCGCGCACCGCGTTGGACGAGCCGACGAACAGTGACGAGCCGGTGGGCAGGCTGTTCGCCAGGACGTCGGCGACGGCCACCCCGGACGGCCAGGAGTCGTCCAGCACGGGTCGCACCGCCGCGGCGAGCCGCTCTCCCGCCGCCTGCCAGGCCCTGCCCCAGCCGGGGTCGACCGTCGCGGCCACCGCGTCGTCCGGCGCACCCAGCACCGCATCCAGCACCGCGGCGGGGTGGACCGCTCGAGCCCGCCCGGCAGGGTCCGGCCAGGGGCCCGGCGGCGCGACGAGCTCGACGTCGACCCGCGGGTCGCGCAGCAGCGCGGCGACCGGTCGGGCCAGCGTGACGCGTCCCACGACCAGCACGCGGTCCGGCCGGTGGGCGTCCAGCCAGTCGGTGCAGGTGAGCAGCAAGGGGCCATGGGGCACGGCGGCGGCGCGCGCGGCGCCGCTGGTCGGCTCCGCGACCACGGGCCAGCCCCGGCGCCGGGCGAGGTCCACTGCCCGTCGACCCCAGGCGCCCGCCGTGCCGGGCAGGTCGCCCACCACGACGAGCGTGCGCGGCACGTCCGACAGCGCCGTGCGCCCAGGCGACGTGTCCGGCGCGTTCGGCAGCCGGGTCCAGGGGCCGCCGTCCGGCCGGCCGTCGAGCGGCTCGCCGAAGGGAGCGTCCGCGTCGACGTCCGGAACGAGCGGTTCGCGCAGCGGCAGGTTCAGGTGCACCGGCCCGGGAGCACCGTGGGTCAGGCCCAGGGCGGCGCCGACGGCGCGCGCCACGGTGGACCGCCACGACGCGACCGATCCGGCTCGCTCGTCCGGCGTGCCGATGTCGTGCGCCCAGCGCACCGCGCCGCCGAAGATGCCGACCTGCTGCGTGGTCTGGTTCGCACCCGTCGACCGCAGCTCAGGAGGGCGGTCCGCGGTCAGCGCGAGCAGCGGCACGTTGGCGTGCGACGCCTCGAGGACGGCCGGGTGCAGGTTCGCCACCGCGGTGCCGGACGTCGTGACGACCGGCACCGGCACGCCATCCGCCGCAAGGCCCAGGGCCACGAACCCGGCGGAGCGCTCGTCGGTGCGGACGTGCAGCTCCAACCGGCCGTCGGCGTCCGCCGCGTGCAAGGCGAAGGCCAGCGGCGCGGAGCGCGACCCCGGGCACAGCACGGCGTGCCGGACCCCGTGGCGCACCAGCTCGTCGACGAGGACCGTCGCGAAGGCGGTCGACGGGTTCACGGCCGCGATCCTGCCGCACCGCCGGCCAGCACGGCGTGGCAGCGCCGCAGCCGGTCCTGCCACCAGCGGACGCGCTCCACCGGGGCGCTCAGCTCCGCCAGGCACTCGGCGTCCGGCCGAACCGCGCGGGCCGACCCGACGTCGAGGACGCCGGACACCGGCCGCAGCGGTGGCACGGCGACGTCGCGCTCGAACAGGCCGACGGTGCCTAGACCGCAGGCGAACGGCAGACGGGGCAACGCCGCGGCGAGCGCGACGCCCGCGGCGATGCCGACCGACGTGTCGAGCGCGGACGACACCACGACGGGCAGCCCGCAGGCCTTCGCGACGCCGAGCGCGGGAGTGACGCCACCCAGCGGCGCCACCTTCAGCACGACGACGTCGGCGCTGCCGGCCGCGGCGACGCGCAGCGGGTCCTCGGCCTTGCGGATGCTCTCGTCGGCGGCCACCAGGACGTCGGTGCCCTGGCGGGCCAACCGGGTCCGCAGGGCACCGAGGTCCGCCAGGGTGGCGCACGGCTGCTCGGCGTACTCCAGGTCATAGGGTGCGAGCGCGGCCAGGGCACGCGCCGCGTCGTCCACGGACCAGCCGCCGTTGGCGTCGACGCGGACCCGTCCGGACGGGCCCAACGCCAACCGCACCGCTGCGACGCGCGCCACGTCGTCCGCCAGCCGCTGGCCGCGCTCGGCGACCTTGACCTTCGCCGTATGGCAACCGTTGAAGTGCGCGAGAACGGCCTCGACATCGTCCGCCGGGACGGCGGGAACCGTGGCGTTGACCGGCACGCAGTCCCGGACGGGTGCCGGGCTGCCGGCCCACGCGGCCTCGACCGCGGCAGCGAGCCAGCGCGCGGCTTCGGCGTCGTCGTACTCGACGAAGGGGCCGAACTCGCCCCAGCCCGCCGGTCCGCGCAGCAGCAGCGCCTCGCGCTCAAGCAGCCCACGGAACCGCATGCGCATCGGCAGCCGGACGACGTGGGCGTCCCGGAGGAGGTCCTCGGCGTCGGGCAGCACGAGGTCGGGGACGTCGGTCGCGGGCACCCCCGTATCCTCGCCGACGTGAGCAGCGAGCGCGTCTCCGAGATCTTCGACCCGAACGCCTGGCGCGCCGTGGCGGGGTTCGACGACCTCACCGACATCACCTACCACCGGGCGGTGGACGACGGTCGCGACGTCGGCACGGTCCGAGTGGCGTTCGACCGGCCCGAGGTCCGCAACGCGTTCCGGCCCCACACCGTGGACGAGCTGTACCAAGTGCTCGACCACGCCCGCCAGACACCGGACGTCGGGTGCGTGCTGCTGACCGGCAACGGCCCGAGCCCGCGTGATGGCGGATGGGCGTTCTGCTCCGGCGGCGACCAGCGGATCCGTGGGCGGTCGGGGTACCAGTACGCCGAGGGTGAGACCGCCGACACCGTGGACGAGGCCCGCGCGAAGGCGATGGGCGGCCGGCTGCACGTGCTCGAGGTGCAACGGCTGATCCGCACCATGCCCAAGGTGGTCATCGCCGTCGTGCCGGGCTGGGCGGCCGGGGGCGGGCACAGCCTGCACGTCGTCTGCGATCTCACCATCGCCAGCCGCCAGCACGCCCGGTTCAAGCAGACCGACGCCGACGTCGGGTCGTTCGACGCGGGGTACGGGTCGGCGTACCTGGCGAAGATGGTGGGCCAGAAGGCGGCCCGGGAGATCTTCTTCCTCGGCCGGGCCTACGACGCGGAGACGATGCAGCGGATGGGAGCTGTGAACGAGGTCGTCGACCACGCCGACCTCGAGGCCACCGCGCTGCAGTGGGGCCGGGAGATCAACGCCAAGAGCCCGACCGCGCAACGGATGCTGAAGTTCGCGTTCAACCTCACCGACGACGGGCTGATGGGACAGCAAGTGTTCGCTGGCGAGGCGACGCGGCTGGCGTACATGACCGACGAGGCGGTCGAGGGCCGGGACGCCTTCTTGGAGAAACGCCGACCGGACTGGTCGGCCTTCCCTTGGTACTACTGACGTCACGAGCGCTCAGCGGGGTCGACCCACTGAGCGCTCGGACGCCGTGACCGGCTGCTGCGATGGTGAACCGTCAGGCCACTGCCCGCCTGCCGGCGTGTGAGCGCTTGGCTGTCGTCGCGGGTGCAAGTCGCCCGCCGCGCAACGCCACCACCCAGCCGACGAGCAGCACGTTGGTGACCAGCAGCAGGACACTCGCGTACCCCACCCCGCGCACGTGCACCGCCAGGGTGGCGAGTCGGTCCATGCTCATGCCGGTGCTGCCCATGACCATGCCGTCCATGGACCGCATCGAGTCCATCAGCCGCGCCTGGCCGGCCTGCACGTGGTAGTCCAGCGCGGAGTTCACGACCAGCGCAGCGATACCGACCAGCGTGCCGACCGCCACGACGCGCAGCGCAGTGACGAGAAACGTCCTGGCGCCGCGGAGCTCGGCGCCGTAGCGCTGCTGAGCGCTCGTCACCGCCTTGTACACGCCGAGAAGGACCACCGGCAGCATCAGGGTCGAGACCCGCAACCAGTCGCCGAACGGGTTCTGTGCGCGCTCTACCGCGCCGGTGGCGCCCTGCAGCGAGGTGAGCCAGAAGCCGTCGGCGTAGGCCATCGCGGCGGCCAGCACAGCCACGGTTGCCCAGGGGACGGGATGCCGGTCCGCCGCCGCGCGGACGGGCCCGGGAGAGTCGAGGGACATGGGGATCGCGCTTCTCTCTTTGGGTTGGGGCCGGCGCCTGCCCTAGCCGTTGCAAGGGCAGGCACCGACCGCAGTGTGCTGTGGTTGGCGGGCCGTCGACCCGCGTTGGGCCCGAGGGGCTACGTGATCTCCCAGCCGAACATCATGGCGTGGTCCTCGTGCGCCAGGTTGTGGCAGTGCGCCACATAGGGTCCGAGGAAGTCCCGGAAGCCGCGGTACAGGATCACCGACTCGCCGGGGTCGAGGGCGACCAGGTCCTCGCGACCCACGTCCTCCGGATGCGAAGGATCCCCAGCCGTCACGTCCCGGCCGTTGCGCATCACGGTCCGGTGCTCCTCCATGTGCAGGTGGAACGGATGCACCCAGCCGCCACCGCCGTTACGGATCTCCCAGAGGTTGAAGCTGTTCTTCTTCGGCGACGCGAGCAGCGACCGGCCGGCGGGGTTCTTCATGCTCGTCGACACCTGCAGCGGGTCGAACGGCTTGCCGTTGATCAGCCACTCCAGCTCACCGCCACCACCGCCGCGCTCCACCTCGAAGATCAGCCGGTTGTCCAGCAGGCTCTTCCAGTTCGCCGGAAGTGGGGGCAAGGGCCGCAACGGAGTCTTGCCTGCGACAGGCAGCACGCTGAGGTCCTTCTCCGGCGGGTCGTCCCCGATCACGATCTTCAGCACCGGCACCTTGTAGTTCGGGTCCGGCGAGAAGCGTGAGGAGTTCGACCACATCCGGCCGTTCGGCATCTTCATCACGTTGGTCAGGTAGATCACGTCGCCCTTGGTGGTCGGCGTGCCGTCCTGGTACCTGGTGAAGTCGACGACGAACTCGCGCCGCTTGGCCGGCCAGAGCTCGAAGGAGTCGCGGGTGAGCGGGAAGGGGAGCAGCCCGCCGTCGTTGGCGATCTGGGTGAACTTCATGCACTGCTCACCGTCCGGGATGCGGTACTGCCCCTCCAGCTCGTCGCCGCCGTAACCCAGCGAGACGGACGATTTCGGCCCCTGGCTCGAGCTCATCAGCTTGAACTCGTAGATCCGGGCGATCGAGGCGTCCAGGAACCGGAAGCGGTACTTGCGTCGCTTGACCTCCAGGGTCGGGTACGCCGTCCCGTTCACCGTGAAGATGTCACCCACGAAGCCGTGGTTCGGGAAGTGCTTGAAGAAGGTCTTGCCCCACCACTCCGGGTGCGTGCCGGGGTTCTTGACGTCCGCGAACACCCCCTCCTTGTCGTGGATGTCGTGGTGCACCGTGACGCCGTCGTCCAGCCGGCAGTCGTAGAAGGCCAGCGGGATGTCGTAGTCGACGTCGAAGGACCCGTCCGCGTGGTTGCGGCGGACGCCCGGGAGCTGCAGGCCCTGGCGCTCGTCCCCCATGTCCATGCCGCCCTTGGGGTCGTAGATCGGAAACAGCCCGACCATGCCCTTGTAGACGTTGGAGCCGGTGTGGTCCATCCGGTGGTCGTGGAACCAGAAGAAGCTCTGCTTCTCGCGGTCGTCGCCGCCGGCCGGCCAGTTCAGGTAGAGGTTGTCGACGGACTGCCCCATCCGGTAGCCCTCGTGCTTGGGCCCCGCCGTCATCGAGTAGTGCGGGTTGCCGTCGCTCTCCGGCGCGGTGTGCCCGTTGTGCAGGTGGGTCAGGAACGAGTTGTCCGGGGAGCCGAAGTCCTGGCGGTCCAGGTTGAGCGGGTTCTCGCCGAGGTGGTTCTCGAACCGGACCAGGGCCGGCTTGCCGTACTCCGCGTTGATCATCGGGCCGGGGAAGGTGCCGTTGAACCCGTAGATGGTGCTCTTCGGCAGCTTCCGCTTGGTGCCCGCGGAGTAGGTCTTGCCGGCCGCGTCGAATGAGGCCGTCGGCTTGCCGTTGGCGTCGATCGGCAGGACCTGCGACGTGGTGAACGCGTGCTGCGCGACCTCCACGTTGATCTTGTAGACGATCGGGTCCGGGTAGCCGATCTGGCTCGGCCAGATCTGGTGCCGCTCGGTTCCCAGCGAGTTCTGCTGGCCGACCCCTGGTCCCGGGGGCTTGGCCCACGAGGTGAACTCCGACTTCGGCGTCGGTCTCATCGCCTTGGGAATCGGGAGCTCGTCGCTGAATGGCGACAGGATCAGCGGGCTGGTCGGGAAGACCTCCGTATAGAGGGAGTCGGCGAACGCCATCGAGGTGGCGCCGAAGACGCCGTCGGGAGAGTTCAGACCCTTCTGGGCCAGGGCCGGCTCGAGCACCAGACGTCCGGCGCCGAGGCCGAACGCTGCGGCCCCAGCCGCGCTGAACCGGAGAACGTTGCGCCGAGAAATCAGGCCGTCCCGTGCAGGTGCGTCGGACATCTTCCTAACCCTTCTTCGAGGTGGATCACTGGTGCCGCCGACGGCGGGCATGACGGTGCTCAGGCGTGGCGGGGTGAGGGGATCCGCTCCTGTGCGCGAGCGTCGCTCCGGTCCGAGAAGCCTCGGTCCATCGCCTCTCTAAGTTCGCATTCGAGGCCCGGGGCAGACGAGGGGTGAAACCCGTCAAGCCACCGGCAGGTACCTGTCAAGGCAACGGTCAGGGCGTGGCACGGAGGTCTAAGGACCCCTACGACCCCACTGGACGCGCCGGGCGTGCTGGACGGTCACTTGGCTTCGGTAAACCCTGTTCGCCGCTGAGGATGGTCGTGGCGGCCCGGGCGTGCCAGGCTGACGGCTGGGAGTTGCTGCGACGCACGAGAGGACGCCAGGTGCCGATCCCCAAGGTCGTGGCACGACTCAACCGGGTGGGACTCAACCGCGTGACCCGCCGGATCGCGAGGTGGGCGCCGGGGTTCGGTGTCGTCGTCCACCAGGGCCGCCGTTCCGGGAGGACCTTCCGCACCCCGGTCAACGTCTTCCCCACTCCCGACGGCGTCCGCATCGCGCTGACCTACGGCGCCGACAGCGACTGGGTCAAGAACGTCGTCGCCTCCGGTCGGTGCCGGCTGCTCACCCGGGGCCGGGAGCTGTCGTTGACCGACCCTCGCCTCGTCCACGACCCGCAACGTCTGGGTACCCGGGTGGTGGAGCGGCAGATCCTGCGGCTGCTCAACGTCGCGGACTTCCTGCTGCTCACCGAGACAACCTCTGCCACCGACCCCCGCGCGACCGGGACGCGGGACGCACCCTGAGCGGACGCGTCACCTACGCGCTGATGGCCGCGTTCTGGCCGACCGCCGACTCCGACCCGTCCAGCGGCGCGCGCGTGGCCGAGCTCGCCGGGATCTGGCGGGACAAGCCCAAGATCGTGTGATCTTCGGCGTCGACCGTGGGTGGTGACACCTCGGACCGGAAGGTGTCGTGACAAATGGGGCCAGAAAGGTGAGGATGCCAGGGGGCCGGGTGACGCGATCACTCGGAGTGACGAGCGACCACACAGTGATCGTCGAGATCGGCACCCGGCCGCCACGGTCGAGCCCGCGCCGGAGCCAGGAGGAGCCACCACCGTGAAGGCCGCGATCGCCGTACGCCTTGCGGCCGACCTCTTCGTCCGGCGATTGCCGCTCATCCTGGGCACCGAGCGCGCCGCAGGCAACGACCGAGGCTCCATCGGCCGCGGTCGAGTTCGCCGGTCAGCGGACAGGCGCTACCTCCCCCGGTTAGCCTCGGGTGGAGTTCCACGGAAGCGGTCGTCGAGGGCCGCTTCGTCGAAGGAGGGGCGCCGATCAGGGGGTGGGGCGATGTTCGGCCGTGACCGGCCGTGGTCGCGCCAGCTGTTGGCCTTCGGCCTCCTCGGTGCCCTTCTGACCCTGTTCGTCGCGGCGTCCGCCGTCTACACGCTGTCCGGAACGGTGGCGACCGGGCGCGTCCTCGGTGAGCTCAGCCATGCGCAGCGGCTCCATCAGGACGCCGACATGATGCATGACGCCCTCCGCGCGGACGTCGCCAACGCGCAGCAGGCGGTCCGCCCGGGGTCCACCACGGACCCCCAGGACGTCCTGCGGTCCGCCAACTCCCACGCTGCTCAGTTCCGCCGAGATCTGAACGAGCTGCGGACCGTGAACCTGCCGCCGGACGCCGCCGCCGCAGTCGAGTCCCTGCGTGCTCCCCGCGAGGCCTATGTCGGACTCGCCGTGCGGCTGGTCGACACCATGGTTCGCGAACGCAGGACCGACGTCGTCGAGGCGAGCGGCTTCCAGTCCGTCTTCACCGCGCAGGCCGCCAGGCAGGCGGCCGTCACGAACAGGCTCGCTGACACCTCGGCGACGATGGAGGCGGCTCAGGCGAGGCACGAGCGCACGGTGGCCGGGGTGCTGATCTTCGCCTCGGCCATCGCGCTCGCGGGCTGGGCCGCGCTGGTCACCCAGCTGCGGCGCGCGGGGATGCGCCTCTACGACGCACTCGAGCGTGAGGCCGAACAGCGGGCCGTGGCCGAGCAGCTGCAGCGAAGTCTGCTTCCCGAGCGGTTACCGGTCGTGCCCGGGATCCGGATGGCGGCGCGGTCCAAGCCGGTGAACTCCGAGATGCGGGTCGGGGGCGACTGGTACGACGTCATCTCGCTTCCCTCCGGCGACGTCGGCCTGGTCGTCGGCGACGTGGTGGGCCACGACCTGCGAGCGGCAACCGCGATGGGACAGCTCCGCGCCTCCCTGCGGGCGTTCGCGGTGTACGAACCGTCACCGGCCGCGGTGCTGGGAAGGGTGAACACCGTCGCCGACCTGCTGAACGTCACCGACCTCACCACCTGCCTGTACGCGGTGGTCAACCCGTCGACCCGCACGGTGTGCTGGTCGAGCGCCGGTCACCTGAACCCCCTGGTCTACGGGACCACCGGCGAGGGGAAGCTGCTGTCCGGCGATCCGGGGCCGCCCATCGGCGTGAGCGAGGCGGCGCGCTACGTCGACCGGACCTACCGGATCCAGCAGCGAGGGCTGCTGATGCTCTACACGGACGGGCTGGTCGAGCGGCGCTCCAGCTCCATCAGCGAAGGCCTGACCCGCCTGGAGTCGATCCCCGGTCCTCACACGGACCCGGACGGCCTGTGCGACGAGGTGTTCGCCGTCCTGGTCGAGGACGACTCGGATCTGGACGACGACGTCACCGTTCTCGCCGTGCAGGCGTGAGATCCCGGGATCCACCCGCGGTCGGAGCCATCCGACGCCAGGCACCCCACCGAACGCGACAGCTGGAGGACGGTCATGGCCGCGAGAGCTCGGGACCACCTCGGGAGGTTCGGCGTCTGGCGCCGGGCCGACGACGTTACACCGGACCTCGCCACTCACCTGGAAGGACTGGGCTTCGGCACGGTGTGGCTGGGCGGCTCACCGGCCGGTGATCTGCGCGACGTCGACCCGCTGCTGGCGGCGACGACCACGCTCACCGTGGCCACCGGGATCGTCAACGTGTGGGCCAGCGACGCGCGGCAGACCGCTGCGGCCTGGGCCCGCCTCGACGCGGCCCATCCCGGCCGGTTCCTGCTCGGGGTCGGCATCGGCCACCCCGAGGCGACGCGCGAGTACCGGTCGCCGTACGAGACGCTCGAGAGCTATGTGGCCACGCTGCACAGCAGTGGGGTACCCGCCGACGGCCTCGTCCTCGCGGCACTCGGACCGAAGGTGCTCCGGCTGGCCGCCCAGCAGGCCGCCGGCGCTCACCCCTACCTCGTCACAGCCGAGCACACTCGTTCCGCTCGAGCTCTCCTGGGGGAGGACCGGGTGCTCGCTCCTGAGCACAAGGTCGTCCTGGACCGCGACCCGGCGCGGGCTCGTGCCCTGGCGAGGTCACGGGTCGCGGACCCCTACCTGCACCTGTCCAACTACACCTCGAACCTGCGGCGCCTGGGATGGAGCGACGCGGACATCGCCGCGCCCGGCAGCGACGCGCTTATCGACGCCCTGGTGGCGCACGGCGACGACAAGGACGTCGCAGCCGCGTTGGCGCAGCACTTCGAGTCCGGTGCCGATCACGTGGCCGTGCAGCTGTTGATGCAGCCCGACGCGGACGTCTTCGAGGAGTACCGGCACCTCGCTCGCGCCCTCGCGCTGTAGGGCTGACCTGCTCCGGGTTGCCGATGCTCGGCGCTGCGGCACCGTGTGCGTGTGGACGACCCCTTCGACCTGCAGCGCTTCGTGGCGGCCCAGGACGCCGGGGGCACGTATGCGTCGGCGCTGCACGAGCTCCGGAACGGCCGCAAGCGCACCCACTGGATGTGGTTCGTGTTCCCACAGGTCTCCGGCCTCGGACGCAGCGCGACGGCTCAGCACTTCGGGATCTCCGGGCTGCCCGAGGCCCGCGCCTACCTGGGGCACTCGGTCCTGGGGTCGCGGCTGGTGGAGTCCGCGCGCGCCCTCACCGACCTGGACGGGTCCGACGCCGCCGAGATCTTCGGGCCGGTCGACGCCCAGAAGCTGCAGTCCTCGATGACCCTGTTCGGTCGGGCCGCCCCCGACGAGCCGGTGTTCCAGGAGGTGCTCAACCGGTACTTCGGGGGCGAGGCCGACGAGGGGACGACTCGCCGGCTCTGACCTGGGCGTGTCCCCGTTGCCAGACGCCGCCCTTCGTCGTCTGCCCTCAGCCGATCTGCTCCGGCGGCCTGACAGACCAGGTGGTCGCGCGTACTCGCTCCCCTCCGGTGGCCGGTACTCGCGATCACGGGTTCACTCGTTACCCCCGGCCCCAGACAGGGCGAAATGGGGCACGCCGAAACCACGGACCGAGGAAGGCCGCATGTCGAACGACCAGTACACCCCGCAGGACCCCAAGGACCAGCACGACCAGCCGGACGCCGAGGGCGAGCAGCTCGATCACCCCGGCAGCACGGGGTCGATGGGGGACGAGCCCGACCACGGCGAGAAGTCCTACCGCGGCAGCGGCAGGCTCGAGGGCAAGAAGGCCGTCATCACCGGCGGCGACTCCGGCATCGGCCGGGCCGTGGCCATCGCGTTCGCCCGGGAGGGCGCCGACGTCCTCATCTCGTACCTGCCCGAGGAGGAGGACGACGCACAGGAGACCGCGCGGCTCGTCAAGGAGGCCGGACGGACCGCCGTGACCGTGCCAGGCGACCTGCGAGACGAGGCGCAGTGCCAGCAGGTCGTCGACCGTGCGGTGGAGGAGTTCGGGCGCATCGACGTCCTCGTGAACAACGCCGCCTACCAGATGGCCCAGCCCGGCGGCATCGAGGACATCACGACCGAGCAGTTCGACCGAGTGCTGAAGACGAACCTCTACGCGATGTTCTGGCTGTCCAAGAAGTCCCTGCCGCACATGAAGTCGGGGGCCAGCATCATCAACACCGCGTCGATCCAGGCGTCCCAGCCCTCACCGGAGCTGCTCGACTACGCGACGACCAAGGCCGGCATCGTCAACTTCACCAAGGGCCTGGGCCAGATGCTTGCCGATCGCGGCATCCGGGTGAACGCCGTCGCGCCCGGGCCGATCTGGACGCCGCTGATCCCGGCGACCATGCCCGAGGAGAAGGTCGGGTCCTTCGGCGAGCAGACGCCGCTCGGGCGTGCCGGGCAGCCGGCCGAGCTGGCTCCGGCGTACGTGTTCTTCGCCTCCCAGGAGTCCAGCTATGTCACCGCCGAGGTGCTCGGCGTCACCGGCGGCCAGCCGCTGTAGCTCCGGTCACGGGCATCAGCGACGCCGGGCCGTTGCCGGCGGCAATGGGGAGGGGCCGGCGCGGGCCGGCTCCTCCCCCGCCTGCGGGGCGCGAGCGGTCACGACGGGGGCGGCTCGTAACCAGACACGTGCAGCGACACGGCCCGCAGCACTCCGGTGTCCGTTCGGGCGACGTCCGCCACCGTGAAAGTCCACCGGCCGTCACCGGCCCGGCCGACCAAGGTGGACAAGGGTTGCGTGGGCTGCCAGCTGCCGGTGAAGGGCGCGTCTTTGAAGCCGACGCGCTGGATCGACTGTTCGGCGGAGTCGGTGAACACCGTCTGGCAGAAGTTGTCACCCGACGTTCCGACCCTCTGGAACAGCGTCACCACGGTGCCGTCCGGGCTCCGCAGGGCACCGACGAGGTCACCGACGTAGCCGTGCTGCACGCCCGACGTAGGACCCGGGTCGGCCGCCGTGCAGTCACTGCCGTCGATCGAGAAGGTGACCCGGCTCAGCGGCCCGACGCCGTCCACCGGCAGCTGGACGCTGACCCCTTCCGGCGCGAAGTCCGGGATGGCGAGACTGGGGCCGGAGAAGGCGGAGCTGATCACGCGGGTGGACGGCTGGCCCACCCGGACCGACCCGCTCGAAGCCTGCGGCGAGAACCCGCCGTCGAACCGCACCCGCACGGAAAAGAGAGCCAACGCGCCCAGCGGCGTGGTTCTCGACGGGGTCACCTGGTAGGTGCGCACGGTGGTGGCACCGGCCTCGACCGCGCCGTAGGACTCGATCGCGGGCCGCACGCTCATGCCCTCCAGGGGTGAGGTGACGGTCACCGACACCCGGTCGGCGGTAGCGTCGCCGGCGTTGGTGACGGGCACGCTCAGGGTCGCCGTCTCTCCCGGCTCCAGGAAGGAGTCCCCGTCGGCGGACGTCGTCACGACCGGTGTCCCCGCGACGACGTAGGGCTGGGCGGTGGCTGCCAGCGACTGCAGCAACGGACCGGCCATCGCGATCCCGGTGCCGGTGACGCGGTCAGGCCCGGCAGCCTCCACGTCGAGCGACGTCTGCGTGAGAGCCGCGCGGACCTGCGCCGCAGAGATCCCCGGACGACCCGAGAGCACCAGAGCCCCGATGGCCGCGGCGTGCGCCGCGGACGCGGAGGACCCGAAGAACTGCTCGAATCCGGGGACGGAGGTCTTCGTCCCGTCGGCGGCTGTCAGGTCCGGCTTGTCGCGGACGCTGCCGCCGGTGTCCGACAGATTTCCCGGCGTCAACTGTGCGCCGTCCGGGGCGAAGAACATGCGCCGTGGCCCGTCCGAGGTGAAGGGCTCGGCGGCCTGACTGCCCTTGAAAACACCGGGGTATGGTCCCTTGGGGTTCGGCGGATCGCCCTCCTCGAGAGCGAACGGCAACGCGCCGGCCGCCGGTGCGGCGGCCACGCTGTAGGCCTCCGGAACGGCGGCGTGCCCACGCGTCGCACCCGGCGTCGCGAACGGCCGGAGTCCGTCGGCAGCCCGGAACCGGCCGCGGAACATGGTGAGCTGCAGGTAGCGGTCGGCACCCCGGAACTTGGTGACCGCCAGGCGCAGCGGCTCGTTCGCCCCGGGAAGGAAGAACCCCTCCAGCGGGTCGTCGTCGCCGTCCTGCGTCGTGTTCGAGAAGGCCATCACGTCGCCCGCGGCATCGACCGCGTACAGGTCGTAGTCGTCGTCGGCGGCGCCCAAGGCGTCGGCCCACTGCAGGACCGCGGGATTGCCGGCGGAGTTCGCGCTCAGCGGGTCGACCGACTGGACCCGCGAGCTCGCGTCGAAGTCGTGCGCCACCCCGGCGAACTTGCCGATGGTCTGGCCGGATGACTGGAACGTGCCCTCGTAGTTGCCCGACGTCCCATGGTCCACGTTGCCGTCGTTGCCGGCCGAGCTGAAGTAGAGCGCACCGTCGGTCGTGACGTCGGCGACGGCGCCCGCGACCGGTCCGTCCTGGAACGACGACTCACCCAGGTACAGGACGTCGTCGACGAGAACGTCCGCACCGGCGGCACGCAGCGCGCGGATGTTGTCGGCGAAGGTCTCGGGACCTCCGTCCGCCGTCGCGAACATCAGCTTCGCCTTGGGCGCGAGGTCGTGCACGATCTCGAGCATGGCCGTGCCCTCGTCGCCGATCCCCTCGGCGCCGCGCAGGACCTGCACGTCAGCCGGAAGCTCGCCGGCGGCAACGGATCTGGCCAAGGAGTCGACGCCGTCCGACAGCACGCCGACCGTGACCCCGATCCCGGTGACCCGCAGCCCGTCTCGTGCGGCATCTGCTCCGTGGGCGGCATCGCCCTCGGAGACCACAGGTCCACTGACCGCCTCAGGGGGGTCCTCCGGAGACTCCGTGCCCGGGTCACGGGGCTGCGTCCCGGCGGCCCGTAGCGCCTCAGCCACGCGTCCGCGCAGGCGGTCGTCCCTGATGGCGCCGGACGGCCTCGGGTTGCCGGCCAAGAGGGGGGTTGCCGCCAGCGAGACGATGTGGCGCACCTGCGGAAGGGCGGCAAGCGTCGGCACCACCGACAGCGGCAGGTCGGCGTGCACGACACCGGCCTCGGCGTCCTTGCGCAGGACCACCCCACCGAGAGCGGTGATGCGGTGCAGCAGTACGGGCCCCACAGCGCCCTCGACGTCGACGCGGGTACGCCCTCGTTCATCTGTCCGCACGCCGGTTCGGATCTGCCGGGCCGCCGGGGGCGCCTCGCCGCGCTGCTGCTGCGCCGCGGTGAGCAGCGGGCTCTCGACCTTCTCCTCGGCCGGCGTACGCGCGGCCTTGGCGGCCGCGAGCGCCTCGATCTGCGCGCGTGCACGCGCGGGCAGGCCGTCGCCGGAAGGAGGCGGTGCCGCCACCGCGGACTGCGCCGCGACCACCAGCCCGGCCGCACAGGTGACCGCCAGCCACCACGCTGGGGACGTACGGATCACGGTGCCTCCCTTCGGAGCGGCCCGTACGGGTACACCCCGGTCCGGCGCGGTCCAGCAGGTGCCGACCTGGCGCTTCCGCCAGAATCCGCGCGTCGGCCGCGCGTGTCCATACCGCGAGGCCACCGGCAACAGACCCAGCGAGTTAGGGAAATACTTGAAGTCTCATGCACCTTACGGCTACGATAAGCATGAGAGTTCAAGTAATGAGCCCATGTTCCCCTTGCCTCGACCTGCCGCTCGCGGCAGACCTGGAGTCGCCCGATGACCAGCACCCAGCTCACCTCGCGCGCCGACGTCGCGACGGACGCACCGGACCGGTACGCCAAGCAGCTCGTCGCGCACCTCGGTCGAAAGATCTCCTTCACGACCGAGGGCGGCACGTCGACCGCGACGTTCGGTGACACGACCGGACAGGTCGTGGTCGGCGACGGCGTCCTGACCCTTGTCGCCTCGGGGCCGGACGCCGAGGGTCTCGCGCGCGTGGAGGACGTCCTCGGCCGGCACCTGGAGCGGTTCGGCCAACGGGCCGGGCTGACCGTCCGCTGGACCCGCGGCACGAGTGCCGCGGACGCCCGATGACGCCACGACCCAGCAGCCTCGGCGGGACCACGGCCGCGGCGGACGCGCTCGTCCCCGCTGCGCACCCGTTCGCGGACCACCTGCAGCGCGCCGCCGCGGCCGAGTCCGCGGCCCCGCAACAGTTGTGGACGCCGGACGACCGCCCCCTGCCTTCGCTGTACATAAGCCACGGCGCGCCACCGCTGTTCGAGGACGCCGGCTGGATGCGCGAGCTGCACGGCTGGGCCAGGTCGATGCCAAAGCCGAGGGCCATCCTGATCGTCTCCGCCCACTGGGAGTCGGCGCCGCTGAGCATCAGCAGCACCCTGGCCGGCACCGAGCTGGTCTACGACTTCGGCGGCTTCGCGCCGCTGTACTACCGGATGCGCTACGACACACCGGAGGCGACAGAGCTGGCCCAGCAGGTGGTCGGGGTGCTCCCGGACACCGAGACCGTGCACGAGCACCGCGCCCGAGGGCTGGACCACGGCGCGTGGGTTCCGCTCAAGGTGATGTACCCCGACGCGGACATCCCGGTGCTGCAGCTCAGCATCCCGACCCACGACAGCACCCGGCTGCTCGAGCTCGGCCGGCGGCTGCGCCCGTTGCGGGACCAAGGCGTGCTCGTCATCGGATCCGGGTTCATGACGCACGGGCTGCCGTTCGTCGACTGGCACCACCCCGACCGGGTGCCCGGCTGGTCGGCCGAGTTCGACGCGTGGGCCGCCGACGCCCTGTCGCGCGGCGACGTCGACGAGCTGGCGAGCTTCCGCACCCGCGCGCCGGGCATGCCCTACGCACACCCCACCGTCGAGCACTTCACCCCGCTCTTCGTGACGCTCGGTGCGGCGACCGACCCCGAGGCGCCGGTCGCCACCACGGTGGACGGCTACTTCCTGGGGCTGGCCAAGCGCTCGTTCCAGGCAGCCTGACCCGGGCCGCTCGGGCGACCGCCTACCCGGCCCGCGCGGGGCTGAGGGGGAACGCCGGCCGTGGCACCGCCGGGGGCAGTCCCACGACCCGACCGCGCACGGCGGCGGCCACCAGCGCCGGAGCGAGCAGCTCGGCGGGCGAGCCGACGAGGTGGTAGAGGCGCGACAGGGCGTCCTGGGCGCGGTAGTCGCCGTGCGCCGCGAGCACGCCGACCTGCTGGGCCCACCACCCCAGACCCCGTTCCAGCGGCCGGGTCCGCCCGTCCTCCGCCGCCGGGAAGCCGCGATCCGCGCCGGCGGACACCGACCAGGGCAGGTCCGCCACCCGCTGCAGCCGCCGCAGCAGGTCACGGCCGGGGACGTCCGCGGGGCGCCCGTCGGCACCGGCCAGCGCCTCGCGGAGCAGCACCGCCTGCCGCGCGGCGACCGAGATGCCCTGCCCGTAGATGGGGTTGAAGGCGCACAGCGAGTCGCCGACGGCCAGCAGCCCGTCCGGCCAGTCGGCCAGCCGCTCGTAGTGGTGCCGGAGGTTGCCGGCGCGGCGGTACGCGTGCACGTCCCCAACCGGCTCGGCGGCGCGAACCAGGTCGGTCAGCACGGGGTCCGGCAAGCGCTGCAGCACATCCAGCATGGACGCCGGGTCGCCGGCCGGCCGGCCCGCGCCGAAGCCTTGGGCCGCCACGATCCAGCGCCCGTTCTCGACCGGCAGCGCCGTGCCGCCGAACGGGCTGTCCGGCGACGGCTGCACCACGACGCCGGCCACCGGGCGCAGCGCGTCGACAGGCAGGGCGTAGAGCCGGCTGGCGTAGCCGACGCCAGGGTCGACGGCCGTGACGGCGGCAGGTCCGACGCCGAGCCCGGCGAGCCAGGCACCCAGCCGCGAGCCGCGGCCCGAGGCGTCGACGACGACGTCAGCGGGCAGCTCGGTGCCGTCCGCCAGCGCGACGGACCATCGTGCGGACGCCCCCGCCGGGGTGCGCCGCACGTCGCTCACCCGGACACCCGAGCGCAGGTCGACGCCGGGCAGCCCGAGCACCCGGCGTCGCACCACGGCCTCCACGAGCGGCCGGGTGGCCGAGACCACCTCGTACGCCGGACGTCCGGTCGGTGACCAACCCTGTGGTCCCAGCCAGCCGAGGTCACCGGTGTCAACCGGCACGCCACCGGCGCCCAGGATCTCCGCACGCACCCCCGGCAGCAGCTGCTCGATCGCGGTGAGCCCTGCGTGCAGCAGCACGTGGAGGTGGTTGCCCTGCGGGACGCCACGCCGCGGCTGGGCCGCCAAGACGCCGTCTGCTCCGGGCTGCTCGAGGTCGAGCTCATCCCGCTCCACGACCGTCACGCTGGAGCCGGACAGGCCGGCCGCCGCGGCGGCGAGCAGTCCCGCCATGCCGGCACCGATGACCACGACGCCACTCACGTCGGCCACCCCCTCCCTGCCACGGTGGTCGGGCCATGCTGGCACCCGCGCCCGGTCGCCCACCAGACGTCGCCACCAGACGTCGCCACCAAACTGAGCGCGGGCGCCGCCTACAGTGACCGGGTGCCGCGCCGACTCGTGCCCGTCGACCTCGCGGCACTGCCGTCGGCGGCCGCGCTGGAGCGGCTCGCCGCGGCGCTCGAGGGCAGCGGCGACGCACTGCTGCCGCTCCCCCCGGACCCGCCGTCCGTGCGCGCCCTGCAGCCGCTTCGGCCGGGGGCGCCGCTGGCGGACGATGAGGACGACCCGTCCGACCCCACCGCCCTTGTGGTGGCCACGTCCGGCTCCACGGGCGTCCCCAAGGGCGCCCTGCTGCCGGCGTCCGCGCTGCGCCACTCGGCCGATGCGACGCACCGAAGGCTCGGGGGCCCGGGCACCTGGCTGCTCGCGCTCGCCCCGCACCACGTGGCGGGGGTCCAGGTGCTGGTGCGGTCCGTGGTCGCCGGCACGCGCCCCGAGCGGCTGGACCTGGGCGGCGGCTTCCACCCGGATAGCTTCGCCGCGGCCACCGAGCGGCTCGCCGACCGCGCCCCCGGCCGCCGGTACACAGCCCTGGTGCCGACCCAGCTGGTCCGGCTGTTGGACGCCGGTGGCCCCGGGCTGCGGGCGCTGACCTCCTACGACGCCGTGCTGGTGGGAGGTACGGCCACGCCGCCGGCCGTGCTGGCCCGGGCGCGGGCTGCCGGCGCACGAGCCGTGACGACGTACGGCATGAGCGAGACCTGCGGCGGCTGCGTGTACGACGACCGACCGCTGGACGCCGTCCGGGTGCGGGTCGTGGACGGCGTCGTCAGCCTCGGCGGGCCGGTCGTGGCGCGTGGGTACCGCGGCTCGACTGGGTCCCAGGCCTTTCCTGAGGACGACGGCACGCGGTGGTTCCGCACCAGCGATCTCGGGCGGTGGGACGGCGACCGGCTGCGCGTGCTGGGCCGGGCGGACGACGTCTTGGTCACCGGCGGCCTGAAGGTGGCGCCGCAGGAGGTAGAGGCGGTGCTGGCCGCGGTCCCCGAGGTGCGGGAGTGCCTGCTCGTCGGCGTCCCGGACGTCGAGTGGGGGCAGCGACTGGTCGCTGTCGTGGTGCCCCGGCACGGCGGGCGGCCTGTGCCGCTGGAGGTCTTGCGCGGCACCGTGACCGCGGCGCTCGGCGCGCACGCCGCACCACGAGCCGTCGTGGAGGTGCCGGCACTGCCGCTGCGTGGACCCGGCAAGCCGGACCGGCGTGCCGCCCAGGATCTCGCCGAGCGCGCGCTCGCCCGCACCCGCTGACCGGGCCGGCGGCCGATGCGGGAGGATGCGGCTCGTGGCCACTGCAGCGCAATGGGTCGAGGGTGCCCGACCACGGACCCTCCCGGCGGCCGTCGCCCCGGTGGCCGCGGGCACCGGAGCCGCGGCGGCGGTCGGCGGCGCCGACCCGGGACGCGCGCTGCTGGCGGGCGTGGTCGCCCTCGCGCTGCAGGTCGGCGTCAACTACGCCAACGACTACTCCGACGGCGTGCGCGGCACGGACGACGACCGAGTCGGCCCGTTCCGGCTCACCGGCTCTCGCGCGGCGGCCGCCGGCTCGGTGAAGCGTGCGGCCTTCACCGCCTTCGCGGTCGCGGCGGTGGCGGGCCTGGTGCTGGTCGTCGCCTCGCAGGCGTGGCTGCTGCTGATCGCGGGCGTCGCCTCCGTGGTCGCCGCCTGGTACTACACCGGCGGCCGGAACCCGTACGGGTACCGGGGCCTCGGCGAGGTCTTCGTCTTCGTGTTCTTCGGGCTGGTCGCGGTGCTCGGGACGACGTACAGCCAGGCCGGCCGCCTGACCTGGCCGGCCGTGGCCGGTGCGGTCGGCGTCGGGGCGCTCGCGTGCGCCCTGCTCGTGGCCAACAATCTGCGCGACATCCCCACCGACGCGGCGAGCGGCAAGCGCACGCTGGCCGTGCGCCTCGGGGACGCCCGGACGCGCGGCCTGTACCTGGGCCTGCTGACCGTCGCGCTGGCCCTGGTCGTGGTCATCGCGCCGGCCCACCCGGCTGCGCTCGCGGCCCTGGCCTCGGCGGCACTGATGGTCCCGGCCGTTCGCCGGATCCGGTCGGGCGCCACCGGCCTGGCGCTGATCCCCGTCCTTCGTGACACGGGCCGGGCCGAACTCGCCTACGGCGTCCTCCTGGGACTCGGTCTAGCGCTCACCTGAGCCGGGCGAAGGGCCCGCGGGGGGCTGGTCGCCCTCCTGCCGGCGCACCTCGAGGTCTTCCTCCTCGTCGTCGCTGCGCCGCCGCGCGGTGCGCTCGTCGACCTTCGCCGCCAGCTGCCGGGCCAGTTCCTCGCGAGGACCGCGGAGCACGAAGTACGACAGCGGCAACGAGATCACGGCCGTGCCCAGGAGCAGCCACACCGGGTCGCGGAGAGCCGGGAACAGGCCACCGACCAGCCACAGGATGATCAAGCAGCCGAACAGCAGCAGGATCCGCAGCAGCGAGTAGCGCACCATCGTCACGCGTCCAGCGTAGGCCGCGGTCGGATCCGCCCACGGCGCCGGTCAGCCGACCCCGGCGTAGCTGTGCATGCCGACGAAGAAGATGTTGACCACGAGGAAGTTGAACAGCACGCAGCCGTAGCCCACGAGCGCGAGCCCGGCGGCCTTGCGACCCTGCCACCCCCGGGTCGCCCGGGCGTGCAGGTACCCCGCGTAGACCACCCAGATGACGAAGGTCCAGACCTCCTTGGGGTCCCAGCCCCAGTACCGGCCCCAGGCGTTCTCGGCCCAGATGGCTCCGGCCACCAGGGTGAAGGTCCACAGCGGGAAGGCCACCGCATGCAGCTGGTAGGACGCCCGGTCGAGCTCACGGGCGGCCGGGAGGGCGTCGGTGAACGCCGGTCGCACCGGCTCGCCGAGCGCGCGACGCCGCTCGCGCCGGGCCTGCACCAGGTACAGGACGGTGACCGAGAACGCGAGCGTGAACAGGGCCGAGGAGACGAAGGCGACGCTCACGTGGATGGCGAGCCACACGCTCTTCAGTGAGGGCACCAGCTGGCTGGCCCGGGTGTACAGCACCACAACGGCGAGGCCGAGCGTGAGCAGTACCGGACCGACGACGAACGTGCCCAGGTAGCGCAGGTCGCGCCAGCGCAGCGCGGCGAGGAACACCAGCGTCACCACCGCGGCTCCGGCGGTGGCGAACTCGTACATGTTGCCCCACGGCGGCCGGTGCACGGACCAGCCGCGGGCCGCGACCGCCGCGAGGTGCAGCAGTAGCGCCAGCACGGTGAGCGAGACGCCGATTGCGGCCGCCTGGCGGCGCTCCCGCGGCGGCGGCGTGCCGTCGCCTGAACGAACGTCGCCTGGGGAGACGTCACCTGCAGCGCCGCTACCCGGCGGGACGGCAGCCGCGCCCACGGGGACCGCCCGGCGCTCCGCGAGCGTCCGCTGCCGCTCGGCCCGGGCGGTGCCGCCGGCCAGGTCGAGCACGAACGCCAGGAAGGCCGCCGTGTACGCCGCCATCGCCCCGTACAGCAGCAGGTTGGCGTAACCCGCCAGGGTCTCGTCGACGCTCACCCGCGCTCCTCGCTCGTTCGTCCCGCGGTGGGACCGCCCGCCGCCGCCAGCACGCGGGCGACCTCGTCCTCGAGCCCGGCGTCCTCGCCCCGGCTCAGCCCGCCGACCTCGACCAGGGTACGCGGGCCGTCGCCGGCCGCCCTCGGCTGCACCGCTCGCACCCGCACGAAGACCCGGCGCCGCGGAACGAACAGCGAGAGCGCGAGGCCCAGCATCGCCGCCACCGCCGCGCCGAGTGCCCAGCCACGCGCCGGGTCATGCCGGATCGACAGCCCGGCGAACCGCTCGACCCGCTCGAAGGTCACCGAACCCTTGCCATCGGGCAGCTCCTTGGTCTCCCCCGGTGCGATCAGCAGCCGCACCAGGTCGCCGTTCGACGTCCGCAGCTGCCGCATCTTGCTGGTGTCGAGGGTGAACACCGACTGCGCGGCGCTGGATGACAGGTTCAGGTCGCCCGCGAAGGCGGTCAGCGTGAGCGCCGGGTTCTTCAGGTCCGGGAACACCGAGTGCGGACCCTTGTCGTCGATGACCGCGGTCGGCAGGAACCAGCCGACCAGGCCCAGCTGCTCCGGCTCCGCGCCAGGTGCCTTCACGGCGCCCAGGGAGGTGTAGCTGCCGTCCTGCGGGACGAACGGCGTCGCCTGGGAGTAGACGACCCGGCCGGTCCCGTCGCGGACGGTGATCACCGGCGCGTAGCCGTTGCCGAGGAGGAAGACCTTGGCGCCGTCCAGCTCGAGCGGGTGGTTCACGCTGACCGAGGTGGTGCGCGGCGCGGCCTCGGGGCCGTCCCGGCTGGTGACCCGTGCCCGGAACTCACGCGGCGCACCGAGCTGCGAGCCGGTCTGCTGCTCCTCGAACCGCACCGTCATCGAGTCGACGTCCAGGGAGAAGGGCGGGAGCCGCTCGCTGTCGACCCACGGCCCGGCGTCCAGGCTGTCGTAGGAGGGGACGGCGTTGCTGAAGGAGGAGCCAACCGGCACGATCACGTCCCCGCGCCAGCCGAGCAGGTGCCCGGCCGCGACCGCGACCAGCAGGACCACCAGGGACAGGTGGAACAGCAGGTTGCCGCTCTCGCGCAGCTGTCCGCGCTCGGCGCTGATCGAGCCGTCGCGGACATCGACCCGGAAACCGCGCCTGCGCAGTGCGGCCTGCGCCGCCGCGAGGGTGCGCTCGGGGTCGCCGTCCACCTCGGCGGCGACGTGCGCCGGCAGCCGGTCGAGGCGGGCCGGGGCTCGCGGCGGCCGCGCCCGCAGCGCCCCCCAGTGCTGCCGGCAGCGCGGCAGCACGCAGCCCACCAGCGAGACGAACAGCAGCAGGTAGATCGCGGAGAACCAGACCGAGGAGTACACGTCGAAGCCGCCGAGGCGGTCGACCCACGGCCCGCTGGTGGGGTGCTGCTGCAGGTACGTGGTGACCTGTCCGGCGTTGACCCCTCGCTGCGGCAGGACCGAGCCGGGGACCGCGGCGACCGCGAGCAGCAGCAGCAGGAACAGCGCGGTCCGCATGCTGGTGAGCTGGCGCCAGGCGAACCGCAGGGTGCCGACCGCGCCCAGGCGCGGCTGCACCGGTGCCGGCGCGGTGGGACGCTCGCGGGTCGCGGTCACACCGGCACCTCGAAGCCGGCGACCACGGCGCCCACTCGGGTGGTGAGAGCGTCCCAGACGCCGGTGACCATCAAGAGCCCGAGGACGACGAGCAGCAGCGACCCGGCGACCTGGAGCGCGCGCTGGCGCCTACGCAGGCCGGCAAGCACCCGCGAGGCCCGGGCGTACCCCGCGGCCACCAGCACGAACGGCAGTCCGAGACCGAGGCTGTAGGCGACCGCGAGCACCAGGCCCCGGGTGGCGCCGCCACCGTCGCTGGTGGCCAGGCCCAGGACCGCGGCCAGCGTCGGCCCCATGCAGGGCGTCCAGCCGAGCGCGAACACCGCACCCAGCACCGGCGCACCGGCCAGGCCGGCGGACGGGCGCCAGGAGGGCTTCAGCACGCGGGTGCCGCCGGGCAGCCAGCCCGCGAACAGCAGTCCGAGGACCACCACGACCGCGCCCATTCCCCGGGTGATTGCGCCGCGATGGCCGAGGAGTAACACGCTGAGCGATGAGAACGTCACCGACAGCGCGACGAACACCGCGGTGAAGCCGAGCACGAACAGGCAGGCGCCGGCGACCATCCCGCGCCGCCGCTGCCGGTCCAGCCCGACGCCGGTCAGCCCGGTGACGTAGCCGAGGTAGCCCGGCACGAGCGGCAGCACGCACGGCGACAGGAACGACACCACGCCCGCCAGGACCGCGACGGCCAGCGCCAGCGGCATGGCGCCGCTCGTCGCGGTCTGGGCGAAGGGGTTCACGACGGCTCGCCCCGCACGTCCTCGACCAGCCCGGTGAGCGTGCTGGCGTCGACCCTGCCGGAGACCCGCGCGGCGAGCCGGCCCTCGCGGTCGAGCACCAGCGTGGTCGGGGGCGCCGTCGCCTTGCCCTTGAGCTGGAGCAGCACCTTGCCGCCGTCCCAGCGCACCGACGGATAGGTCACGCCGAACTTGCGCTGGAAGGCGATGCCGGTGACCGGCTCCTCGCGCAGGGCGATGCCGACGAACCTCACGCCGTCGTCGCGCTGCTCCTGCCAGACCCGCTGCAGGTCAGGGGCCTCGGCGTTGCACGGCGGGCACCAGGATCCCCAGGTGTTGAGGACGACGATCTGGCCGCGATCGGCCTGGGTGTCGAGCAGGTGCCCCTCGAGCGTCGTCCCCTGGACGCGGATCGTCGTCCGGCGGTCGGCGACCGCGATCGACTCGACCGTGCCGTCCTCGGAGATGTAGCCGCGGTCCCCGCCGCCGCGGGCCGCCGCCGCAACGGTGTTCCCGCCGCCGTTCCCGTCGCCGGAGCAGCCCGCCAGGGCCAGCGCACCGGCCATGACGGCGGCCACCGCCCGGCCGCGCATCACGCCCCCGCGACCTGGTTGGCGCCGGGCAGCAGGCTGGCGGCCGGCTCGCTGTAGTCCAGCGAGACCAGCCGGTCGCCGTCGAAGCTGAGCGACGTCAGCGAGGCGAGGCTGCACTCCCGCCGGCGCGGGTTGTGCCACAGCCGCTTGCCCTCGACCTTGCGCCGGGTGATCCACACCGGCGACTGGTGCGAGACGAGCACCGCCTCGTGACCGCGCGCCTCCTCGCGGGCCCGGGCCACCACGGCGAGGACCCGGGCCGCGATCTCCTCGTACGGCTCGCCCCAGGACGGGCGGAACGGGTTGACGAGCTTGGGCCAGTGCGCGGGATGGCGCAGGGACCCGTCCCCGACGCCGAACGCCAGGCCCTCGAAGTGGTTGCCCGCCTCGAGCAGCCGCTCGTCGGTGCCGACGTCGAGGCCGTGCGCCCGCGCGATCGGCTCGGCGGTCTCGCGAGCGCGCTCCAGCGGGGAGGCGATCACCCGGGTCACGTCGTGGCCGGCCAGGTGCTGGGCGACCAGCTCGGCCATCCGCCGACCGCGCTCGGACAGGTGGTAGCCCGGCAGCCGGCCGTACAGGATGCCGTGCGGGTTGTGGACCTCACCGTGCCGCAGCAGGTGGACGACGGTGCGCGGGCTCACGGAGCGGTTCCCTGGCCCGCCCCGGCGGCGGCGCGCGCGGCGGCCGGCAGCGCGGCAACGACCCGCTCGACGGCGGTGTCGTCGTGGCTGGCCGAGACGAACCAGGCCTCGAACGCGCTCGGTGGCAGGTGGACGCCCTGCGAGAGCATCGCGTGGAAGAAGGCGGCGTACGCCGAGAGGTCCTGCTTGCGGGCGCCGTCGTAGTCCAGGACCGCCCTGGTGGACGGGTCGGAGGGGAAGAAGACGCTGAACATGCTGCCGGCGTACTGGACCACGTGCGGGACGCCTTCGGCGTTCAGGGCAGCACGCACCTCGGCGCTCAGCGTGGCGGCCACGGCGCCGAGCCGGGCGTAGACCTCGCCCGTGCAGCCGGTGAGCGTGGCCAGGCCGGCCGCGGTGGCCACCGGGTTTCCCGACAGCGTGCCGGCCTGGTACACCGGGCCTTCCGGCGCCAGGAACGCCATGACGTCCGACCGGCCGCCGAACGCGGCCGCCGGGAAGCCGCCGCCCATGACCTTGCCGAAGGTGAACAGGTCGGGAGCTCCGGCGGGGTAGGGCCCCTCCAGGCCGTACCAGCCCGACGGCGAGCACCGGAACCCGGTCATGACCTCGTCGCTGATCAGCAGGGCGCCGTACGTGGCCGTCAGCGCCCGCAGCGCGTTGGTGAAGCCCTCCACCGGCGGGACGACGCCCATGTTGCCGGCCGCGGCCTCGGTGATGACGCAGGCGATGCTCTGCCCGTGCTCGGCGAACGCGGTCTCGACCGCCGCGACGTCGTTGTACGGCAGGACGATGGTGTCCGCGGCCGTCGCCCCGGTGACGCCGGGGGTGTCCGGGAGCGCGAAGGTGGCCACGCCGCTCCCGGCTGATGCGAGCAGGGCGTCGACGTGGCCGTGGTAGCAGCCGGCGAACTTCACGACCTTGCTCCGGCCGGTGAAGCCCCGCGCCAGCCGGATCGCGCTCATCGTGGCCTCGGTGCCGCTGCTCACCAGCCGGACCTGCTCCACTGGGTCGACGCGCGCGACGATGGCCTCGGCGAGCGCCACCTCGTTCTCGCTGGGCGTGCCGAAGCTGAACCCGCGCTCCGCCGCCCTGTTCACGGCCGCCAGCACGTCGGGGTGCGCGTGGCCGAGGATCATCGGCCCCCAGGAGCCCACTAGGTCGACGTACTCACGGCCGTCGACGTCGTAGAGGTACGGGCCCTTGGCGTGGTCCATGAACCGGGGCGTGCCGCCCACCGCGCGGAACGCCCGCACCGGTGAGTTCACCCCGCCAGGCGTGACGGCACGCGCCCGGCGCAGCAGGTCGGCGCTGGCCGGGGCGTCGAAGGGGTAGGACGGCGAGGCGCTCACGTCCTCCATCATCGCAAGGATCGCCGACAGCCTCAGACCTGGGCCAGTCCCTGCGGGTCGATCCGGTCCGCCACCTTGGCCAGGCTCCTGCCCAGCGCCAGAAACTCCTCGCGGGTCATGGCGTCCAGGAGCAGGCTGCGCACGTCCTCGACGTGGGTGTGCGCGGCGGCCTCGAGGGCCGCGAATCCCTCCTCGGTGAGTACGCACTCGACGCCGCGCCGGTCGTCCGGGCAGGCCCGCCGGTCCACCAGGCCGGCCTGCTGCAGCCGCGCGACCGTGTGCGTCAGGCGGCTGCGCGAGCTGACCACGCTGGAGGCCAGCTCCGACATGCGGGCCTTGCGCTCGGGGCTCTCGGACAGCCGGACCAGGATCTCGTACTCCGGATGGCTCAGGCCGTGGCGCTCGAGCCCGCGCCGCATCTCCTCGTCCAGCAGCCGGACGGCCCGCAGGTAGCTGCGCCAGGCACGTTGCTCCTCGACGTCCAGCCACCGGGTGCCGGAGTCGTCGGCCGAGCCGGCCGTCACGTCGGCCGGCGGAGTCTCTGCTGCGCTCCCCATGCACCCATGCTACTTCCTGGTCAACTGTTGAAATATAAACTGACCTCGCCTACGTTGGACAGAACGAGACGGTGCCGACCCGGGCCCGTCCAGAACTCCGAAGGAGCACTTCATGACCACGATCGAGGGCCTGACGCCCGGCACCTGGAACGTCGACCCGAGCCACTCCGAGGTCGGCTTCGTCGTCCGGCACCTGATGGTCAGCAAGGTCAAGGGCCGCTTCGCCGACGTGTCCGGCACGATCACCGTCGCCGAGGACGTGCTCCAGTCCTCCGTCCAGGCCAGCGCCAAGGTCGCCAGCATCGACACCCGCGAGGCGAACCGCGACGCGCATCTGCGCTCCGCCGACTTCTTCGACGCGGACAACTACCCCGAGCTGACCTTCCGCTCGACCGCGCTGCGCGGCGAGGGCCGCGACTTCGAGATGGACGGTGACCTGACGATCAAGGGCGTGACGCGTCCCGTCACGTTCATCCTGGAGTTCAACGGCGCTGCCGCGAACCCGCTCGCCGAGGGGGCCGCGACCGCCGGCTTCAGCGCCGAGACCGAGATCAACCGCAAGGACTTCGGCCTGGAGTGGAACGTCGCCCTGGAGTCCGGGGGCGTCCTGGTGGGCGACAAGGTCAAGATCGTCCTCGAGATCGAGGCCGGCAAGGCTCAGGCCGCCGCGGCCGCCTGAGCGTCTCCCAGACACACGCCAAGGGCCGGCACCCGTACGGGGTGCCGGCCCTTCGTCGTACGGCCGTGCGCCCGGCCGCTCTCGTCCGGAGCTGCTCTCGGGCAGATCAGGCGGACAGCCGGCGCGCCACCTCGGTGGCGTAGTACGTGAGGATCACCTGAGCGCCGGCCCGGCGGACCGCGGTCAGCGACTCCAGGACGGCGCGGTCGCGGTCCACCATGCCCGCCGCCGCGGCGGCCTCGATCATGGCGTACTCGCCGGACACCTGGTACGCCGCGACCGGGACGTCGACGCCGTCGGCCACGGTGCGCAGGATGTCGAGGTACGGCAGCGCCGGCTTGACCATCACCAGGTCCGCACCCTCCTGCAGGTCGAGGCGGACCTCGCGCAGGGCCTCGACGGCGTTGCCGGGGTCCTGCTGGTAGGTCTTGCGGTCACCGGTGAGGGTGGAGGCGACCGCCTCCCGGAACGGCCCGTAGAACGCCGAGGCGTACTTCGCGGCGTACGCGAGGAGCACCGTGTCGGAGCGGCCGGCGTCGTCCAGGGCGGCGCGGATCACGCCGATCTGGCCGTCCATCATCCCGGAGGGCCCCAGCACGTGGGCTCCGGCCTCAGCCTGGGCCAGCGCCATCGATGCGTAGCGCTCGAGGGTCGCGTCGTTGTCCACCCGACCGGCCTCGTCCAGGACGCCGCAGTGGCCGTGGTCGGTGAACTCGTCGAGGCACAGGTCGGCCATCACCACCAGGTCGTCGCCGACCTCGTCGCGGACGTCCCGCAGCGCCACGTTGAGGACGCCGTCCGGGTCGTCCCCGCCGGAGCCCGTGGCGTCCCGCGTGCTGGGGACGCCGAACAGCATGATCCCGCCGACGCCGGCGTCGAGCGCCTCGCGCGCAGCCTTGCGCAGGGACGCCCGCGAGTGCTGGACGACGCCGGGCATCGAGCCGAGCGCGACCGGCTCGTCGACGCCCTCGCGGATGAAGACGGGCAAGACGAGCTCGGCCGGGTGCAGCCGGGTCTCGCGCACCAGCCGGCGTAGGGCCGGCGTCTGGCGCAGCCGCCGCGGTCGCTGTGCGGGATACCCCGCCACGTCCGTCACCGCGCCTTCCGGCGGGCACCGGCCTTGCGCTGGCTCGGCCGCACGACCGGCTCGCCGGCCTCGATCGCCGACAGCCGCAGGCCGGTGCCGTACTCCGCCAGCGCCTCCACGAGGGACCGGCCGTTGGCCTCGGGCGCGAGGACGTCGACCCGCAGGCCGTGCTCCTCCGCGGTCTTCGCGGTGGCCGGGCCGATGCAGGCGACGACCGTCGCGGGGTGCGGCTTGCCGGCGATGCCGACCAGGTTCCGCACCGTCGAGCTCGAGGTGAACACCACGGCGTCGAAGCGGCCGGACTTGATCGCGTCGCGCACGGGTGCGGCCGGAGGCGCCGCGCGGACCGTCCGGTAGGCCGTCACGTCGTCGACCTCCCAGCCGATCTGCTGCAGGCCCGCGACGAGCGTGTCGGTCGCGATGTCGGCGCGCGGCAGGAACACCCGGTTGATCGGGTCGAGCACGTCGTCGAACGGCGGCCAGTCGGCCAGCAGGCCCGCCGCGGACTGCTCGCCGCTGGGCACCAGGTCGGGCTCGATGCCCCACTCGCGCAGCGCCTTCGCGGTGACACCACCGACGGCGGCAACCTTCAGGCCGGCGAACGCCCGGGCATCCAGGCCGAACTCGACGAACTTCTCACGGACGGCGCGCACCGCGTTGACGCTGGTGAACCCGACCCACTCGTAGCGGCCGGTCACCAGACCCCGCACCGCCCGCTCCATCTGCTGCGGCGTGCGCGGCGGCTCGACGGAGATGGTGGGCACGACCTCGCTGACGGCGCCGAACTCGTGCAGCAGCTCGGTCGTGGCGCCCGCCTGGTCCTTGGTGCGGGGAACCAGCACGCGCCAGCCGAACAGCGGCTTGGTCTCGAACCAGGACAGCTCGTCCCGCAGCGCCACCGGCTGGCCGACCACGGCCAGCACGGGCTTGTCGAGCTCGGCCGCGTGCAGGGCCTCGCCGGCCTGGGCCAGGGTGGCGGTCACGGTGCGCTGCTCGGTGAACGTGCCGTTCTCGGTCAGCGCGACCGGCGTCGAGCCGTCGCGGCCCGCCGCGAGCAGGTGGGCCAGCGACTCGGCCACGACGTCGGGCGTCCCGAGGACGACGACCGTGACGTCGTCGCCGGTCGAGCGGGCCCAGTCGACCTTGCGGTCGTGCGGCGTGACGACGTGCACGGCGCGGGACGCCTTGGTCGTCAGCGGCACACCGGCGTACGCCGGGACGGCGCTCACCGCGGACACGCCGGGCACGATCTCGAACGGCACGCCGGCCTTCCGGCAGGCGAGCGCCTCCTCGGCCAGGCCGTTGAAGGTGGCGGGGTCGCCGTCCATCAGCCGGGCGACCCGCCGGCCGCCACGCGCTGCGCGGGTGACCAGCTTGGCCCGCCCGGCGGTGGTGAGCGGCTGGCCGTCCTCGCCGAAGCCGGTCTCGACCAGCTCGACGTCGGGACGGGTCCAACGGGCCACGTCCTCGGCGGTCAGCAGCTGGTCGAGCACGACGACGTCGGCCTGCTCGAGCACCTCGACGGCCCGCACGGTCAGCAGGCCGGGGTCTCCGGGACCGGTGCCGACGAACGCGACGATGCCCGCGGGCTTGCCCGTGCGCGGGGAGGTGGGAGTGGAGGGCGTGGAGGTCACGAGGCACGCTCCGGGTGCTTGTCTTCGGAAAGGGTGGACACGGCAGATCGGGTGGCCTCGTCCCGGGGGACGGGCTCGCGGGAGTCGGGACGGACAGGAACGGGACCCTCGGCGACGAGCTCGGCGGCACCGTCCTCGAGCAGCACGGCGGCCAGCCGGCGCCCCAGCTCGGCGGGCGCGTCGACCGGTCCCGACAGGGACTGGCGCAGCACCCGGCTGCCGTCCGGCGCGGCCACGACCGCACGCAGGGAGAGCTCGAGCAGGGGCGAGCCGTCGGGTGCCAGGGACTCGACGACCTCGGCCAGGGCGCCGACCGGTGCGGTGCAGCCGGCCTCGAGGGCGGCCAGCAGCGCGCGCTCGGCGGTCACGGCGGCCCGGGCGTCCAGGTCGTCGACGGCGGCGAGGGCGCGCACCAGGTCGGGGTCCTCGCTGCGGCACTCGACCGCGAGCGCGCCCTGACCCGGCGCCGGAAGCACCTGCAGGGGGTCGAGCACCTCGGTGGCCTCGTCGGCGCGGCCCAGCCGGACCAGCCCGGCGCGCGCCAGCAGGACGCCGTCCAGCTTGCCGTCGTGGACGAGCGCCAGCCGGGTGTCGACGTTGCCGCGCACCGGCTCGACCTGCAGGCCGAGGCCGAGCGCGAGCAGCTGCGCGGCCCGGCGGGGCGCGCCCGTGCCCAGCCGCGACCCGGCAGGCAGCTCACCGAGGGTCAGCCCGTCCCGTGCCACCAGGACGTCGCGCGGGTCCTCGCGAGGCGGCACCGCGGCGACGACCAGGCCGGGCTCGGGGCTCGTGGGCAGGTCCTTGAGCGAGTGGACCGCGAGGTCGATCTCGCCCTCCAGCAGCGCGTGCCGCAGCGCGGCGACGAAGACCCCGGTGCCGCCGATCTGCGTCAGCGCGGCGCGGGAGGTGTCGCCGAACGTCGTCACCTCGACCAGCTCGACGGCGCGGCCGGTGGCGGCAGTGACCGCGTCCGCGACGCTCCGGCTCTGGGTCAGGGCGAGGGCACTGCGCCGGGTGCCCAGCCGCAGCGCGCCGCTCATTGGGCCACCCGCTCGACCGGGACGTCGGAGACGGCCGCGACCTCCTGCGGGTCGAGGTCGAACAGCTCGCGCAGGGCAGCGGCGTACGAGCCCCCGTCGGTGCGGCTGGCCAGCTCCTTGACCCGCACCGTCGGGGCGTGCAGCAGCTTCTCCACCACTCGGTGCACGGTCCGCTGCACCTCCTCGCGAACGGCCTCCTCGACGCCGGGGAGCCGCTGGTCGAGCCTGGCCAGCTCGGCCTGGACGACCTCGGCCGCGCGGGCGCGCAGCGCGACGACCGTCGGCGCCACCGCCTGTACCCGGCGTCCGGCGAGGTACTCCCCCACCTCGACGGCCACCAGCTCTCGGACCTGGTCCAGGTCGTCCGCCAGGGACGCCGCTGCCAGGTCCGCGCCGAGCTGCTCGAGGCCGACCACCTGGACGCCCTCGAGGTCGGCCACGGCCGGGTCGACGTCGCGGGGCAGCGCCAGGTCGACGTACAGCTGCGGTCCGCCGTGCGCGGCGGCCGCGGCAGCGGCCACCGACTGCTCGAGAACGTGGCCGACCGCGCCCGTGCAGGAGATCACCAGGTCGGCCTCGGCGAGCGCTGCCGGGAGCTCGGCGAGCGGCACGGCGGTCCCGCCGACGGCACCAGCGAGGCGCGCCGCGTTCGCGGCGGTGCGGTTCGCCACCGTGATCCGGGCCGCGCCGGCACGGTGCACGGTGGTCGCCGCGAGCGCGCTCATCGAGCCGGCCCCGACGACCAGCACGGAGCGCTCGGTCACCGGACCGAGCACGCGCTCGGCCCGCTGCAGCGCGGCGCCCACCAAAGAGGCACCGGCCCGGTCAATCCCGGTCTCGGCGTGCGCCCGCTTGCCGACGCGCAGCGCCTGCTGGACCAGGTGGTCGAGCACCCGCCCCGCGTCGCCGGACTCCTGGGCCGAGCGCAGCGCCAGCCGCAGCTGGCCCAGCACCTGGCTCTCGCCGACGGCCATCGAGTCCAGGCCGCAGGCCACCGTGAACAGGTGCGCCACCGCGCGGTCGGCGTAGTGGACGTAGAGGTGGTCCTTCAGCTCCTCCAGGCTGACGCCGGTGGCCTCCGCCAGCGCGTGGCCGAGGTCGCTCAGCCCACCGTGGAAGGCGGAGACGTCGGCGTAGACCTCGACCCGGTTGCAGGTGGCGAGGACGAGTGCCTCGTCCACGTGGTCACCGGCCAGGGCACGAGCCGCCAGGTCACGCGCCGCGGCGTCCGTGAGCGCCACGCGCTCGAGCACGGGCAGCGGTGCGCTGCGGTGGGAGACGCCGATGGCGAGCAGGCTCATTCGTTCACCGCCTCGCTGGGGTCGGCAGGTGCCTTCCGCTGCTCGTGGAAGGCAAGGATCTGCAGCTCGGTCGACAGGTCCACCTTGCGCACGTCCACGCCGTCCGGCACCTGGAGCACGCACGGCGCGAAGTTCAGGACGCTGCGCACGCCCGCGGCGACCAGCTGGTCGCACACGCTCTGCGCCGGTCCGGCCGGGGTCGCGACGACCCCGATGGCGATCGGCACCTCGCGGGCGAAGTCCACGAGCTCGTCCACCGACCGCACCCGCAGCCCCGCCACCGTCTGCCCGACCACGGAGGGGTCGGCGTCGAAGAGGGCGACCACGCGGAAGCCACGGGTGGCGAAGCCGCCGTACCCGGCGAGCGCGTGCCCGAGGTTGCCGATGCCGACGATGGCCACCGGCCAGTCCTGGGTGAGGCCGAGCTCGCGGGAGATCTGGTAGAGCAGGTAGTCGACGTCGTAGCCGACCCCGCGCACGCCGTACGACCCGAGGTGGGAGAGGTCCTTGCGCAGCTTGGCCGAGTTGACGCCCGCCGCGGTCGCCAGCTCCTCGGAGGAGACGGTGCGCACACCGCGGTCCGCGAGAGAGCTCAGCGCCCTCAGGTACACCGGTAGCCGCGCGACCGTCGCCTCGGGTATCCCGCGGCGCGTGGTCGGCTCCTCGCTCACGTGCGGTCGGACTCCTCGGTCGCTAGCAGACGTCCCGCACGGACCCGCAGGCGGGGCCGCCGCGCGGTGGACAGTCCACTCTAAGCACTTGTGAACGTACGCACAAAGTCACGCTATGTGTTCACGCGCTGGCGGAATGCGGGTCACCCGGGGCGGGCTCAGCGGGCGGCGCGACCCCATCGGTGCCGCTGCCGGCCCGCGAGGGCCTGGCGCAGCCGCTGCTCGTCGACCCGCCAGAAGTCGTGCTGGGCCCCGTCGACCAGCACCACCGGCACCTGCTCGGAGTACCGGGCGAGCAGGTCGGCGTCGTCGTCCACCGAGAGCTCCGCCCAGCCGACCCCGGTGTCGTCGGCGACCCGGCGCACCACCTCGCGCGCGTCGTCGCACAGGTGGCAGCCCGGCCGGCCGACCAGGGTGATCCGGGCGGGCGCATCGTCGGGTGGCGGCGTCATGCCCTCACGGTAGGTCAGCTGGTGGCGTCCCAGAGCCGGCGGTAGAAGTCCGTGCGCTCGGCGTCGACCTCGATGCCGTACGCGTCCAGCAGCGCCCGCTCCCAGCCCGGCCCGTAGTTCCATACGGTGCTCCAGGTGGCGACGGCCAGGTCGGCCCAACGGTCCGCGACGCCGAGGGCGCCCAGGTCCACGTGCCCGCTGACCCGCCCGGCGTCGTCGAGCAGGGTGTTGGGCGCGCAGGCGTCGCCGTGGCAGACCACCAGCCGATCGACCGGCGGAGCCCGGTCCAGCCACCGCTGAGCGTTCTGCGCCGCTGGAGCACCCCGGCGGCGCGCCGCCGCCAGCCGGGTCGGCACCGACCAGGAGAACGGGCAGTCCGCGACTGGTAGGACCTGGTGCAGGTGGCGCAGCCCCTCGCCCAGCGCCCGGACGGCGGTCGCCGGGTCCGCGGTCCAGCGCGGTGACACCGCGTTCTCCCCCGGCAGCGCGGCGGTGACCAGCCACTCGCCGTCCGGAACGACGCCGTGGGCGAGCACCCGGGGCACGCGCGTCCGGGTGCCCGCCCAGCGCAGCCGCACGAGCTCCGCGGTGAGGTCCAGGCCGCTGCCGGCCGGCGCCCACTTGACGAACCTGCGGTCGCCGTCGTCCGCGATCTCGAACGTCAGGCCCCCGACCTCGTTGCGCCACACCGGTCGCAGCGACGCCGACCCGGCCACCCGCCGGACCGGCGTGGGCACGTCCACCGGACCGAGCGGCACCTCCGACATCACGGGAGGCACCCTGCCACGCTTCCCCTCGCGCGGTCAGGGACGCGCGGTCAGGGACGCGCGGTCAGGGGCAGGGCCCGTGCCGCAGCTCGGCGCACAGGCGGTCGACCACGGCCCGCAGGTCGCCGCCGTGGGCTGCGGCGACCGCACGCTGGCGCTGGTAGCTGGCGCCGCGCCGCATCACGCCCTCGACGCAGGCCAGCTCGGTCTCGCAGCCGAGCCGGCGGGCGGTGGGCGCCAGTCGCTCCAGCAGGTCGGTGAGGTCGTCCGTCACCAGCCGCTCACGGCCGGCGGCGTCCAGGATCACCTCGGCCTCCAGGCCGTAGCGCGCGGCCCGCCACTTGTTCTCCTGGACGTGCCAGGGCGGCATGGTCGGCAGCGCCTCGCCGTCGTCCAGGCGCCGGTCCAGGTCGTCGACCAGGCAGTGCACCAGCGCGGTGAGCGCACCCACCTCCTCCAGGCTGGGGACACCGTCGCAGACCCGCACCTCGATGGTCCCCAGCCGCGGGGACGGCCGGATGTCCCACCGGATCTCGCCCAGCTCGTCGATCACACCCGTCCTGAACATGTCGTCGACGTAGCGCTCATACCCGGCCCAGTCGTCGAACTGGAAGGGCAGCCCGGCGGTCGGCAGCTGCTGGAACATCATCGCCCGGTTGCTCGCGTAGCCGGTGTCCTCGCCGTCCCAGAACGGCGACGACGCCGACAGGGCCTGCAGGTGCGGGAACCAGTTGAGCAGCGTGTCGAGCATCGGCATCACCTTGTGCACCGACCGGACGCCGACGTGCACGTGGACGCCGTAGATGAGCATCTGGCGTCCCCACCACTGGGTGCGGTCGATCAGTCGCGCGTAGCGCTCGCCGGGCGTCACCTTCTGGTCGGCCCACCGGGCGAACGGGTGCGTGCCGGCGCAGAACAGCTCCAAGCCGAGGGAGTCGGTCACGCTGTGCACGGCGCGGACGGTCTCGTCCAGGTCGGCCATGGCCTGCGGCACCGTGTCGCAGATGCCGGTGACCACCTCGACGGTGTTGAGGAGCAGCTCGCGGTGCACCGAGTTCGGCCGCAGTCCCGGGACGTCGGCGAGCGCGTCCAGGACGCCGGGAGCCTGGTTAACCAGGTCGCGGGAGGACCGGTCCACCAGCGCGAGCTCCCACTCGACGCCCAGCGTGGCCCGCTCGGACGACCGGAACTCGATGGTCATGGCACGGCCGCGCTACTGCTTCACGTGCCGGATGCGCTCGGCGTCCACCAGGTAGCTGATCCGCTGCTCGCCCTCCTGGCGGAACGGGTACGTGTCCGCACCCAGGTACTTCTTCGCCAGCCGGTCGATGTGGGCGTCGGCTCCCTCGGTGCGACCCGTGGCGCGGCCTCGCACCTCGACGTACTCGTACGGGTTGGCCTGGTCGTACACGACCAGGGTGATGCGCGGGTCGCGCTCGAGGTTGTTCGGCCAGACCCGGCCCACGGCCGTGTTGAGAGCGATCCGGCCGTCCAGCACGTCGACCCACACCACGGTGCCGTGCACGGAGCCGTTCGGCAGGAACGTCGTGATGACCGCGTGGTTGGGCTCGCGCAGCAGCCGAGCGACCTGGGGGTCGTCAATCGTCGTCATGGGTCCTCCCGGGCCGGCTGATCGTAGGTCCAGCATGCCCGGTACGGCGGCCCTCGGCGCGCTGCGGAAGAGGCGGAAGTCCTTGACCAAGAAAGGGTTACGTCAGGCACTCAGGCCTTGAACCGAGCGTGTCGAGACCATCACAGTCTGCATCTTCGCGCGCCCCGGCCGGGGCGCGCGTCTGCTTCTTGGGGGTCCCCGTGCGAAGAGCATCCATTCTCGCCACCACAGCCGTACTGGCGGCCGCTGCCGTCGCGCCCGCAGCCACCGCCGCAGCGACGACGGGTGGCCAGCCACCCGTCGGTGTCGCCCTGGCCGCCACCCGGGCGAAGACCCTGTCCGCGGAGCAGCAGCGGGCCCCGCAGGCCGCCCACGCCCTCGGCCTTGACGACCGAGAGGGGCTGCGCGTCAGGGACGTCGTCGAGGATGCCGACGGCTCCACCCACGTCCGGTACGACCGCACGTTTGCGGGGCTCCGTGTTGTCGGCGGCGACCTGGTGGCGCATCTGACGCCGTCCGGTGCGGTGCGTCGCGCCGACCGAGCCGGGTCAGGAGCGGTCGACGTCGACTCCACCGAGGCCACGGTCAGCCAGGAGGCGGCCACCGCCACTGCTGTCACTGCAACCGCGCGGTCGCGGGCCGGGTACACGCCGGACCGGCAGGAAGCGGAGCTGGTCGTGTATGCCCGTGGCAGCCGGCCGGTGCTGGCCTACGAGGTCGTCACGGAGGGGATCCGCCCGGACCAGACGCCGAGCCGGCTGCACACCGTGGTCGACGCCCGCACCGGCCGCCGGCTCGCGCAGTGGGACGACGTCAAGAACGGGACGGGGAGCTCGGTCTACTCCGGGACGGTGACCATCGGCACGACCCGGGGGACGTCCGGTTACTCGCTCACCGACGGCACCCGCGGCGGCACCTGGACCACCGACCTGGGCGGCGCCACCTCGGGCAGCGGCACCACGTTCATGGACGCGGACGACGTCTGGGGCAGCGGCACGACGACGGACCGCGCGTCCGCAGCCGTCGACGCCCACTACGGCGCGCAGCTCACCTGGGACTACTTCAAGACCACCCACGGTCGTAGCGGGATCTTCAACGACGGCCGCGGCGTCCGCTCGCGCGTGCATTACGGCAATGGTTACGTAAACGCGTTCTGGGACGGCATCCAGATGACATACGGCGACGGCGCCGCGAACACGCACCCGCTGACCTCGATCGACGTGGCGGGCCACGAGATGAGCCACGGCGTCACGGAGGCGACGGCGAACCTCGACTACAGCGGCGACGCCGGCGGGCTGAACGAGGCGACCAGCGACATCTTCGGCACCGCGGTGGAGTTTGCCGCGGGCAACCCCGCGGACCCCGGGGACTACCTGATCGGCGAGAAGATCGACATCAACGGCAACGGCACGCCGCTGCGGTATCTGGACCGTCCGTCCAGGGATGGGAGCAGCCCGGACTGCTGGTCGACCGGGACCGCCGCCCTCGACCCGCACCAGTCCTCGGGCGTCGGCAACCACTTCTTCTACCTGGCCGGCGAGGGGTCGGGCGCCAAGACCGTCAACGGGGTCGCCTACAACAGTCCCACCTGCAACGGGTCGACGGTCGCCGGCATCGGCCGGGCGGCGGTCGAGAGGATCTGGTACCGAGCGCTCACGACGTACATGACGTCGACCACCACCTACTCGCAGGCCCGCGACGCCACGATGCGCGCAGCCACGGACCTGTACGGGCCCGGCAGCACCCAGTGCGCCGGGGTGGAGAAGGCGTGGGCGGCAGTGTCCGTGCCGGCCGGCTCCGCGACCTGCTCGGGAGGCGCCACTCCGCCGTCGGGCAGCGGCAACCTGGTCGCCAACGCCGGGTTCGAGTCCGGCGCGACGGCGTGGTCGTCGACGGCCGGAAGCATCACCAGCTCGGCCAGCCGGCCCGCCCACAGCGGCAGCTGGAAGGCGTGGCTGGGCGGCAACGGCACGTCCGCCAGCGAGAACGTGGCCCAGTCGGTCACCATCCCCTCCACGGCGTCCTCGGCGACGCTGTCGTTCTGGCTGCGCACCGACACGGCAGAGTCCGGCTCCACGGCGTACGACACCCTCAAGGTGCAGGTCGTCTCGGCCGGCACCGTGACGACGCTCGCGACGTACTCCAACGTCGGGGCGAACGCGACCTGGGCGCAGAAGCAGCTGAGTCTCGCCGCCTACAAGGGCAAGACCGTGACGGTGCGGCTGGTGGCGACCGAGGACGTGAGCCTGCAGACCAGCTTCGTCGTCGACGACACGGCCGTCACGACCAGCTGAGCTCAGGGGACCGGACGACATCCGCCAGGTCGGGGGAGCAGAGTCAGTGGCGGCCGTCCTGGCACAAGCCTGCCGACTTCGTCACTAGTCTGCGCGGCGCCCAGGAAGGGAAGATCTTCGCCGAGAGCGGTCAAGTCGCCACATCTGTCGTTGAACTATGCGTACCCAGGCATACACCGTCAGTCTGTGCAGATGGCCCCGGTCGGGACCGCGTACTCCTCGAGGGGGGACCCGTGAGATTCGCACCTGTGCTCATGATCGCCACCGCGCTGGCCGCACCCGCCGTCGTGCCCGTATCCACTGCTGCCGCGTCCTCAGCCGGTGCCGCGTCGGCCGCTGCGGTGGCCAAGGCCGGCGTGGCGACCCGGCGGGCCAGCACGCTGTCTGCCCAGCAGCGGCAGGCCACGACGACCGCCCAGGCCCTCGGGCTCGATCGCCGCGAGGGGCTGCGCGTCCGGGACGTGGTCGAGGACTCCGACGGCTCAACGCACGTGCGGTACGACCGCACGTTCGCCGGCCTGCGAGTGATCGGCGGCGACGTGGTGGTGCACCGGACGCCCTCCGGCGCGGTCCGGCGTACCGACCGGGCCGGGTCCGGACGCGTCGACGTCGCCTCGACCGCCGCCACCCTGACCCGGCAGGCGGTCACCGCCACCGCTGTCACCGCAACCGCGCGGGCGCGGGCCGGCTATGCCGCGGACCGTGCGGACGCCGAGCTGGTCGTCTACGCGGCCGGGCGGACGCCACGGCTGGCCTATGAGGTCGTCACCGAGGGCGTGCGCGCTGACCAGACACCGAGCCGGCTGCACACTGTGGTCGACGCCCGCACCGGCCGGCAGCTCGCCCAGTGGGACGACGTCCAGGAGGCAACCGGTCGGTCGATCTACTCGGGCTCGGTCACCATCGGCACCACCAAGGGCACGACGGGCTTCTGGTTGGTCGACGCCGCCCGAGGCGGGAACAGGACGACGGACCTGAAGGGCGCCAGGTCCGGCAACGGCACCACCGTCTTCGACGCGGACAACGTGTGGGGCAACTTCACCATCGGCGACCGGACGTCCGCCGCGGTGGACGCCCACTACGGCGCACAGCTCACGTGGGACTACTACAAGAGCATGTTCGGCCGCAACGGGATCTTCAACAACGGTGTGGGCGTCCGGTCACGCGTGCATTTCGGCTTTAACTATGACAATGCGTTCTGGGACGGCACCCAGATGACGTACGGCGACGGCGCCGACAACAGGCGGCCGCTGACCTCCATCGACGTGGCGGCGCACGAGATGAGTCACGGCGTCACCCAGGCGACGGCGGACCTGAACTACAGCGGCGACGCGGGCGGGCTGAACGAGGCCACCAGCGACATCTTCGGAACGGCGGTGGAGTTCAGGGCCGCCAACCCCAAGGACCCTGGGGACTACCTGATCGGCGAGAAGGTCAACTACTTCGGGAACGGAGCGCCGCTGCGCTACCTCGACCGTCCCTCCCGCGACGGCCGCAGCCCGGACTGCTGGTCGACCGGTGTCGCCAGGATGGACCCGCACCTGTCGTCGGGCATCGGCAACCACTTCTTCTACCTCGCCAGCGAGGGGTCGGGCGCCAAGACCATCAACGGGGTCGCCTACAACAGCCCCACCTGCAACCGGTCCACGGTGACCGGCGTCGGACGAGCAGTGGCGGAGCGGATCTGGTACCGGGCGCTCACCGTGTACATGACGTCGACGACGACCTACCGGCAGGCCCGCGACGCCACGACCCGCGCGGCCCGGGACCTCTACGGGACGCGCAGCCTGCAGTGCACCCGGGTGCAGCAGGCGTGGGCGGCGGTGTCCGTGCCGGCCGGAACGGCTACCTGCTGAGCGGTCCGACGGGACGACGATGCGCACAGGCCTTGGCGGCGGGGTGCGGTGGCTTTGCGCACCGCGTGCCGGTTGCGCGAGCCCAAGGGAGCGATTTCCACCGGCATAGCGCACGCAAAGGCGGGCGGCTGCGAGGTTGCCGCGATGTCACGGCCACGCACCCGGTCTCAGAGAAACCCGGTCTCAGAGGAACACCGAGCGCCGCTGGACCAGCAGGGCGTACAGGGTCTGTTGGATGGTCTCGCGGACCTGGTCGGTCATGTCGAACACCAGCATCGGGTCGTCGGCGGCGCCCTCCCCGTGGTGGGCGGTGTCGATCGGCGCACCGAACTCGATGATCCACTTGCTCGGCAGCGGCACCAGCCCGAACAGCCCCAGCCAGGGGAAGGTCGGGGTGATCGGCAGGTAGGGCACCCCGAGCAGCCGAGCCAGCGAGGACAGGTTGCCGAGCACCGGGTAGATCTCCTCGGCGCCCACGATCGAGCAGGGCACGATCGGGACGCCGGTGCGCAGGGCCGCCGAGACGAAGCCCCCGCGGCCGAACCGCTGCAGCTTGTAGCGCTCCGCGAACGGCTTGCCGATGCCCTTGAACCCCTCGGGCCAGACGCCGACCAGCTGACCGGACCGCAGCAGCCGCTCGGCATCGGTCGTGGACGCGAGCGTCGTGCCGGTCTTGCGCGCCAGCTCACCGACCACGGGCATCGCGAAGACAAGGTCGGCGCCGAGCATCCGCAGGTGCCGGTGCCCGGGGTGCTCGTCGTGCACCGCCAGCTGGGTCATCAGCGAGTCCAGCGGGATGGTGCCGGAGTGGTTGGCGACGACGAGCGCACCCCCGGTTGCAGGGATGTTCTCGACGCCGCGTACCTCGACCCGGAACCACTTGCGGTACAGCGGCCGGAGCGCCGGGAGCAGCGCCTCGGTCAGCTCGGCGTCGAAGCCCAGCTCGTCCACGGTGTAGTCGCCCTGCAGCCGGCGGCGCAGAAAGGCCAGCGCCGACGCGACGTGCCGGTCGACGTCCGGAACGCCGACCCGGCGTCCCTCGGCCACCAGCGCCTCGACCACCGCCTCGACCAGGTAGCGCAGCAGCCGGGTGAGGCCCTCGTCGCCGCTGGGCGCGGGCAGCGGGACGACGTGGACGTCCGGACCGGCCGGCACCGAGCGTCGTCGCGACCGCTCGAGCGGGATCACCCGCCCCTCCTGCTGCCTGGTACCCGCGCCGGGCCGTGCCGTGCCGGTCATGCCGCACCTCCACGTGAGCCCGCGAACGCGACGGCCACCCAGCGCTCCGCCTGCTCGGTGGCCCGCACCATCGTCGGAAGCAGCCACGGGGACGGCCCGCGGCCCACGCGCACGAAGTCCAGAAACGCCTCCCGGCTGCTGTACGCCGGAGCGAACTGCAGCACCTCGCGCATCCGCGTGGTGTCCAGGCCGCGACCGAAGGCCAGGAACTGGATCTGCTCGGCCGAGAAGTCGGCGAGCCGCGACCTGCGCATCACCTGGCCGACCCAGCCACCGGCCGCCATCGGAACCGGCAGCACCGGCCGCCCGGCCAGCCGGGCCGCCTGCGACAGCATCAGCATCCCGTCCCCCGCCACGTTGCAGATCCCGGCGCCACCGCGCACCGTGGCCGTCCGCATAGCGGCCAGTGCGTCGTCCTCGTGCACCACCTGGAACCGGGCGTCGTAGCCGACAATGGTGGGCAGCACCGGCATCGTGAAGTAGTCCGTGAGCGACGTCCGGATGCCGGGGCCCATGACGTTCGCGAACCGCAGCACGGACACGTCGACGTCGGGGCGGCGGCGGGAGAACCCGCGCACGTACCCCTCCACCTCGACCGAGTCCTTGCCGAAGCCGGCGCGCGGCAGCGAGCGCGCCCCCTGGTCCTCGGTGAACAGCCCGGGGTCTCGCGGCGAGGAGCCGTAGACCGCGGCGCTGCTCTTCACCACCAGCCGCCGCACGCCCGGCGCCCGCTGGCAGGCGGCGAGCAGCTGCATGGTGCCGATGACGTTGATCTCCTTCATCGACGCGCGGCCGCCCGCCGACAGCGGGGTGGCGATGACGTTGAGGTGCGCGACGGTGTCGACCTCCGCCTGGGAGATGACCTTGGCGATGATCGGGTTGCGGATGTCGGCCCGCACGAAGTCGACGTGCCGCAGCGGCCGCTGGGGTGGGACGACGTCGACCGCCACGACCCGGTCCACCCCGGGAGTCGTCGCCATCAGCTCGGCGAAGCGGCCGCCGAGATACCGGGAGGCCCCGGTGACCAGCACGACCTGCCCCACCCGCATCACCGCCGTCCCTCGCCGCCTCGTCCGGCGATCCTAGTCGGCCGCACTCGCCCGGGTCAGCCGCCAGACGTCTGGCAGCACGGTGCGGAGCTCTCGAAAGCCGACGGCCCCCGACCGCAGAGGTCGGGGGCCGTCGGGACGATCACTTCTTGTTGCGACGCTGGTGACGCGTCTTGCGAAGCAGCTTGCGGTGCTTCTTCTTAGCCATCCGCTTGCGGCGCTTCTTGATGACCGAGCCCATGTGTACCTCGTCGTCCGGATGTCGTCGTAGCGGCCGGGCGCAGGCTGCGGCCCCACCGATCTGCGCCATCGTACCGTGTCACGCAGCAGCGGGGACCGCCCGGACCGCCGAGTCCGGCACCGCCCCGTCCGAACCGCCGCGTTCTGGCCTCGTCCTGACCCAGCGGTCAGGCGGTCTCGATGAACCCCGTGCGGAGGTAGTCGTGGACCGCCTGCTCCGGCACGCGGAAGGACCGGCCCACCCGGACCGCCGGCAGGTCCCCGGCGTGCACGAGCCGGTACACGGTCATCTTCGACACGCGCATGATCGCGGCCACCTCGGCCACGGTGAGGAACCGCACCTCAGCGAACGGGTTGTCCTTCGGCATGCTCCACCGATCTTCCGGGCGCCTGGCGCCGGCCGGTGCCCCGTGGCGCGTCCACACTCTCAAGGCGCGGCAACACCGTAGGGGCTGTTGTGACGACTGGACAGTCGTGAGTACCCGAGGGGCACCTGGTCAAGCATATCGACCGGCGTGTCGCCGCCGGGCTCGCGCGGGCCTCGGTCCTCAGTCGAACCACGGGTCGAGACCGTGCAGCGGGAAGGTGGCCTTGCGGGTCGCCATGATCGCGCGGTCGACGGCGTCCTGCGGGTCGTAGCCCACCTCCCAGGACCGCCACCACGGCGTCGCGCCGTCGGTCATCCGGGCCGGTCCGGGCCGCCCCAGCAGGTGGCTGACGTGGTCCCGCCAGGCCTGCGGCACCTCGGTCTCCGGGGGCACCGGCTGGTGCGCGGCGATCGCGACCAGGTGGGTCCACGTCCGCGGCACCACGTCCACGACCTCGTAGCCGCCACCACCGGTGGCAACCCACCGCCCCTCACAGACCTCGTGCGCCAGCTCGTGCAGGCTGGTCTGCACGGTCCGCTGGGCGTCGACCGTGACCGTCAAGTGGGCCAGCGGGTCGAGCACGTGGCTGTCGCAGCCGTGCTGGGTGACCAGGACGTCGGGGGCGAACGACCGGACGAGCTGCGGGACGACGGCGTGGATGGCGCGCAGCCAGCCCGCGTCACCCGTGCCCGCCGGCAGGGCGACGTTCACGGCGCCGCCCTCAGCCGCGCGACCGCCTAGCTCGTCGGCGAAGCCGGTGCCGGGGAAGAGCGCACGGCCGCTCTCGTGCACCGAGATGGTCATGACTCGCGGGTCGTCCCAGAAGATCCGCTCCACGCCGTCGCCGTGGTGGACGTCGACGTCGACATACGCGACCCGGCGGGCGCCGGCCGCCAGCAGGGCCCGGATGGCGACGGCCACGTCGTTGTAGACGCAGAACCCGCTGGCCTTGTCCGGCATGGCGTGGTGCAGCCCACCGCAGAAGTTCACGCCGTGCCTGGCGGTGCCGGCGCAGACCGCCCGGGCCACGTCGACCGTTCCGGCGACGATCCGGGCGGACGCCTCGTGCATGCCCAGGAACGCGGGGTCGTCCTCGGTCCCCAGCCCACGGGCGGGGTCCGCGCTGCGCGGGTCCTGCGACGCCACGCGAACCGCCGCCACGTAGGCGGGGTCGTGCACCGTGGTCAGCAGGGCGTCGTCGGCCGGGTCGGCGCCGACGACTTCGACCCGGCTGGGGTCGTCGAACAGGCCCAGCTCCCGGCACAGCCGTGCGGTGAGGTCCAGGCGGATGGGCGCCATGGGGTGCCCCGGCCCGAAGTCGTAGCCCGCGAACTGCTCGTCCCAGATCACCCGGGCCTGCGCCACCATGCGCGCACGGTACCCGGCGCGTCTAGAGCTCGGTGGTCGGAACCCATCCGGGGTCGTCGCCCAGGGGAGCGACCATGGCCAGCTCCTCGAGGTCCGCGTCGGTCGTCATCGGCCGGCGCTGGTCGGTGGGCCGGAAGCCGTAGCTGCTGAAGAACGCCACCGCCCGACCGTTGTCGGTGGAGACCCAGAGCTTCACCGCTCGGCGTCCGTTCGCCCGGGCGTGCAGAGCGGCGGCGTGGGTGAGCTTCCAGGCCACGCCGGTTCCTCGCCGGTCCGGCCGCACCCACATGCCGAACAGCTCGGCGACGCCCTCCTCCTCGGCCTGCCCGAGCGACACGATGCCCACCGGCTCGTCGCCGTCGCACGCGATCAGCCGCTCGGACCGCGCCATCCGGGCCCGCCAGAGCTGCTCGTCGTACTCGGCCTCGGTCTCGTACGACGACGCGAAAGCTTCCGGGGAGTCCTTCAGCGCGGTGAGGCGCACCTCGCGAAAGGCCCGCCAGTCCTCGCCCTCGAGGGCCCTCACGGTCACGTCGCTCATGGGCACAGCCTGTCAGACCCCGGTGCCCGACCGGGAGGTCGGGCGGGGCCCGGGTTGGCGCGGGAACGCTGGTTTCCGCCCAGTCCTGAGTGGCGCCTAAGCGTTGCCCGCGGCCAGCTCGCGGCTGCGGTCTCGCGCGGCCTCCATCGCGGTGAGGAAGGCCGCGCGAACCTTGTGGTCGTCCAGCTGGCGGATCGCTGCAACGGTCGTGCCGGCCGGGCTCGAGACCTGCTCGCGCAGCACCGTGGGGTGCTGGCCGGTCTCGCGGAGCATGGTCGCGGCGCCGTAGAGGGTCTGCACCACCAGCTCGCTGGCCGTGCCGCGGGGCAGCCCGAGCAGCACACCCGCCTCGATCATCGCCTCGACGACATAGAAGATGTACGCCGGCCCCGACCCGCTGATGGCGGTGACCGCGTCCTGGTACTGCTCGGCGATGCGAACCACGTGCCCGCAGGACCGCAGCAGCTCCTCGGCCTCGGCCAGGTGCCCCTCGTCGCAGTGCGCCCCCGGGCTGATCGCCGCCATGCCCTCGTCGACCAGCGCGGGTGTGTTGGGCATCACCCGCACGACCGGGGTCCCCTCCGGGAGCCCCGCCTCCAGCGTCGTGGTGGTGATGCCGGCCGCGAGGGACACCACCAGGGTGTCCGGTGAGACGTGGTCGCGGATCTCGGCAAGCACCGACGACATGTCCTGCGGCTTCACCACGAGCGCCACCGTGGACGCCTCGCGCGCCGCGGTGGGGTTGTCGACCACCCGGACGCCGTACCGCTCGGTGAGCTCGGCGGCGCGCTCGGGCCGGCGCTCGCTGATCAGCAGCGAGCCGGCCGGCCGACCGGCGCGCAGCAGGCCGGAGAGCAGCGTCTCCCCCATCACGCCGGCGCCGAGGACGGCGACGAGCCCGCGCTCGCTCACGAGCGCGTCGCCAGCGCGCGCAGGAAGAACGCCGTGTTCGCCGGGCGCTCGGCCATTCGGCGTACCAGGTACCCGTACCACTCGTCCCCGTACGGCACGTAGACCCGCACCTTCTCCCCCTGGTCGGCCAGCCGCTGCTGCTCGTCCGGGCGGATCCCGTAGAGCATCTGGAACTCGTAGCTGCCCTGGCTGCGGCCGTGCTGGACCGCGAGCGCGCCGCCGATGTCGACCAGCCGCGGGTCGTGCGTCGCCAGCATCGGGTACCCGGACCCCGCCATCAGCGCCCGCGCGCACCGCACGTAGGACTTGTCGACCTCGGCCTTCTCCTGGAACGCGACCGAGGCCGGCTCGTCGTACGCACCCTTGCACAGCCGTACCCGTGACCCCTCGGTGGCGAGATCGCGACAGTCGGCCTCGGTTCGTCGCAGGTACGCCTGCACCACCGCGCCGACCCAGGGGAAGTCCTCCCGGAGCTGACCGAGCACCTCGAGGGTCGCGTCCGTGGTGGTGTGGTCCTCGGCGTCCAGGGTCACCGTGGTGCCGGCCTCGCTGGCCGCCTGGCAGATGTCCCAGGCGTGCTCCATGGCGATCTTGCTGCCGTCGGGTCCGAGGGCCTGCCCTACCGCGGAGAGCTTGACCGACGCCTCCGAGCGCCCGCCGTCGGTGAGGCCCGCGTCGGAGAGCCGGCGCAGCAGCTCGAGGTAGGCGTCCCGGGTGGCGCGAGCCCGGGCCAGGTCGGTGGTGTCCTCGCCGAGGAAGTCGACGGTCACCAGCCGGTGCGAGAGCGTCAGCTCGGTGGCGACCCGCACGGCGTCCGACGTCCCTGCGCCCGCAACGAACCGCCTTACCACGCCGCGGGACACCGGCGCGGTCTCGATGACGTGACGCACCGTCGTGCTCTTGGACAGCTGCAGCAGGGCCTGGCGGAGCATGCCGGTCACCCTACGGCCAGGAACCGCCTCAGCGCGCACCTCGCGCGGCTGCCAGGTTCAAGCGCGCGAAGGCCAACGCCTCGGCGAGGTCTGCCTCCCGCTCCTGCCGCGAGCGCGCGCGCCGGGTGGTCACCTCGACGACGACGTCCCCGGCCCAGCCGCGCGCCGCCAGCCGCTCGAGCAGCTCGGCGCAGGGCTGGGCGCCGCGTCCCGGCACGAGGTGCTCGTCCTTCGCCGAGCCGCTGCCGTCCGCGAGGTGCACATGCGCCAGCCGGTCGCCCAGCCGCTCCGCCATGTCGAGCGCGTCGCTGCCGGCCGTGGCGGCGTGGGACAGGTCCAGGGTGACGTTGCGGTACCCGTGCTCGACCGGGTCCCAGCCCGGCAGGTAGGCCTGGACCTCGCGGTTGCGCGCCCGCCACGGGTACATGTTCTCCACGGCCAGCCGGATGCCGGTGCGGTCCTCCAGCTCGGCCGTCCCGGCCGCGAAGGCCCGGGCGTAGTCGCGCTGCCAGCGGAACGGGGGATGTACGACGACGGTGCCGGCGCCCACCTGGCCGGCCACCTCGCAGGCCCGGTCGAGCTTCGGCCACGGTTCGGCGCCCCAGACACGTTGGGTGATCAGCAGCGTGGGCGCGTGGATCGCCACCACGGGCAGCTCGTAGTGCTCGGACAGCCGGCGCAGCGCGGAGGGGTCCTGGCTCACCGGGTCGGTCCAGACCATGACCTCCATGCCGTCGTAGCCCAGCCGGGCGGCCATCTCGAAGGCCTCGGCGCAGGACTGCGGGTAGACCGAGGCCGTCGACAACGACACCCGCGCACCGGACACCCGCACCGCCTCGCTCATGCGACCAGCCTATGCGGGGACGGCGGGCCGTCGGCCCCACCGGGGGCGGACGCCTACCCTGGGACGGTGACCGAGACGCCGCTGGACATCCCCCGCACCTGGGTCGAGTTCGTCGACCCGGCGACGGCGGAGGACGAGGAGCCGCAGGTCTTCCGCTGCGACCTCACCTGGCTGACGTCGTCGTGGACGTGCATCTTCGGCAACGGCTGCCGCGGCATCTACGCCGACCGGCCGGACGACGGCTGCTGCACCCTCGGAGCCCACTTCACCGAGGAAGCCGACCGGCTGCGGGTGGCCGCGGCCGCCGAGCAGCTCACGCCGCAGACCTGGCAGCTCCATGACGAGGGCACCGGCCCGCTCGGCTGGACCGAGGAGGAGGACGGCCAGACCAAGACCCGGGTCGTCGACGGCGCCTGCGTCTTCCTGAACCGCAAGGGGTTCGGCGGCGGGTACGGGTGCGCCCTGCACCAGCTCGCCGACCGGCAGGGGCTGGAGCTGCACGCGCACAAGCCCGAGGTCTGCTGGCAGCTCCCCCTGCGTCGCACCTACCGCACCGTCGAGCGTCCGGACGGCACGAGCTACCTGGAGGCCTCGATCGGCGAGTACGACCGCCGCGGCTGGGGTCCCGGCGGGCACGACCTGGACTGGTACTGCAGCGGCAACCCGCAGGCGCACGTGGGCGCCGAGCCGGTCTTCCGCAGCAACGCGGCGGAGCTGCGCGAGCTCATGGGCGAGGAGGGCTACGCCGAGCTGGTCCGGCACTGCGAGGCGCACCTGGCCCTGGTCGCGGCCGCCCGGGCCGGTCGCGGCGCTCGGCGGCTGCTCCCGCTACTCGTGCACCCGGCCACCCTCGCGGCGGAGCAGGCCGCCCAGAACGCCGAGCGCCGCCGCGCGCGACGCGCCGCCAGTGCCCGCTGAGCCGACGCTGCCCGGGGTCGTCCCGAGCCCCAACATCTGGCACCACCCCGACCTCTACGAGGTGGAGAACGGGGCAGTCGACCCGGACGGGGTCCTGGACGCGGCGATCCGCGGGCGCCACGACTGGGCGGGACAGACGGTGCTCGACGTCGGATGCGGCAATGGTTACCACTTGGCAGCGTTTGCCGCGGACGCCGCCTCGGTGGTAGGAGTCGAGCCGCACCTGCCGCTCGTGCAGACGGCGCGCCGCCGCGTAGCCGCATGGGACGACGCGGTACGCCGGCGGGTTCGGGTACTCGAGGGCACCGCGCAGGCGCTGCCGCTGCCGGACGCCAGCGTGGACGTCGCCCACGCGCGCTGGGCGTACTTCTTCGGACCCGGCTGCGAGCCGGGGCTCGCCGAGCTTGGACGAGTTCTTCGGCGGGGCGGCACGGCCTTCGTCGTCGACGTCGACGCCACCCGATCGACCTTCGGCCGCTGGTTCTCTGCGGCGACGCCGTCGTACGACCCCCGCGCGGTGCAACGGTTCTGGGCGCGGAAGGGCTGGTCGCGGGAGCCGCTCACGATCCGCTGGTCCATGCCCGACCGAGCGGCGCTCGAGGCCGTCCTGCGGATCGAGCTGCCGCCTCATCACGCCGAACGGGCGCTGCGTGAGCACGACGGCACCGAGCTGGACTACGCCGTCAACCTCTGGTGGCGGCGCTTCTGAGCATGGGCTCTTGCGGGCCGGTTACGCCGCATCGTGGCAACGGGCGTCGCTTCGACGAAGCCTGTTGCCACGATCACGCCGATCCCGTCCACGCCCCGCCGCTCCGCCGCAGCGGGCGACGCAGCCGCAGCGCGACGCCGCCTACAACGGCCGAAGGCCGCCCCGCCCCAGAGCAGGGGTGGGACGGCCTTCGAGCCGAGCGGGAGCGTTCAGCTCTGGCGGCTCTCCTGCACGTTGTCCTTGGCGCTCTGCGCGTCGCCCTTGACGTCCTGGGCGGCCGACGTGCCCTCCTGCTTGACCGTCTGGGCGGCGTCGGTGGCGGTGCCCTTGACCGACTGCACGGCCTCCTGCGCCGGCTCCTTGAGGTTGCCCGCGACCTCCTTGGCGAGGGACTGCGCCTCCTGGGCGATCGGCTGCGCCGCCTGCTTCACCTGCTCGGCGGCCTGGCGCTCCTTGGCCGTGGCCGGGAGCAGGGAGGACACGAGCCAGCCGACCCCGAAGGCGATGACGCCGGCGGCGAGCGGGTTGCCCTGGGCCTTGGCCCGCACCTGACTCGGGGCGCCCGAGGCGACGTCGCCCACAGAGGAAAGCTTGTCGCCGACCGTGCCCTGCACCGAGGACGCCCTGTCGCTGAGCGTCCCCTGCACCGAGGACGCCCTGTCGCTGAGCGTTCCCTGCACGGACGACACCCTGTCGCCCACTGAGGGGCTCTGGGAGTACGGGTCGTCGTTCGACCCCATGACCTTCTCCTTCACACTGCTGACCTTGCTGGTCACCTTGTCGACCTGCCGAGACGCGATGTTCTTCGGGTTGACCTCGTCGGCGAGGGCGTTCACGTTCGAGCTGAGGTTCTCGCGGGTGCGCTCGATCTCAGCGCGGATCTGGTCCGGGTCGTTCGTCATCGGTTGACCTCCTCGTGGCCCTTGAGCGCAGGCGGGATCTTCTTGACCGAGTCCGCCGTCCTGTCCAGTCCTCTGACCTTCTTCATCTCGCTTCTGCCCATCGCCGCCAGCACGGCCGCGACGATCGCCCAGATGGCCGCGACGACGAGCGCGGACCAGCCGCGACCGATCGCGTTGCCGAGCGCCCACCACAGGGCGACCGACAGGAACAGGAGCACGAAGTGCCCTGCTACTCCAGCGCCGGCGAGCAGGCCGGCGCCCTTGCCTGCGCGGGTGGCCGACTGCGTCGCCTCGGCCTTGGCCAGCGCCAGCTCCTGACGCATCAGGTCGGAGATGTCCTTGCTGACGTCACCGAGCAGCTCGCCGATCGACGGACGCGAGCCGCTCTCGTCCGTGGACGGAGGGCCTGCGGGGTGGCTCATGACCTGGTACCCCCAGTGGTCGGGTAGGTCCCGCCGGAGCGGCCGGGAACGTCGTACGCCTCGGGGTCACCGAACGGCGTGGTCTCAGTCGTGGTGCCGGGCACGCCGGTGGTGCCGGTGCCGTAGCCGGTGGAGGTCGTGGTGCCGTAGTCCCCGACCGGTGCCGTGCCGGTGTAACCACCGGAGGCGCTGGTGCCGTAGGTCTCCGGTGTGCCGTAGGCGCCGGCGACCGGCACGCCGGTCGTCGTCCTGGAGGAGTCGCCGCCGCTGGAGGCGTCCTTGACGCCCCGGGTCAGCCGGCCGGCCACCACGCCCGCGACGGCCGCGATGCCCAGGAAGGTACCGGGACGCTGCCGCGCGAACCGGCGGACCTCGTCGAGCAGCTCTGCCGGGTCGCGGTCGTCCAGCCTCGAGGCGAACTGCTTGATCCTGTCGCTGGCCTCGCGGGCCAGGTCGGTGGCCACGCCGGGGGCGTCGTTACGGCCCTCGGCCATGCCCCGCAGCTCATCCGCCAGCGTGTTCAGGCTCCCGGCGACGCGCTGCGTCTGCTGGCGTGCCTGGCCCCGCACCTGGCTGCGGCCCTGCTGCAGCAGGTCCTTCGCCTGACGCTGAGCCTCGGCGGTCACCTGGCCGGCCTGCTCCTTGGCGGTTCCGGCGACGTCGGCGGCCTTCTCCTTGGCGCTCTCCTTGACGTCGGCCGCCTGCTCCTTGGCCACGTCCTTGGTCGAACCGGAGGTTCCGGCCGCCGTGCTGCCCGCCTCCACTCCGGTCCCCACCGGGTACTCCGCTCCGGTCCCCACCGGGTAGTCGACCGGCTCGCGGCCGATGTCGGCCACCGAGCCGGGGACCGGCGTGCCCGGCGACAAGGGGTCGTCGTACCGAGGCTGACCGAGGCCCTGGTTGTCGGGAGGTTGCGTCATGATCGTCCCATCTCTGTTTCGGAGGAGTCTCCTGGCACGGTGCAGTCCAGGCGTCTCCGGTGTCTGCCGGACGTCCTGTTCCCTCAAACCTTCCACGGCGGCCCGGAATCGCAAGTCGAGATCGCCCGGCGCGCGCATGCGGCCACAGCGAGCGACCATGGGAGGACGACCAGCCCGCTCGCGGCAGCGAACGAGAGGACCCAAGCATGGCCACCAGCGACGACTCGCGTGTTGGACGGCAATCGTCCAACGTGTCGGACGCTCCGCATCCCGACGACCCCCGCAAGCCTGACTCCCCGTCCGAGCTGCGCAAGCCGGCGTGGAAGTTCGCCATGAAGCGGGCCGTGGCGGAGTTCTCGGACGACGAGTGCACCGACCTTGCAGCCGCTCTGACCTATTACTCCGTGCTGTCCCTGTTCCCGGCGGCCATCGCCGTGATCTCGCTGCTCGGCGTCTTCGGTCAAGGTCCCTCCACCATCAACGCCCTGCTCGGCATCCTGGAGGACGTCGGGGCCGGCGGCGTGACGTCGTCGGTGCGCGGACCGCTGCAGCAGCTCAGCCAGAACCAGGCTGCCGGACTCGGGCTCGTGCTCGGTCTGCTGACTGCGCTCTGGTCGGCCTCCGGATACGTCGGCGCCTTCGGCCGTGCCATGAACCGGATCTACGAGATCGGCGAGGGCCGGCCGTTCTGGAAGCTGCGCCCGCTGCAGATCGTCATCACGCTCATCGCCGTCATCCTGATCGCGCTCGTCGCCGTGGCGCTCGTCGTGAGCGGTCCGCTCGCGACCGCGATCGGCCAGGCGATCGGGCTCAGCGGCACGCTGGTGACGGTCTGGAGCATCGTCAAGTGGCCGGTGCTCGCCGGCATCGTCGTGCTGATCATCGCGTTGCTCTACTACGCCACCCCCAACGTGAAGCAGCCCAAGTTCCGCTGGATGAGCCTGGGCGCCTTCACCGCGCTCATCGTCTGGGTCGTGGCCTCGGCGGCGTTCGGCTTCTACGTGGCCAACTTCGGCAGCTACAACAAGACCTACGGCACCCTGGCCGGCGTGATCGTCTTCCTGCTGTGGCTGTGGCTCACCAACCTGGCGCTGCTTTTCGGCGCCGAGGTGGACTCTGAGATCGAGCGCAGCCGCCAGCTGCAGGCCGGCCTCCCGGCCGAGGAGGACCTGCAGCTCCCGCCGCGCGACGACAAGGGTCTGAGGAAGAAGGCCGAGAAGGAGGAGAAGGCCCGCGAGGAGGCCCGCGAGATCCGCCAGAGCGCCGACTGACCCCCGCAGCACCCACTCGATCCCACCTGGAGGAACCGATGGCTCGAGACACCATTTCCCGTTCCCTGCACGACCTCGGCCTGTCCGCCTGGTTCGGCGGCACGCTGGCGAACGCCGTCGCACTGAACCCGGCGTCCGGCAAGGCCGGCGACGACTCGGCGTCCGGACGCGTCGCCAACACCGGCTGGGACCGGTGGACCCCGGTGAACGCCGCGGCCATCGGCCTGCACCTGGCCGGCAGCGTCGGCCTGCTGGCCGCCAACAAGAGCCGGATCGGCGCCCAGCAGGGCGTCGGCACGATGGCCGTGGCCAAGACGGCCCTCACCGTTGCGGCGCTCGGGGCCACCGGCTACAGCCGGGTGCTCGGCCGCAAGGTGTCGGCCCAGAAGGACGTCCCGGTGGACGCCGGTGACAACCCGTCGTTCCAGACGCCGGAGGACGTCGCGACCGCGCAGCGTCAGCTGAAGCTGCTGCAGTGGCTGGTGCCGGCGCTGACCGGCGCGCTCGTCGTCGTCAGCGCGCTGGCCGGCGAGCAGCAGCGGGCCACCGAGGTCAACAAGGGCATCCTCGGCCGGCTGCTGCCGGTCGGCTGAGCCCGTCCCTGCCCGCTGCGTCGAGGCCGTCCCCACTCCCGGGGGCGGCCTCGACCGTGTTGTCGGTCGGTGTCCCTAGGCTCCTGCCCATGGCTGCGAGCACCGCCCGCAAGGGCACACCGAAACCGGCGTACCGCTGCGGCGAGTGCGGCTGGGCCACGTCGAAGTGGGTCGGCCGGTGCGGGGAGTGCCAGGCGTGGGGCACGGTCGAGGAGGTCGGGGACGTCCCGGTGCGCACCACGGCGGCCGGGCCGGTCAGCGCCGCGGCCACCCCGATCGCGGACGTCGACGTCGAGCTGGCGCAGGCTCGGCCGACCGGCGTCGGTGAGCTCGACCGCGTGCTCGGAGGCGGGCTGGTCGCGGGCGCAGTCGTGCTCGTCGCCGGCGAGCCGGGCATCGGCAAGTCGACGCTCCTGCTCGACGTGTGCGGCCGGGGCGGCCGCGAGGGACGCCGGGTGCTCTACGTGACCGGGGAGGAGTCGGCGGCCCAGGTCCGCGTGCGGGCGGAGCGGATCGGTGCGATGGCGCCCGGCCTCTACCTCGCCGCGGAGACCGATCTCGGCGCGGTGCTCGGCCACCTCGACCAGGTGCGGCCGGACCTCGTCGTCGTCGACTCGGTGCAGACCGTCGGGTCGGCCCAGGTCGACGGCGCGGCGGGCAACGTCGCCCAGGTGCGCGAGGTCGCCGCGGCCCTGATCGGCGTCGCGAAGTCGCGCGGCATCGCCACCCTGCTGGTGGGCCACGTCACCAAGGACGGCTCGATCGCCGGTCCCCGCGTGCTCGAGCACCTGGTCGACGTCGTCGTGCAGTTCGAGGGTGACCGGCACTCCCGGCTCCGCCTGGTCCGAGCGGTGAAGAACCGCTACGGCCCCACCGACGAGGTGGGCTGCTTCGACCTCTCGGACGCCGGGATCGAGGGCATCGCGGACCCCTCCGGGCTGTTCCTCTCGCGGGGAAGCGGAACCACGGGGGCCGAGCCCGTGCCCGGAACCTGCGTCACGGTGACCCTGGAGGGACGCCGGCCGCTGGTCGCGGAGGTGCAGTCCCTGGTGGCCGCCAGCGCGCTGCCTACTCCGCGGCGGGCGACGTCCGGCCTCGACTCCAGCCGGGTGGCCATGGTCACCGCCGTCCTCGACCGGCGCGCCCGGGTCAGCCTGCGCTCCGCCGACATCTACGTCTCGACGGTGGGCGGCGTGCGGGTCGGCGAGCCGGCGGCCGACCTCGCCGTCGCGCTTGCGGTCGCCGGCGCGGCGAACGACCAGGCGCTCGTGCCCCGCACGGTGGCGTTCGGCGAGGTCGGTCTGGCGGGCGAGATCCGGCCGGTGGGAGGGGTTCCGCGGCGGCTGTCCGAGGCGGCCCGGCTGGGGTTCACGACCGCGATCGTGCCGCCGGACGCGCTGGGGTCCGCGGCCGCGCCGGAGGGCATGCGCGTGATCGAGGCAGCCGACCTGGCGACCGCCGTCCGGAAGGCCACGCTGCGCGCGGTGTGACCGGCGACGCGCCGGAGACCACGGCCACGGTTGTCGTGGCAGGTAGGATCGGGGTAGCGGCGTGGGGCCGCCGGTGGCCTCGTGCCGCGGGATCGCTAGAGATCGGGCCGAACGGCCGGGGGTGGAAGTTGCCGACGAGCGAGCGCTCAGAGGAGGAGCTCGTCCTCGCGACCCTGGCCGCGGTGGCGCCCGGAACGGAGCTGCGGGACGGGCTCGAGCGGATCCTGCGCGGCCGCACCGGCGCGCTCATCGTGCTGGGCAGCGACCGCACCGTCGACAGCATCGCGACCGGCGGCTTCCCGCTGGACATCGAGTTCTCCGCCACGCGCCTGCGCGAGCTGGCCAAGATGGACGGCGCGATCGTCTGTGACCGCGAGGTCACCCGGATCCTGCGTGCGGCGACCCAGCTGCTGCCGGACCCGTCGATCGAGACGGCGGAGTCGGGCACCCGGCACCGCACCGCGGAGCGGGTCGCCAAGCAGACCGGCTTCCCGGTGATCTCGGTCAGCCAGTCGATGCGGATCGTGGCGCTGTACGTCGGCAGCCGCCGGCACGTCGTCGAGGACTCGAGCGCGATCCTGTCGCGCGCCAACCAGGCCCTGGCGACCCTGGAGCGCTACAAGCTGCGCCTGGACGAGGTGACCGGCACCCTGTCGGCCCTGGAGATCGAGGACCTCGTCACCGTGCGCGACGTGGCGTCCGTCGTCCAGCGGCTGGAGATGGTCGGGCGGATCAGCGACGAGATCGCCGGCTACGTCGTCGAGCTCGGCACCGACGGCCGGCTGCTCACCCTGCAGCTGGAGGAGCTGACCGGAGGCCTCGGCCCCGACCGCGAGCTCGTCGTCCGGGACTACCTCGCCTGGGGGACGCCGGACGCCGAGATCGCGGACATGCTCGAGCAGCTGTCCGCGCTCACCTCGGCCGACCTGCTCGACCTGGCGTCGGTCGCGCGGATCATGGGGTACAGCGTGGTCGGCGACGCCCTCGACGCGGCCGTCAGTCCGCACGGCTACCGGCTGCTCAGCAAGGTCCCGCGCCTGCCCGGCGCCATCGTCGACCGCCTGGTCGAGCACTTCGGCAGCCTGCAGAAGCTGCTCGCCGCCGGCCTGGACGACCTGATGGCGGTCGACGGTGTCGGCGAGGGCCGGGCCCGCGCCGTTCGCGAGGGGCTGTCGCGCCTGGCCGAGTCGAGCATCCTCGAGCGCTACGTCTGACCGGCGCCCTCGTGCACCGCTGCGAGGACGCGGAGCTCGTCCCTCCCGTGCTGGCCTGGTACGCCGCCTGCGCGCGGGACCTGCCGTGGCGCTCGCCGGACCGCACCGCGTGGGGCGTGCTGGTGTCGGAGGTCATGCTGCAGCAGACGCCGGTGAGCCGGGTGCTGCCGGTCTGGCGGGACTGGCTCTGTCGCTGGCCGGCCCCGGCCGACCTGGTGGCGGAGCCGGCCGGCGAGGCCGTGCGCGCCTGGGGCCGGCTCGGCTATCCGCGCCGGGCGCTGCGGCTGCACCGGGCGGCCCAGCAGGTGGTCGAGCGGCACGGCGGTCGGGTGCCCGACGACCTGGAGGCGTTGCGGGCCCTGGACGGCGTCGGGGCCTACACGGCCGCCGCCGTCGCGACCTTCGCGTTCGGCCAGCGGCACGCCGTCGTCGACACCAACGTCCGGCGCGTCCTGGCCCGGGCGGTCGAGGGTCGTGCTCTGCCCTCCCCGGCCCTGACCGCCGCCGAGCAGCGGGTCGCAGGCGCCCTCGTGCCCTCGGACCCCGGTACCGCCGCCACCTGGGCGGTCGCCGTCATGGAGCTTGGTGCCGTGCTCTGCACCGCCCGGGCACCGCGCTGCACGGAGTGCCCCGTGGCGGACCGCTGTGCCTGGCGGCGGGCCGGGGCGCCGCCGTACGACGGCCCGCCTCGTCGCGGCCAGCGCTGGCACGGCACCGACCGGCAGGTGCGGGGCCGGCTGCTCGCCGTCCTGCGGGCCGCTCAGGAACCGGTGAGCGGCCGCGACCTGCTGGCCGCGGTGCCGGACGGGGGCGACCCGCAGCAGCGCACCCGCGCGCTGGCCTCGCTCGTCGCGGACGGTCTCGCCGAGGCCGGGCCCTTCGGCTACACGCTGCCGGGCCGGGTGCCGGCCCGCTAGGCTGCGTCGCTCGTGCGCCCCTTCCTCGCCCTCGCCGCCGCGGGCTGGCGACGGTGGTCGGCGTACCGGGCCGCGACCGTCGCCGGGGCCTTCACCAACACGGTGTTCGGCTTCGTCAAGGCGGCCATCGCGATGGCCGCCGTGGCCTCCGCGGGAGGCGTGATCGTGGGGTACGACGCCCGCGACGTGGCGACGTACAGCTGGCTGACCCAGGGGCTGCTGGCCGCCATGGCCCTGTTCGGCTGGTCCGAGCTGGCGGAGCGGGTGCGCACCGGGGACATCGCGGTGACCTCGCCCGGCCAACGGACCTTCAGCTGTCGTGGCTGGCCGCCGACCTCGGCCGGGCGGCGTACGTCCTGCTGCCGCGAGGGCTACCGCCCGTGCTGGTCGGCGCGCTGACCACGGGGCTGTCCATGCCGTCGTCCCCGCTGGCCTACCTGCTGGGGTCGGTGAGCGTCGCTCTGGGCGTGTCGCTGTCCTTCGCCGGACGGTTCCTGATGAACCTGGCGGCGTTCTGGCTGCTGGACTACCGCGGCGTCGTGACGCTCTACATGCTCGTCTCGCTGGTGCTGAGCGGACTGGTCATCCCGGTGCACTGGTTCCCGGGCTGGCTTGGCGTCCTGGCGGACCTGACCTTCTTCCCGTCCATCCTGCAGACCCCGGTCGACGTGCTGTCCGGGCGCAGGCAGGGCACCGAGGCGGTGGGGTTGCTGGTCGTGCAGGGCGGCTGGCTCGTCGCCGTCCTGCTGGCGGGACGCCTGGTGCTGGCCCGCGCGACCGCGCGGCTGGTGGTGCAGGGTGGCTGACCCGGGGGCCGAGCCGGACGCCCACGTGCGACCTGACGCCCGGTGGGACGCCGGGCCCCCGTGGCGTCCGTACCTGGAGCTGCTGCGCTCACGGGTGGCGGCGCAGACCGGGTACCGCGGCTCCTTCGCCCTGGACGTGCTGGGCAACGTCGGCATCGGCCTGGTCGAGCTGTCGGAGGTCTACGTGATCTTCTCCCGGGTCGACGCCTTGGGCGGACTCGACGTCGGCGGCGCCCTGCTCGTGTTCGCGCTGGCCAACGTCGCCTTCTCGCTGGCGGACCTGGCGGTCGGCCATGTCGACACGCTGCCGACGTACCTGCGGGCCGGGACGCTGGATGCCTTCCTGCTGCGGCCGCTGCCGGTGCTGGCGCAGCTGGCCACCAGTGACATCTCGCTCAGGCGGCTGGGCCGCACCGCCCTGGCCGTGGTCGTGCTGGCCGTCGCAGTGCCCGCGGCCGTGCCGGAGTGGACGCCCGCCAAGGTGCTCCTGCTCGCCGCGACGCCCTTCGTCGGGGCGGCCGTCTTCGCCGCGCTGTTCGTGGCGGCGGCCGCCCTGCAGTTCTGGCTGGTCGAGGGCAGCGAGCTCACGAACTCCTTCACCTACGGCGGGGCCTATGCCGCCTCGTACCCGGCCAGCGTCTTTTCGCTGCCGCTGCGCGTGCTCTTCAGCTTCGTCGTGCCGGCCGCCTTCACGGCGTACCTGCCCGCGCTGGCGCTGATGGACCAGCCCGGACCGCCGTGGCTGCCCAGCTGGCTCGGTTGGTGCACGCCGCTCGCCGCGGGCGCGGCCTGGTGCGTGTCGTTGCTCGTGTGGCGTGCCGGCCTGCGCCACCACACCGGAGCCGGCGGATGACCGGCGCCCCGACCGACGTCCTGGTCGAGGCCCGGGGGCTGCGGCGCACCTTCGTCGTCCGCCGAGCGACCGGTGGGTTGCGCCGCGACAGGCACCTGGTCGCGGCAGTGGACGGCCTCGACCTGACCATCACCGCCGGGGAGGCCGTCGGCTACGTCGGCGCCAACGGGGCCGGCAAGTCGACGACGATCAAGATGCTCACGGGCATCCTCGTCCCGACGTCCGGCAGCGTGCGGACCTGCGGGCTCGACCCGGTGACGCAGCGGCGGCTGCTCGCCCGCGAGATCGGCGTGGTGTTCGGCCAGCGCAGCCAGCTCTGGTGGGACCTGCCGCTCACCGACTCGCTACGGGTGCTCGGTGCCGTGCACCGGCTGCCGGACCCGGTGTGGCGGGCGCGCCGGGACGAGCTGGTGGACCGGCTGGAGCTGGCGGAGTTCCTCGACACGCCGGTGCGCCAGCTCTCCCTCGGCCAGCGCATGCGCGGGGAGGTCGCCGCGGCCCTGCTGCACTCCCCGCGGCTGGTCGTGCTGGACGAGCCAACGATCGGGCTGGACGTGCTGAGCAAGGAGCGGCTGCGGATCTTCCTGCGGGAGGAGCGTGCCGAGCGGGGCACCACCCTGCTGCTCACGACGCACGACATGGGCGACGTCGAACGGCTCTGCGACCGGGTCCTGGTGGTCGACCGGGGCCGGGTGGCCTACGACGGCTCGCTGCCCGGCCTGGTCACGCGGGTGGGCGCGGACCGGGTTCTCGTCGTCGACCTCGCCGAGCCGGCCGCGCCGCTGGACGACGTTCCGGGAACCCGGCTGGTCGGCGTCGAGGGGCACGGGCTGCGCCAGCGGCTGGCGTTCGCGCCGCGGGACACGACCGCCGCGGCCGTGCTGCAGGCGGTGAGCAAGCGAGCGGAGGTGCGCGACCTGACCGTCGAGGAGCCGCGGATCGAGGACGTCGTCCGCCGGCTGTACCTGTCCGAGCGCTGAGGCCCGCTGCTACGGCTGGTCGAAGGTGAGGAGCATCCGGGTGTTGCCGAGGGTGTTCGGTTTGACCCGGTCCAGGTCGAGGAACTCGGCGACGCCGACGTCGTACGACCGCAGCAGCTGGCGGTAGACCTCCGGGTCGACCGGCGCGCCCTCGATCACCTGGAACCCGTGCCGGGCGAAGAACTCCACCTCGAAGGTCAGGCAGAACACCCGCCCGACGCCGAGCCGCACGGCCTCGTCCAAAAGCGCCCGCAGGAGCGCGCTGCCGACGCCCATCCCGAGGTGCTGCGGCCCGACCGCGAGCGTCCGGACCTCGGCCAGGTCGTCCCACAGGACGTGCAGCGCTCCGCACCCCGCCACCTCACCGGCCGGGGTCTCGGCCACTGCGAACTGCTGCAGCCCCTCGTAGTACGCCACGGCGTCCTTGCGGACCAGCACCCCCTTGTCGGCGAGCGGCTCGACCAGCCGACGGATGCCGGGGACGTCCCCGGTCCGCGCCCGGCGCACGGTGACGTCGGCTCGGCGGAAGGAGGGCACCCGCTCATTCTGCCGTCTTGGACCGACCGGCCAGCGAGCCCGGGGCGTCGACCGCACTAGGCTGCATCCGCCATTCCCCCGACGACAGGAGCACCCGTGGAGAGCACCCCTTCCAACGACGCCCGCGTCTTCCCGGAGGGCTTCCTCTGGGGCTCGGCAACGGCGTCGTACCAGATCGAGGGAGCGGTGGCCGAGGGCGGTCGCACGCCCTCCATCTGGGACACGTTCAGCCACACGCCGGGCAAGGTGCTGAACGGCGACACCGGGGACGTCGCGGACGACCACTACCACCGGTTCCGCGAGGACGTCGCCCTCATGCGCAGCCTCGGGCTGCAGTCCTACCGGTTCTCCGTCGCCTGGCCGCGCATCACGCCGCAGGTGACACCGGAGGGCCTCGGTCCGGTGAACGAGGAGGGCCTCGACTTCTACCGCGAGCTGGTCGACGAGCTGGTCGGCGCGGGGATCGAGCCGGCCGTCACGCTGTACCACTGGGACCTCCCGCAGGCGCTCGAGGACGCCGGCGGCTGGACCAACCGACGCACCGCCGAGCTGTTCGCGGAGTACGCCGCCATCGTGGCCCGCGCGCTGTCGCCGCAGGTCGGCACCTACATCACGCTCAACGAGCCCTGGTGCTCCGCCTACCTGGGCTACGCCAGCGGTGTCCACGCGCCGGGCCGTCAGGACCCCGCCGCCGCGCTGGCCGCCGTGCACCACCTCAACCTGGCGCACGGGCTGGCGACCGCCGCCCTCCGGCACGCGGTGCCGGACGCCCGGGTCGCGCTGACCCTCAACCTCGCCTGGGTGCGCTCCCCCTCCGGCGCACCGGAGGACGAGAACGCCGTCCGTCGGGTCGACGGGCTGCAGAACCGGGTCTTCCTCGGCCCCGTCATGTCTGGGAGCTACCCGCAGGACGTGATCGACGACACCCGCGCCGTCACCGACTGGTCGTTCGTCCAGGACGGCGACCTCGACCTGGTGCACCAGGTGCCGGACGTCCTCGGCCTCAACTACTACTCGCCGACCGTGGTGCGTGCTTGGGACGGCTCCTCGCCGCGGCAGAGCGCGGACGGTCACGGCGACGCGGCCGCCACCCCGTGGATCGCCTGCGACAACGTCGAGTTCCCAGAGCAGCCGGGGCCGCGCACCGACATGGGCTGGCCGATCGACCCCACGGGGATGCGCGAGCTGCTGCTCCGTCTGCACCGGGACTACCCCGGGGTCGACCTGATGGTGACCGAGAACGGCGCGGCGTACCCGGACCAGGTGGACGACGACGGCCGCGTCCACGACGACGACCGCATCGCCTACCTGCGGCCGCACCTGGCGGCGGTGCTCGACGCGATCGAGGCGGGCGCGCCGGTGCATGGGTACTTCCTGTGGTCCCTGCTCGACAACTTCGAGTGGGCCTACGGCTTCTCCAAGCGGTTCGGCATCGTGTACGTCGACTACGACACCCAGCAGCGCACCCCCAAGGACAGCGCCGGCTGGTACGCCGACGTCGTTCGCGCTAACAAGCTCCCCGCCGTCTGAGGGCCAGACCCGGGGCGGTTTCTGCGCCAGGTGCCCACGGGGGCGTCGAGCCGTCGGCCGGGTGTGTCGCGTTGCACACCTCGGCCGGCGGCTCCTGGTTTGGCGGATTGGGTCCACCCCTGGGATCATCGGAGGGTCCATCCAGAGCGACCGAGAGACCTGGCTCGTCGACGTCGCAGCAACTGCCCCCGCAGGGGTGAGGTGCTACCGCCAGGACCGATGGAGGTCCGTCCCATGAGTCGTCCGCGCCCGTATCTTCGGCGCCACGTCGACCTGTGCCGCACCGCGGCGATGCTCTGTCGACCGTAGGGACGCCCAGTCTCGCGCCGCGCAGCCTGCGTGGCCGCCTCCCCCCCTTTCCTCCTCTGCATCAGTACCTGGAGCATCCGTGCCTCGCCCCCGCCTGACCCGTTCCCTGTCCGCCCTCGCCGCCGTCGCCGCGCTGGCCGTCCTCGCTGCCTGCGGAGGTGGCGGCGGCACCTCGTCGTCGTCGTCCGGGGCGAGCGACAACCCCTACAACCTCCAGCAGCCGGGCACGCTGCGGATCGCCACGCTGACCGACGCGCCCCCGAACGTCTTCCTCAAGGACGGCAAGTTCACCGGCTTCGACAACGACCTGATGACCGCTGTCGCGGGCAAGCTCGGGCTGAAGCCGGAGTTCGTCGGCACCGACTTCTCCGCGCTGCTCGCGCAGGTCAACAGCCACAAGTTCGACGTCGGCAGCTCGTCCATCACGATCACCGACGAGCGTAAGAAGACTGTCGACTTCACCAACGGCTACGACTTCGGCTACTTCGGTCTCGACGTGCCGGCGGGTTCTGCCATCAAGGGCTTCGACCAGCTGCAGGGCAAGCGGGTCGTCGTCGTCCAGGGCACCGTCCAGGACGACTACGCGACCAAGAACGGCCTCGACCCGGTCCGCGTCCCGGACTACAACACGGCGCTGAACCAGCTGCGCACCAAGACCTCGGACGCCTGGATCGCGCCCGCCGAGATCGGTGAGAAGACGGCGAACGACAGCAAGGGCAAGGTCGTGCTCGCGGCCAAGGAGCTCAGCCCGGCGCCGACCGCCTTCGCGGTCGCCAAGGGCAACACCGCGCTGCGCGAGGCGCTCAACAAGGCCCTCGACCAGGTGATCGCGGACGGCACCTGGACCAAGCTGCAGGAGCAGTACTACCCCGGCCGGGCGATCCCCGCGGACTTCAAGCCAGGCAGCGGCACGGTGAAGGTCCCGCCGGTGAAGGGCGCGACGCCGTCGGCCAGCAGCAGCGCATCCTGAGGTCGGCCGTGAGGACTCCGGTGCCCGCGGCCGTGCCCGCTCCAGTGCCCGCTCCTTTGCCCGCTCCTCTGCGCGCACTGCCGCGGCTGAAGGGGTGGTGACGGTGTGGAGACGCTGAGAACGCTGTGGGACACCTTCTTCGACCTCGAGGCGATGCGCGAGGCGCTGCCCGAGATGCTCACCATCGGGCTGCCGAACACGCTGCTGCTGGCGGTGTCGTCCGCGCTGCTCGGCACGCTGCTGGGCATGCTGCTCGCGGTGTGCGGCCTGAGCCACAGCCGGTGGCTACGCTGGCCGGCGCGGACCTACACCGACGTGTTCCGCGGCCTGCCGGCCGCCGTGACGATCCTGCTGGTCGGAGTCGGGCTGGCGCCGCTGGGGCTCGAGATCTGGGGACCGAACCCGTACCCGCTCGGCATCCTGGCGCTGTCCCTGATCGCCGGCGCCTACATCGGTGAGATCTTCCGCGCCGGCATCCAGAGCGTCGAGGCGAGCCAGCTGGAGGCCACCCGGGCGCTCGGCTTCTCGCACCGGCAGGCGATGCGGCTGGTCGTCATCCCGCAGGGCGTGCGCCGCGTGCTGCCGGCCTGGGTGAACCAGCTGATCGCGTTGATCAAGGACTCCAGCCTGGTCTACTTCCTCGGTCTGCTCGCGAGCCAGCGGGAGCTGTTCCGCATCGGGCAGGACTTCGCCGCGAACACCGGGAACGCCTCGGCCCTGCTGCTCGCGGGCCTGTTCTACCTGGCCATCACCGTCCCGCTCACGCACCTGGTCAACGCGGTCGACCGACGGCTGCGCGAGGGACGCCCGAGCGAGGACGACTTCGAGGTCGACACCGTCGTCTCTCTGGAAGGCAGGTAACCGTGAGCACTGCCGTACCGACGCCCACCGTACGAGGCACGGCGCAGCCGGTCAGCGTTCAGCTGCGCGGCGTGCACCTCGCCTTCGGGCGCAACAAGGTGCTGCGCGGCGTCGACCTCAACGTCCCCGCCGGCAGCACGGTGTGCGTGATCGGACCCTCCGGGTCCGGCAAGTCGACCCTGCTGCGCACCATCAACCGGCTGATCGAGCCGGACGCCGGCGACGTGCTGGTCGACGGGGCCAGCGTCCTGGACGCCGACCCGGACGCCTTGCGGCAGAAGATCGGCATGGTCTTCCAGCAGTTCCACCTGTTCCCGCACAAGACGGTGCTGCAGAACATCACGATGGCGCTGCGCACGCTGCGGGGCATGTCGCAGGAGCAGGCCGAGGCGGCCGCCCTGGCTCAGCTCGATGTCGTCGGCCTCCGGCACAAGGCGTCGTCCCGGCCCAGCCAGCTCTCCGGCGGTCAGCAGCAGCGGGTCGCGATCGCGCGAGCGCTGGCGATGGACCCGCAGGTGATGCTCTTCGACGAGGCGACGTCGGCCCTCGACCCCGAGCTCGTGAAGGGCGTCCTGGCGCTGATGGCGGATCTGTCCCAGCAGGGCATGACCATGGTGGTGGTCACGCACGAGATGGGCTTCGCCCGCGAGGTCGCCGACTCCGTCGTGTTCATGGACCACGGGGTCGTCGTCGAGCAGGGTCCTCCCGCTCAGGTGTTCGGTGCTCCCGAGAGCGAGCGGCTGCGCGAGTTCCTGTCCCGCGTGCTCTAGCACCCCTCCCCGAGGCACCTCTGGACGAAGCCGCCCCCCGACGGCCTCGGACGTCCACGACCGTCATCGTGGCAACGAACGTCGCTGGGGACGTGCTCCTTGCCACGATGACGCCGAGAGGCGCGCGTGTCGGCAGGACGTCGGGACGACGCCGACGCCGGACGCCGACCCCACCCACCAGCCCCCGCGGGCACGGCAGCCCGACGGTGGCTGCGGCCGTGGATGCGGCGAAGGGGTCGCGCGAGCAGCCAGCGCGTCGCATCCACCGCCGCATCCACCACGCGAGCCAGAGCGACGGCGGGGCGCCACGAAGAACGAGCGGCGCGGCCGCCGGGGCGCACGCACCGCGACGCGCGACCTCGGCGCGGCACCCACACCCAGGAGGGGGCGGGACCGGCGAACCGGTCCCGCCCCCTCGGCGGTGCAGCGTGTGCGGTCAGTCCTGCGTGCCGGCGGTCTCGACCGGCGGCGCGTCCGGCAGCGCGGCCTTCGGCGTGCCCGCGAAGGTGAACGTGCGCTGCTTGCCCTCTCCCTCGATGTCGACCAGCACGATCGAGCCGGCCTTCAGCTCGCCGTACAGGATCTTCTCCGAGAGCACGTCCTCGATCTCGCGCTGGATCGTCCGGCGCAGCGGGCGCGCACCGAGGACCGGGTCGTACCCGCGCTCGGCGAGCAGGGCCTTGGCCGCGGGCGTGAGCTCGATGCCCATGTCCTTGTCCTTGAGCCGCTCGTCCAGCCGGGCCAGCATCAGGTCGACGATCTGGATGATCTCGTCCTGCGTCAGCTGCGGGAACACGATGGTGTCGTCCACACGGTTCAGGAACTCCGGGCGGAAGTGCTGCTTCAGCTCGTCCGTGACCTTGGACTTCATCCGCTCGTAGCCGGTCGCCGTGTCGCTGCCGGAGGAGAATCCGACGCCCTGGCCCTTGGAGATGTCCCGGGTGCCGAGGTTCGTCGTCATGATGATGACGGTGTTCTTGAAGTCCACCATCCGGCCCTGGGAGTCGGTCAGGCGACCGTCCTCCAGGATCTGCAGCAGCGAGTTGAAGATGTCCGGGTGGGCCTTCTCGACCTCGTCGAACAGCACGACGGAGAACGGCTTGCGGCGCACCTTCTCGGTGAGCTGGCCGCCCTCCTCGTACCCGACGTAGCCGGGAGGCGAGCCGAACAGCCGCGAGACGGTGTGCTTCTCGCTGAACTCGCTCATGTCGAGCTGGATCAGCGAGTCCTCGTCACCGAAAAGGAACTCGGCGAGCGTCTTGGCGAGCTCGGTCTTACCCACACCGGTGGGACCGGCGAAGATGAACGAGCCACCGGGACGGCGCGGGTCCTTCAGGCCGGCGCGGGTACGCCGGATGGCCTGCGACAGCGCACGGATGGCGTCGTTCATGCCGACGATCCGCTTGTGCAGCTCGTCCTCCATGCGCAGCAGCCGCGAGGACTCCTCCTCGGTCAGCTTGAAGACCGGGATGCCGGTGGCCGTGGCGAGGACCTCGGCGATCAGCTCCTCGTCGAC
>DATFPQ010000201.1:0-5236 GCA_035264765.1 Actinomycetales bacterium | reverse complement strand
GTTCCCTGGGCCTCGCGGACGACGAACGGCAGCAGCGGGGCAAGGTCTGCGGTCACGCGGCGATCCTGCCAAGGTCGATGCCGTGCAACGTCGGCGGGTCCGTGAGCTCGTGCGCCGACTTCCGGCCCACACGCGGGACGGTCTGCGCGGTCACGACCTGATGCTCTACGGCGCGGGCGTCACCTTCTACGCAGCCCTGGCGGTGGTGCCGGTGCTTTTCATTGCCACCCGCGTGCTCGTGGCGCTGCTCGGCACCGACCTGGTCGCTGGGCTGGCGTCCGACCTCGGCCGGGCATTGCCGTCCGCTCTCGGCGCCGACCAGGTCGCCGTGCGCCTGCTCGCCGAGGCGACGTCGCTGTCCTGGACCGCCGTGCTGGTCTCGTTGTTGCCGGCCACCCTGTACGGCGAGGGGCTGCGCCGTGCGTATACGGCGCTGGCCGGCGTCGATGACTCGCTGGTCGGCTGGCGAGGACGGCTGGCCGTGCTCCCCGTGCTGTGCGTGGCTCCCGGACTGCTGCTGTGCGTCCTCGCGGTCACACCGTTGCTGGCCGACCTGTTCGGCCGCGGCGCCTCGGGAGTGGCGCTAGGCGTCTACGTCGCGCTCAACGTGGACTGGCTGGTCGTCTCGCTGCCGCTCGCCTGGACCTTCCGGGTCGTGGCCGCCGACCCACCGCCGTGGCTGTCGGCGCTGGCCGGCGGCTTCGCGACCGGCGCGTTCGTCGCCGGCTTCCTGCAGGGCTTCGTGCTCTTCCTGTCGCTGCCGCTGGACCTCGGAGCGCCGTTCGGGGGTCAGACCGCCGTGGGAGGGGTGTGCGCCGTGCTGCTCTGGCTGTGGGTGCTGCACCTGGTGGTGCTGGTCGGCTGGGTCGCGACGCGCGCCGGCTCGCGGCTGTGGGCGGAGGACGAGGCCGTCCGGGTCTGAGGCCCGGCAAGCGGCGGCGGCGCCGGAGCCGAGGCTCGGACGCCGCCGCAACGGTTGCCGTGCTCAGGCGCTCTCGGTGAGCTCCGGGATGTCGTGGACGCGCGGGTCGCCGGCGTCCGCCCGGTAGTCCTCCGGTCGCGTCTCGTCCTCGCCTTCGGGCACCTTCAGGGCCCGGAGCGCGAGCGTCACCAAGGCGGCCACGACGACGTTGAGGACGAAGGCGGTCAGCGCGATGTACCCGTTCCTGCCCAGCAGCTCGATCGGTGCCACGGATCCGCCGAGGCGCTTGCCGGTCAACGGGTTCACGACGTTGTACGCCGTCACCGTGCCGTAGACCATCCCTACGGCCCAGCCGGCGAGCAGCGCCCACCGGTGGAACCATCTGGTGTAGAGGCCGAAGACGATGGCCGGGAAGGTCTGCAGGATCCAGATGCCGCCGAGCAGCTGGAAGTTGATGGCGTTCTGCTTGTCGAGCAAGAAGACGAACAGCAGAGCGCCGACCTTGACCACCAGCGACACCAGCTTGCTGACCTTGGCCTCCTCCGCGTGGGTGGCGTTCGGCTTCAGGAAGTCCCGGTAGATGTTCCGGGTGAAAAGGTTCGCCGCCGCGATCGACATGATGGCGGCCGGCACCAGCGCACCGATCGCGATGGCCGCGAAGGCGACGCCGGCGAACCAGGACGGGAAGAAGTCCTCGAACAGCTGCGGGACCACCAGCTGGGCGTTCGGCTGGCCATCGAGGCCGATCGGCTTGGTGCCCGCCGCGATCGCGACGAAGCCGAGCAGCGCCAGCAGACCGAGCACGAAGGAGTACGCCGGCAGCACCGAGGCGTTGCGCCGGATCACGTTGCGGTCCTTGCTGGACAGCACGGCGGTGATCGAGTGCGGGTACATGAACAGGGCCATGGCCGAGCCCAGCGCCAGCGTGGCGTAGGGCCAGGTCTGGGCGGCGTTCGGGATGAACACCCCGGTAGGTGCACCTGTCGTGGGGTTCGGCTTCGCCATCTTCTGCTGGGCCGCGTCGAAGATGGCCCCGAAGCCGCCTACCTTGGCCGGCAGGTAGATCACCGCCACGATGATCACGATGTAGATCAGCGTGTCCTTGACGAACGCGATCAGCGCCGGGGCCCGCAGGCCGCTGGAGTAGGTGTAGGCCGCCAGGATCGCGAACGCCACGAGCAGCGGCAGGTCGCGAGCCAGGGCGTTGGCGCTGCCGCCGATGCCCATGACCTCCAGGACGGCCTGGATGCCCACCAGCTGCAGGGCGATGTACGGCATCGTCGCGAGGATCCCGGTGACCGCCACGGCGAGCGAAAGGCCGCGCGAGCCGTACCGGCCCTTGACGAAGTCCGCGGGCGTCACGAAGCCGTGCGTGTGTGACACCGACCACAGCCGGGCCATGAACACGAAGATGATCGGGTACACGATGATCGTGTACGGGACGGCGAAGAAGCCGGCCACCGCGCCGGTGGCGAACATCGCGGCCGGGACGGCGACGAAGGTGTACGCCGTGTAGAGGTCGCCGCCGAGCAGGAACCAGGTGACGAAGGACCCGAAGCTGCGGCCGCCGAGGCCCCACTCGTCCAGGCTCCCCATCGGACCCGCGCTGCGCCAGCGGGCGGCCAGGAAGCCCATCACGGTGACGGCGACGAATAGGACGAGCACCACGGCAAGGGCAACGCCGTTCACGCCGCGGGTTCCGGTCGCAGCTGCGGCAACGGTTGCGCTCATCGGCCGTCCTCCCGTCCGCCCGGGCCCCGGTGTCCGTCGGCGTCCCGCAGCGCCCGCCGGCGCCGCTCGTGGCCGATCAGCAGCCGGTACGCCACCGTGGTGCAGGCTGCGGCCAGGAACACCCACAGGAACTGGTACCAGTAGAAGAAGGGGACGCCGCCCAGGCGTGGCTCCTCCTTGTTGTAGCTGGACACCCACATCAGCGCGACCACCGGCACGGCGAGCACCACGGCCACCACGGCGACCAGGCCGGGTGGCGGGCTGCCGGTGCGGCGGCCAGCAGGGTCGGTCACGGGAATCCTCCCTCTCTCGCGGGGACGTCGGTGTCACCCGCGCGCGGGACGATACTCCCGGCCGCCGACGACCGGGCGTATCCCGCGCGGGGGCTCCGGCTCCGACGTCGGGCTCAGGCGGTCCGGCGAGCCACCAGCACCGCGTCGCGGACGGTGACCGTACGACCCTCGGAGTCCGTGGCCGGCCGCGGCCTGGCCTCGCTGGCGAGCACGTCGAAGGAGGACGGCTCGAGCAGCGCCGCGACGTCCTCGGCGGTGAAGAACAGCTCGGGCAGCGGCGGGCGTCGCACGGTGGTGTGCAGGTCGGAGGGGTGATGCCCGACGACGAGCAGCAGGCCACCCGGGGCCACCGCGGCGGCCAGCCGGGGAAACACGGCCTTACGCGGGTCCGGTGGCAGCTGCAGGTACTGCGCGGACACCAGGTCGTAGGCGGACTCGGGCGGCGACCAGGCGGTGAGGTCGGCGTGGACCCAGTCCACCCCGCCGGGCCGGTCATCGCCCTCGCCGTACCCGTGGGCGGCCGCCGCTGCGGCGCCGCGCTCCAGCGCGACCGAGGACAGCTCGACCGCCGTGACGCGCCAACCGCATTCGGCGAGCCAGATCGCGTCGGCGCCCTCGCCGCACCCGGCGTCCAGCGCCCTGCCGGCCGGCAGGCCCGAGGCCACGGCCACCAGCTGCGGGTTGGGCCGCCCGCTCCACACGCGGTCCATCGACCGGTAGCGGTCGTTCCAGAACGCCTCACCGAGATCGGTGTCCACGCCGGTCCTCCCTCGGTGTGCAGGCGGCGGGGCGCCCGTCCCGCAGCACGGGCGCCCCGGCGCGCGTCAGGCTGCCTGCTTGGTCTCCCAGAAGATCTTCGAGATCTCGTCGATCTTCGCCAGCAGCTCGTCGGCCTTGGCCTCGTCGCTGACCGCCTTGGTGCCACCGCCACCGCCGGCCAGCTTGGTGGCCTCGTTGAACAGCTGGTGCAGGTTCGGGTACTTCTCGAAGTGCGGGGCCTTGAAGTAGTCCGTCCAGAGCACCCACAGGTGGTGCTTGACGAGCTGCGAGCGCTCCTCCTTGATCAGGATGGCCCGGGTGAGGAACTCCGGATCCTGGTTGGCCTTCATCTTGCCGATGATGGCCTTGATCGACTCGGCCTCGATCCGGGCCTGGGCGGGGTCGTACACACCGCACGGGAGGTCGCAGTGGGCGCTGACCTCGGTAATGCGGGCAAGCAGGCGGGAGAGCATGAACGGTCCCTTCGGTCGGCTGTCGCGGACATGATCACGTGACCCTTTCGACGCTACTCTCGCGGGTCGGGCAGGGCGAGACCGGGCCGAGGCCAGAGTCGGGCCAGGACGACGGCCAGCACGTCCTGCTCCGGTAGCGCCCCGAGCTGCCAGGAGTCCACGCCCTCGACCGGGCTGTCCCGCTCGACCCACCAGCCGGCGTCCTCACGCCGCACCAGCCGCTTGACGGACGTCGGACGCGGCCGGCCGCTCTCGTCGTCCGGCAGCCGCACCACGGCGACCCGACCGGGTCGCGGAGCGGCCCCCCAGCGGACGAGCAGCAGGTCGCCGTCGCGCAAGGTCGGCTGCATCGAGCGTCCCCGGACGACCACCAGCCCGGGCCGGCCGAGCGCCGGCTCAGGCCTTCGGTGCGGTGCCCGCACCCGGACCCTGGCCCGCGGTCTCGGCCCCCTGACCGGAAGGCTCGTCGGTGACCTCGGCCGGTCCGGGCAGGTGGATGCTCGAGCCGTGGTGACCCTCGGCCTCCTCCTGGCGCATCCGCTGCAGGAACGAGCGGGTGCGGGCGTGCTGCGGGTTGGAGATCACCTGCCGCGGATGCCCCTGCTCGACGACGACGCCGCCGTCCATGAACACGACCCGGTCGGCCACCTCGCGGGCGAACCCCATCTCGTGCGTCACCACGATCATCGTCATCCCGTCGCGAGCGAGCTCGCGCATGACGCCGAGCACCTCGCCGACCAGCTCGGGGTCCAGGGCGCTGGTCGGCTCGTCGAACAGCATCAGCTTCGGCTGCATCGCGAGAGCGCGCGCGATGGCCACCCGCTGCTGCTGTCCCCCGGAAAGCTGACCGGGGTACGCGTTGGCCCGCTCGGCGAGCCCGACGCGGTCGAGCAGCTCGGCCGCCCGGCGTCGCGCGGCGGACCTGCTCTCCTTCTTCACGCACACCGGCGCCTCAGCCACGTTGTCGAGGGCGGTCATGTGCGGGAACAGGTTGAAGCGCTGGAAGACCATGCCGATGTCGCGGCGCTGGGCGGCGATCCGCCTCTCGTCCAGGCGGT
>DATFPQ010000200.1:0-24517 GCA_035264765.1 Actinomycetales bacterium | reverse complement strand
GCGGCGGTGCTGGACTGGGAGATGTCCACGCTGGGCGACCCGCTCACCGACCTCGGACTGCTGCTGGCCTACACCGAGGGCCTCGCCGATCCGCGAAACCCGGTGGCGCAGCCCGTGGACGAGTCGTTGGGGTTTCCCGGCCCGGCGACCTACGTCGACCGGTACGCCGAGCGCGGTGGCTTGGACGAGGCCGACCTGGCCGGCCTGCCGTGGTGCACCGCCCTCGGCTACTTCAAGATCGCCGTCATCCTTGAGGGGATCCACTACCGGTTCGTGCAGGGCCAGACAGTGGGCGCCGGCTTCGACCGGATCGGCGCACTCGTACCCGCGCTGGTGGAGCACGGACGCGCGGCGCTCAGCAGAGCCCGCCGGGACGGCACGCGCGACCGACAGCTGCCCACCGGTCACTGAGGCACTGAGCGCACTGAGCAGCGGCTCCGGACCGACCGACCAACCGAGGAGACACGTGGACTTCACGCCGGACGCGCGCACGCACGAGCTCACCGAGCGGCTCGAGGCATTCCTCGTGGAGGAGGCCTACCCGGCCGAGCCGGTGTTCGCCGAGCAGGTGGGCGAGCTCCGGGCGCGGGGGCAGCTGTGGTCGCGGCCGCCGGTGATGGAGCAGCTGAAGGCGTCCGCCCGCGAGCGGGGCCTGTGGAACCTCTTTCTCCCCGACCTGCCCGACGGCACGCGGTTGGGCGCGGGGCTGACCAACCTGCAGTACGCCCCCCTCGCCGAGATCACCGGCCGTTCGCCGTACGTGGCCCCCGAGGCGGTGAACTGCAACGCCCCGGACACCGGCAACATGGAGGTGCTGGCGCACTTCGGGACGCCTGAGCAGAAGGAGCGCTGGCTGCGACCCTTGCTGGACGGCACCATTCGCTCGGCCTTCTGCATGACCGAGCCCGACGTCGCGTCATCGGACGCCACGAACATCGCCACGAGCATCCGCCGGGACGGCGACGAGTACGTCGTCCAGGGGCGCAAGTGGTGGTCCACCGGGGCGATGGACCACCGCGCCGAAATCTTTATCGTCATGGGCCGCAGCGCGGACCCGTCCGACGAGAGCGTCGACCGGCACCGGCGCCAGTCGATGATCCTCGTGCCCAGGGACACGCCGGGGGTCACGGTCGTGCGCGGGCTCAGCGCCTTCGGCTACGACGACGGGCACCACGGCGGGCACGCGGAGGTGCGCTTCGACGACGTCCGGGTGCCGGCGTCCGCCATCCTCAAGGGCGAGGGCGAGGGGTTCGCGATCGCGCAGGCCCGGCTGGGCCCGGGACGGATCCACCACTGCATGCGACTGATCGGTATGGCGGAGCGGGCGCTCGAGCTGATGTGCCGCCGCGCCGCCGCGCGCGTGGCGTTCGGCAAGCCGCTGGCCCAACAGGGCGTGGTGCAGGACAAGATCGCATCGGCAAGGGTGGCGATCGAGCAAGCGCGGCTGCTGGTGCTGAAGACGGCCTGGCTGATGGACACCGTGGGGAACCGCGGCGCGCACACCGAGATCCAGGCCATCAAGATCGCGGTGCCGTCGATGGTGCAGCAGGTGGTCGACGACGCGATCCAGGTGCACGGCGGCGCGGGGGTCTCGGCCGACACACCCCTGGCCGAGCTGTGGGTGGGCGCGCGGACCCTGCGGCTGGCGGACGGCCCGGACGAGGTGCACCGGATGTCCCTTGCCCGCCGGGAGATCGGGCGCCACACCCAGTCTTAGGGGCGCCGCAGATCCGGCGCCACACCGCGTCGTAGGGGGCGCACCGGCGTCCCGCCCACATACCGAGACAATTTCGAAGTTCTTGTTCCAGCCGGGGCTGTTTCCAATTACAAATACCAGTGAGCGAGGGGGGCCAATCGGTCATCGCCACACGCGACGAGGCGCCTGGGGGCACGTCGGAGCGTCCACGTGAGGAGCACCGTGACCACACACCATGCGAGCGCTTCTACACCGGCCTGGAGCGACCTCCCCTCCGTCGTCGATGGCGCCTCGGGCGACGAGCCGGCAGCGGACAGTGATCCCGGGGCTGACGACCCAGACCTGCCGCGACCTCCGGACGATGTCGAACGGGACTCCTACCTCGGCCCGCAGCATCGCTGGGTGTCCGTGGTCTCCTTCTTCGGCTACGTGCTCATCGTCTTGAGCGTCGGCTTCTTCGTGCTGCGCCAGCCGTGGGCGTTCCTCCTCCTGCTGCCGTTGGCGGTCAGCTCGGTGGGCACGACGATCTCGCTGTTCACGAGCTCGCGACGACGTCGTGTGACGCTTGACGGTCACCGGGCGCGCATCCAGGCCTGGCAGCCCAGATCCTGGTTGGCCGTCGACGTCTTCCTGCCCTCGGCCGGCGAGGACCTGCGAGTCCTCGCCAACACCTACCACCACGTCGCCCGGCTGCAATGGCTTGGGGCACTGCAGGTACACGTGTTGGACGACAGCGCTCGACCGGAGGTCCGCGAGCTGGCGGACCGGCACGGGTTCGAGTACCGCAGCAGACCCGACCGCGGCCGGTTCAAGAAGGCCGGAAACCTCCGGTACGGCTACGAGCACTCCGAGGGCGACGTGATCTTGGTCCTCGATGCAGACTTCGTTCCTCGGCCGGACGCGCTGCACCAGCTAGCGCCGTACTTCGACGATCCCCGCGTGGGCATCGTCCAGTCGCCACAGTTCTTCGACGCCACGCGCGAGATGAACTGGCTGCAGCGGGCCGCGGGGGCAACCCAGATCCTTTTCTACCGATGGGTTCAGCCGTCCCGCGACCGCAGCGACGCGGCGATCTGCGTCGGCACCAGCGCCCTGTACCGACGCAGCGCCCTCGAGCGTGCCGGCGGCTTCGCGTTGATCGGTCACAGCGAAGACGTTCACACCGGGGTCAAGCTGACTATGGCCGGGTACGTCGTCCGCTACGTGCCGATCGTCGTCACCAAGGGGCTCTGCCCGGACACCCTGGACCAGTTCGTGACCCAGCAGTACCGATGGTGCACCGGCTCGATGAGCCTGCTCTTCTCGCGCCACTTCCACCGCGCCGACTTCACGCTCTGGCAGCGACTCAGCTACTGGTCGGGCTTCCTCTACTACATCACCACGGCTCTGAACGTCTTCGTCATGGTGCTCCCGGCGGTGCTCATGGGGTGGATCGTGCCCGGTCGGGTCACCGTCGGAAACTACGTGTTCGTCCTACTCGCCATTGTCGGCCGACAAAGCATCATCCCCGTGATCACCGCGGGCAAGGAGTCTCTGGTAGGTCTGTCGCGGATCCAGACGCTGTACTCGTTCAGCCACGCCGTCGCTCTCTACGACGTGCTCAGACGTCGCACCGACGCCTGGGTCGCCACCGGCACCAAGCAACGCTCGAGAACGGCGGAGCGCGTCCATCGCCTGGCGAGGCGATGGTGCATCGGCGTCCAGATGGCTCTCTGGGGGGCGATCGCCTGGAACGCGCCCGTGTACGGAATCGCCCGCTACTCGCTGATGATCGCCTTCGCCGTCGTGAACCTCTACGTCACGTACCCCATCGTCACCGGACGGGTCGACCTTCCCGTGCTCACGGACCTGCCCGCACTTGCGCGACGGCACCTGAGCCCCGCGGGCCTGCGGGCGTGGCTCACGACGCTGTCCGAACGGGACGTGGCGGCGCCGGTCGTCCGTCGTGACGGGGAGGACGCCCACGTCGTCGTGGATGCGCTGTCCGCCTCGCGTCTGCTCGACGTTCCACCTCCGGACCCGACCTCATGACCGCGACGATCGCCGTCGCGCCGTCAGCCGCAGCGCACGTCGACGGCCGGGCCGTCCCCCGAGATGGCACCCGGGTCGTGCTGCTCCCGGTCAACCGACTGTGCTTGCTCGTCATCTGCGCCGTCGAGGTGGTCCTGGCCTGGCGTCCCGGCCCGAACGTCTCCGCCTTCGAAGACGAAGGCCTCTACGTGTACATGGGTCACCGGATGCTGGACCACCTCCTGAACGGTGCGTTCCTCCAGGAGTTTCCCGGCTCCTACTTCTCCGGTGCCCCGGGGATCTATCCGCCGATCGCCGCGATCGCCGACAGCCTGGGGGGTCTGCAGGCGGCGCGGTCGATCAGCGTTGTCTCGGTCATGGTCACCACGGTCGCCGTCCATGGGATGACTCGACGACTGTTCGGCCGGGCGGCGGCTGTGCTGGCCGCACTCGTCTTCGCGCTGGCGCCTGGCGTCATCTTCCAGTCCCACCTGGCCACCTACGACGCGATGATGATGATGCTGGTTGCGATCGGCGCGTGGTTCGCCGTCTACAGCGCCCAGGACAACGAGCTGCTGTGGGCGCCCGGTGTGGGGCTGTTGCTGGCCTTCGCCGCCCTCACCAAGTACGCCGGTGCGGTGTACATACCCTTCGTCGCAGCCATCGCCACCATCGTCGCGTGGCCGTCGCTGCGTTGGACGGCTTTGCGCAGAGCGGTCTTCATCGGCGCCAGCGCGCTGGGGGTAGCGTTCTTCGTGATCCAGATCTGGGGGCGCGACCTCGTCGCCGGGATCCTGCAGACGACGCTGCAACGGGACATCATCCAGCACCTGCCGCGCGAGCAGCTCATCGCACAGGTCGTCCGGTGGACTGGTCCGATCGTGGGCCTCGCGCTCCTCGGCGGTCTGCTGCGCATGCGGCGCCAGTGGATCTTGTGCGGCGTGCTCCTCGCGGCCGCAGTCGTCGGACCAGCACAGCAGATCCGCCTGGGTGAGGCGACGTCGCTCGGCAAGCACACGGCGTTCGGCATGGTCTTCGCCGCACCACTCGCCGGCGACCTGCTGGCGCGGATCCTGCGCGCCCGACGGGAAATTCTGGTGTGGCCGGTCATCGCGGCGATCGCCTGCCTCGCGGTCGTAGGCGTGCGCCAGGCGAACACCATGGCTACCGGGTGGGTTGACGAGCGACCCTTGACGCCGGTCCTCACGGCACTGGCCCAGGCCCAGCCGGGACAGCCGATACTCGGGGAACAGCCCTCGCCGCAGCGATATGCGCTGCGAAAGCTGATCGGGCCTCACCAGTGGGCCGACACGTACTCGTTCCGCTTCAACGGCAAGACCGGAACGGCCGCCTATGCCGACGCGGTCCGGCTCCACTACTTCGGCACGGTCTACCTGAGCTCGCGGACCGACAACGGTGCGTACCTGATGCAGCTCATGACGTCCCCGCGCCGCGACCGGTACTACAACATCAAGGCCAAGGTCCCGCGCTACCTGCGCGGCCGCAAGGTCGGAGAGTGGCTCGTGTTCGCCCCGCGCTCCGTGGTTCTCCAGCCAGGCGCGAAGGCCTCCGCGAGTGCCGCCGGCCCGCCTGCCGAGACGGGTGGGACATGACGACCCTCGACCAGGTTCCGGTCAGCCAGCGTCCCGTCGAGCCACGCCCCACGGCGACGGTATCCCCGCGACCTGGGCGACACCGAAGCCGCTCGTTCCGGTCCGACATCGAGGGGCTCCGCGCCGTTGCCATCCTGGCGGTCATCGGCTATCACGCCGGCCTTCCCTTCGCCGCCGGGGGGTACGTCGGTGTCGACGTTTTCTTCGTCATCTCCGGCTTCCTGATCACCCGGCAGCTCGTCCGCGAGCTCGAGAACCGAGGCCGGATCCACTTCGCGCGCTTCTACGCGGCAAGGGTGCGGCGGCTGCTCCCGCTGTCCTTGGTCGTGCTCGCCGTCACCGTGGCGGTGGGCGTTCTGGTACTCGACCCGCTTCGGGCCAAGTCCCTGGCGCTCGATGCTCTTGCCGCCGCCGCATACGGGCTGAACTGGCGGCTGGCGGAGCTGGGTTCGGACTACCTGACCGCGACAGCGGCACCCTCTGCCCTGCAGCACTACTGGTCCCTGGGCCTGGAGGAGCAGTTCTACCTCGCCTGGCCGCTGCTGCTGACCGTCACGGCCGGGACGGCCGGCCGGGTCGGCGACGTCTCGACCTTGCGCCGACGACTCTCCGGGCTCGTGCTGGCGGCTGTCGTGGTGTCGCTCGCCGTGTCGGTGGTCATGACCGCACGCGACCAGCCATGGGCCTACTTCGGGCTGCACGCGCGCGCGTGGGAGCTTGCAGCCGGCGCCATGGTCGCGGTGGCTGCCGAGCGTCTGGGGCGGCTGGGCGGCGGCCGCGCAGCCACCCTCACCTGGTCCGGCCTCACGATGATCGTGCTGTCCATCGCGGCCTACGACGGCACCACGCCCTTCCCCGGGCTGGCTGCGGTCGTCCCTGTCATCGGGGCCGTCCTGGTCATCGGCGCCGGATGCCGCCAACCCGTGGGCGGTGCGTCGGTGCTGCTGAGCCGACCGACCATGCAGCTCGTCGGATCGTTGTCGTACGGGTGGTACCTGTGGCACTGGCCGGTGCTTCTCCTGGCGCCGGCGTTGACGGGATACGAGCTCTCGCCACGGGCGCGAGTGCTGGCCTCCCTGCTGGCCCTGGGTCTGGCCGCGCTGACGCACCGCTGGGTGGAGCGGCCTGTCCGCTCAGCCTCCTGGCCGGTCCGGTTGCCGTGGCGTGGCATCGGCGTGGGGCTGGTCGCCAGTGGTGCGGTCGCCGCCACGGTGGTGGCTGTGGTCACCGCACTGCCCGACCCCACCGGCCGAGGCACCCAGGTCCAGGTCGCGCAGCTCTCCTCGCGGGTCACGCCGGAGCGGGTAGTCGACGCCGCCGTCGCCTCCGCGCTTTCCGCGGGGCCCGTACCGGCCAACCTGAGCCCGCCGCTCACAGCGGTTCAGGCCGTCAGGTCGCTACCAGAGCCACAGCGGAGCTCGTGCCACGCCGACTTCCGCGTAACGACCGCTCGGAGGATGTGCGCCTACGGCGACGCATCCGCCACGCGGACGATCGTCCTGTTCGGCGACTCCCATGCGCTGCAGTGGTTTCCAGGACTCGAAGCCGTCGCCAGCAAGCGCGGATACCGACTGCTGAACGTCACCAAGTCGTCCTGCACCCCCATGTCCTTGACGATCTGGAACCAGACGCTGCGGCGCGCATACAAGGAGTGCGACGTCTGGCGCCGTGACGCCATCGCCAGGATTCGAGCTGTCAGACCCCGGCTCGTGGTGTTGACGACCCTCACCGGAGTCGCGGCTCACGGGATGTATGGGGACAGTGCCGGGTTCGACACCGCCTGGGCGGCAGGGACTGCGAGAACCGTTCGGGCGCTGCGGTCGACGGGCACCCGAGTCGCGGTGCTGAGCGACTCGGTCCTCCCCGGACGAGCAGTGCCTCAGTGCCTCGCCGAGCACTTGGAGGACGCGAGTGCGTGCAGCTTCTACCGGGCCGGCGGCGTGGAGCCCCTCGCGCGCCGGAACGCGCAGGCCTCGGCGGCTCGCGCGGCCGGTGCGGAGGTCGTCGATCCCGTCCCGTGGCTGTGCGGTGCGCGGCAATGTCCGACGGTCGTCGGCAACCTTCTCGTGTACCGCGACGAGCAACACCTCAGCACGAGCTACTCCGCTTGGTTGGCGCCGGTGCTGCAACGTGCCCTGAGGCTGTGACCCCTGAGCAGCCCCGGCAGTTGCACCTCCCAGACCTCGCTCAGCTGGCGGTCAGCGCGGGCGCCATCGACCGGAAGGTGGCACCAGCCTGGACGAAGGGTGTCGTGGTCGACGTCATGTTGTGCTTCACCGACCCGGCGTCGAAGTTGAAGTAGTGCCAGTAGGCGACCCGGTTGGCAGGGTCGGCCATGAACTTCAGCATGTTCGTCACGAACAGCGGGTTGTCGCCTCCCCCGTGACCGTCGGTGCGGACGGTCAGGCCCCACTCCGGCACGGCCAGGGGCTTGCCGTGGGCGAGCGCGAAGTCGCGCCAGAAGGTCAGGCCATGGTCGCCCTTGAGGATCCAGTTCCAGGCGTTGTTGCGCGCGGTGGCCAACGACGTCCCCTGGGGCGTGGGGTACCAGGTCCAGGAGGTGTCGTAGACGTCCACACCCACGTAGTCGACGTACTGGTCGCCCGGGTAGGCGCGCTCAGCCGGGAACGGTGAGCTGCCGATGTTGACGTTCCAGTCGAACGAGAAGGAGGAACCCGTGGTCGCCCGCATCTTCGTGACGATTCGGCGGAAGCACCCGATGTAGTCGCTGGTCCGCCCGGTGGCCGACCAGCGGTACCAGTTCGCGTTCATCTCCCAACCGGGGCGGACGATGGCGTCCTGCTGACCGTAGGCGACGAGGTTGCGGCCCGTCTCGGCCCAGTACGTGTCGTAGGCTCCCGCCGCGCAGGCGGCGAGCGTCGTCCCCGCCACGGCGGGCAGCATCGGCAGCGAGTACTCCAGCCGCTCCGGTCGACCACGGTAGGGCTCGAGCAGCCAGCTCGGACCGGTCAGCCCGGTGTGCCCGGTCCACGTGGACTCGGGCGGGAAGTCGAGCAGGGTCCCGAGCCGCAGCCCCGTCGTGGCCGCGAAGGCGTCGGCCGCGCCGGCGGTTCGTATGCCTGGTCCCGAGTACAGGCCGGCCATCGGGCGGCTCGGCAGCGTTGAGGTCGCGGCGGACACGGAGACGTTCTGGGTCCGGGGAAGCTCGGACCCGGCGTCCCGCTGCCCGAGCGACGCCGTTGCCGCGGCGGGTAGCAGCGATGCCCCGAGCAGCGCCGGCAAGACGAAGCGGCAGGCTCGGCGCACCGAGGTGAGCACACGGGGGGATCTCGTTGAGACAGAACTGCGGGGACGCATGAGGTTCCTCGGAGCAGGTGGCGATGCGGACTGAGCCATGCATCGGCCCAGCCCGCCCGGCACTTGAGCTCCCGAGCCTGCGGAACCACGTTCCTCAACACGGTGTTACGGACGCCCCGAAAGGACTCGACGTCCTGGTCGCCGCAGGGACCTCACCATCGCAGCGGACGCCGGGACGCTAGCCCTCCAGTCGCTGCTGCAGCCGGTTCATGCCCGACAACCATGCGTCGGGGTCCTCGGCCTTGCCCCGGACGTAGTCGGCGACCTCGGGGTGGGGCAGCACCAGGAACTGCCCGGTCCGGAGGGCGTCGAGCACTGCGTCGCCGACCACGGACACGTCCACGGCGTCCGGCGCCAGCAGGACCTGCCCGAGCCGCCCGGTGCGGCGGAGCATCGGCGTACGGACGCCCTGCGGGCACAAGGCCTGCACCACGATCCCCCGGTGCTCGTACGTCGCCCGCAGCCACTCCGCGAACGCGACCGCGGCGTGCTTGCTCACGGCGTACGGCGCGCTGCCGAGCATGGTGAGCAGCCCGGCCGCCGAGGCGGTCACGAGCAGGTGCCCGCGTCCCCGCTCCAACCAGGCCGGTAGTAGGGCCTCGGCGGCACGGACGTGCGCAAGCACGTTGACCTCCAGCGCCTGTGCCCAGCCCTCGGACGTGGCCGCGTAGGGTCCCTCCACCCCGCCCGGTGGCGCGACGCCGGCGTTGGCGCAGAACAGGTCGATCTCCCCGAGGTGGGCGCGCGCCGCGCCGACGAGCTCGAGCACCGCGTCGGCGCCGGCGGCGTTGCCGGGCAGGGCCAGGCCGCCGATCTGCTCGGCAACCCGCGTGGCGGCAGAGGCGTTCAGGTCGTTGACGACCACGCGGGCGCCTGCGGCGGCGAAACGGCGAGCCAGCTCGGCGCCGATCCCCGACGCACCCCCGGTCACGACCACACCGGCGCCCGGCAGGTGCAGCGGCTCAGCCACGGCTTGCCCCCTTTCCGTGCCCCTTTCCGTGTCCTTCCGCAGCTCCTGCGACCCGCACGACGACGCGGCCCGTCGTCCGCCCGGATGCCAGCCGCTGCAACGCCTGCGGGACGTCCTGGAGCCCGACCCGCTCGGAGACCAGTGGCCGCACCGACCCCGAGCGGACCAGACCCTCGATCTCCCGCTGCGCGTTCCGGACCAGCTGCGGTGCGGCGCTCTGGTACGCGCCCCAGTGCAGCCCCAGGACGCCGTAGTTCTTGACCAGCAGGTGGTTGGTCGCGGCCTGCGGGATCGTCCCGCTGGTGAAGCCGACCACGACGATCCTCCCCTCGAACGCCACGACCTTCGTCGAGGCCGCGAACGCGTCACCGCCCACCGGGTCGTAGACGACATCGGCGCCGCGGGGTCCGCAAGCGGCCTTCAGAGCGGTGACGAGGCCCGCGACGTCCGAGCACGCGTGGCGGTCCACGACCTCGTCGGCGCCCAGGGCCCGGGCGACGTCGGCCTTGGCCGCACCGCCCACCACCGCCACCACCCGAGCTTCCGCGGCGCGCCCCAGCTGCACGGCGGCGCTGCCCACGCCGCCCGCCGCGGCGTGGACGACGACCGTCTCGCCGCGCTGCAGCCGGGCGCGGCGGTGCAGGCCGAACCACCCCGTCTGGTAGCCGACGTACAGTGCACTGGCTTCAGCATCGTCCAGCTCGGGCGGTGCTGCAAAGGTTGTCGCGGCGACGGTGACGGCGAACTCCGCAAGAGCGCCGTGCGGTAGCTCAGGCATCCCCAGCACGCGGTCGCCCACCGCGAACCCGGTCACGCCGTCCCCTACGGCCGCAACCATTCCAACTAGCTCGATCCCTGGCGTGAACGGCACCGCCGGGCGCACCTGGTACTGCCCGCGGGCCAGCAGGACGTCCGGGAAGTTCAGCGCGCAGGCGGACACGCGGACCAACAGCCGGCCTGGCCCTGGCGCCGGCACGGGCGCGTCGCGCAGCTCCAGCGCCTCCAACGGCTCGCCGTGGCGCACCACCTGCCAGGCGCGCGCGACGGCCGGCGCTGTCATCCCAGACCCCCGGCGTGGAGGATGCCGCCGTCGACCAGCAGCGTGTGCCCGGTCACCCAGCCGGCGTCGTCGGACAGCAGGAACGCGACCGCGCCGGCGACGTCCTCCGGGACGCCGAGCCGGCGCAACGGGTAGTGCGACGCCACCGCCTCCTCGTCGTGCGCGTAGAGCGCCTCCGCGAACCGCGTCTTGATGATGGCCGGCGCCACCGCGTTGACCCGGATCGCCGGCGCGAGCTCGATGGACAGCGACTGGGTCAGCTGGATCACTGCGGCCTTGGTCACCCCGTAGAAGGCGATGCCCGGGGCCGGCTGGACGCCCGCTATGGAGGAGACGTTCACCACCGCGCCGCCGCGATCGCCCAGCCCGGCCCGGTACGCGCCCTGCGTCCAGGCCAGGGTGGAGACGATATTCGTCTCGGCGATCTTGCGCACGGCGTCCAGGTCGAGGTCGACCAGCGGTCCGAAGACGGGGTTGATGCCGGCGTTGTTGACCAGCAGATCGAGCGGTCCGAAGGCGGCCGTGGCCCGTTCGAAGGTCTCCGCGCGGTGGTCGGCGTCGTCCGAGCGGCCCGCGACGCCGAGCGCGACCTCCGGGCCGCCGAGGGTGGCGACCGCCTGCTCCAGCGCCTCGGCCTTGCGGGCGGTGACCACCACTCGGGCGCCCTCCTCGACCAGCCGCTGCGCGATGGCCAAGCCGATCCCCCGGCTGGCGCCGGTGACGAGCGCGGTGCGTCCCCGCAGACCCCTCACAGACCGAGGTCCCGGCCGATGATCTCCTTCATGATCTCGTTGGTGCCGGCCCAGATCTTGGTGACCCGGGCGTCCCGCCAGGCGCGCGCCACCCGGTACTCGTTCATGTAGCCGTAGCCGCCGTACAGCTGCACGCACTCGTCGAGCACGTCGTTCTGCACCTGGGCGCTCCACCACTTCGCCTTGGCGGCGTCTGCGGCCGAAAGCTCCCCCGCCGCGAGCTCGCGCAGGCACTGGTCGACGAACGCCTGCGTGACGTCGATCTGCGTCTTGAGCTCCGCGACCTTGAACTTGTTGTGCTGGAACGACCCGATCGACTGGCCGAAGGCCTTGCGCTGCTTCACGTACTCGATGGTCTCGTCCAGGATCTGGGACGCGTGGGCGGTGTTGGAGACGGCCGCACCGACGCGCTCGTGCACCAGGCGCTCCATCATCGCGATGAAACCACGGCCCTCCTCGCCGATCCGCAGGGCGTCCGGAACCCGCACGTCCTGGAAGAACAGCTCCGCCGTGTCGGACTCGGTCTGGCCGACCTTGTCGAGCTTGCGACCGCGGGTGAAGCCGGCCATGCCGGACTCGACGCCGAACAGCGTGATGCCCTTGGCACCCCTGCCGGGGTCCGTGCGCGCCGCCACGATCACCAGGTCGGCGCTGTAGCCGTTGGTGATGAACGTCTTGGAGCCGTTGAGCACCCAGTCGCCGCCGTCCCGGACCGCCGTGGTGCGCAGGGCCGCGAGGTCCGAGCCACCGCTCGGCTCGGTCATCGCGATCGCCGTCACCAGCTCGCCGGTGCAGAACCGGGGCAGCCAGCGTTCCTTCTGGGCCTCCGTGGTGAGCTCCACCAGGTAGGGCGCGCAGACGCCGGTGTGGATGCCGAAGCAGGAGGCGATCGACGCCGAGACCCGCGCCACCTCCTCGGAGACCACGATGCCGTAGAGGTAGTCCTCGCTGCCGCCGCCACCCCACTCGTCGGGGACGTGCAGCCCGAGCAGGCCCTGCTTCCCGGCCTCGAGCCAGAAGTCGCGCGGGAGCGCCCGCTGCTCGATGAACTGTTCCATCCGGGGGACCACGGTCCGCGCCAGGAACTCACGGGCGGTGGCGCGCAGCGCCTCGTGCTCGGGACCGAACAGGGTGCGGCGCACCGTGGACCTCCGGATCGGCTCTGGCTAGGCTGTGACTAAGCGCTTGCTCACCGTCAGCGTGTCCCCGACCCGCCTCGCTGTCAAGCAGCGCCGCGGCCCCTTCCGGGAGGTCCAGGTGACCGCACCGTCCCTCTCCGACGGCGCCTTCGGGACGCTGCCGGAGACCCAGCGGCGGATCGTCCTCGCCGCGGTCGAGGCGTTCGCCGACCGCGGGTTCCACGCCACCACGACACGCGATATCGCCACCGGCGCCGGGCTGTCACCGGCCGGGCTGTACGTGCACTACCCGAGCAAGGCCGCCGTCCTCGCGCAGGTGAGCCGCACGGGGCACGAGGCCACCCTGGATCTCGTGCGGGGCGTGCTCGAGGACGGCCGGGACGAGCCGACCCCCGACCGGCTGCGCCGAGTCGTGGAGATCTTCACCGCGTGGCACGCCCGGCACCACCTGGTCGCCCGGGTCGTCCAGTACGAGCTCGCGGCCCTGCCGGCGCCCGACCGGGCCGAGGTCGCGCGGCTGCGCCGCGGGATCGAAGGCCTGGTGGAGGCCGAGGTCCGCCGCGGCGTGGCTCGCGGCGAGCTCTCGGTGGAGCAGCCGCACGCCGCCACCCGGGCGCTGCTCTCGCTCTGCATCGACGTCGCCCGCTGGTACGACCCCGCGGGGCGGGAGTCGCCGGAGGACGTCGCGCGCCTCTACGGCACCCTGGTGCTGCGGATGCTCGGCGCCCACACACTGCCCGACGTCCAGCCGCCGACCGCGAACCTGACCCCGGAGACCGCATGAACACCCCACGACGCCGCTCGCTTCGCTCACGCCGCCGCGGGGACCCCGCATGAGCACCAGCACGGACGACGACCTGACCCAGCCGACGCTGCTGGAGGTGCTCGACCTGCGGGAGAGCGGCGTCGACGACCGCGGCCAGGACGTGTTCGTGGGTGCCAGCCAGCGTCAGCCGCACGGCCGGGTCTTCGGCGGCCAGGTGCTGGGGCAGACCATCGTGGCAGCCGGACGGACGGTGGAACCCTCCCGCCCGGTGCACTCGATGCACGCGTACTTCCTGCGCCCCGGGGACTCCAGCGAGCCGATCACCTTTTTGGTGGAGCGGCTGCGCGACGGGAGGTCGTTCAGCGCTCGTCGCGTGCACGCGATCCAGTACGGCAAGCCGATCCTGTCGATGATCGCGTCGTTCCAGACCGACTCGCCCGGGGTGGACCACCAGGACGAGATGCCGGACGTCCCGGCGCCCGAGGACCTGCCCACGACCCGCGAGCTGCTCGGCTCGATCGACCACCCGGCGGCCCAGTTCTGGGCCCACGAGCGGCCGGTGGACCTGCGGCACGTCCAGCAGCCCGTGTACTGGCAGCCGGACGAGCACCGGGTGGCCCGCCAGGCGGTGTGGATGCGGGTGCCCGGGACACTGCCGGACGGCCCGCTGCTGCACCGGGCGGTGCTCGGCTATGCCAGCGACTACACCCTGCTCGAGTCGGTGCTTCGCCGGCACGGGCTGACCTGGGCGACACGCGGGCTCAAGGCGGCGAGCCTCGACCACGCGATGTGGTGGCACCGGCCGGTCCGGGCCGACGAGTGGCTGCTGTACGTCCAGGCCAGCCCCTCGGCGTCCGGCGCGCGCGGGCTCGGGATCGGGCGGATCTTCAGCCGGGACGGGCGGCTGGTGGCCTCGGTCGCCCAGGAGGGCATGCTTCGGGCGCCGCTCGACTGACGGCTACAGCGCCCGGGCCGCGCCGTCCACGCTGACGCCGACCAGCGAACCGGGCGTCGGGGCGTCCGAGCCACGGACCCGGGCGACCACCTCGGACCGCGAGCCCTCCAGGACCAGCCGCACGGACGCGTCGTGGCCGTAGTAGCTCACCTCGCTCACCGTTCCGCGGACGCCGGCCCGGTCCGGCGCCACGAGCAGCAGCTGCTCCGGCCGGACCATCACCGCCGTCGGATGCAGACCGTTCGGCACCGACACCGGCAGGACGCCGAGCGCGCACTCGGCGGCACCGTCGCGCCAGGTGGCGGGCAGGACGACCGCAGCGCCGACGAACTCCGCGACACCACGGTCGGTGGGCGCCTCGTAGAGGGCCTGCGGCGCGCCGACCTGCACCAGCCGCCCGGAGCGCATCACCGCCACCTGGTCGGCGAGTGAGAGCGCCTCGGCCTGGTCGTGCGTGACGAGCACCGCGGTGGCGTCGATCGCGCGCAGCGCCTGGACGACGGCCCGTCCGGTCTCGCCGCGCAGCCCGGCGTCCAGCGACGAGAAGGGCTCGTCCAGCAGCACGACGCCGGGCTCGGGCGCCAGGGCGCGCGCCAGCGCCACTCGCTGCTGCTGGCCGCCGGACAGCTCGTGCGGCGAGCGCCGCGCGAGCGAGGGCTCCAGGCCGACCAGGTCGAGCAGGTCGTCGACCCGCGCGCCGCCGCGCCGGCGTGCCCGCGGCAGACCGAAGCTGATGTTGGCGGCGACGTCGAGATGCGGGAACAGCGCACCCTCCTGCGCGACGTACCCCACGTTCCGGCGTGCGGTCGGCACCGAGCGGGTGCGGCTCGCCACCAGCTGTTCGCCCAGGTGGATCGTGCCGGCGTCCGGCGTGAGGAAGCCCGCGATCAGCCGCAGCAGTGTGGTCTTGCCGCACCCGGACGGACCAAGGATGGCGGTCAACGACCCCGCGGGGACGTCCAGGTCGACCCCCGCGAGCACGGGCGGGCCGCCGTAGGACTTCTCCAGCGCGCGGATGGTGAGCGGCATCATGCGGGCGACGACCTCCGGGCCTCGCGGGTGAGCAGGTAGGTCGCGGGGAGCGACACGACGACCATGAGCGCCGCGTACGGCGCGGCGGCACCGTACGCCAAGGCGTTGCTCTCGTTCCAGAACTGCGTCGCCAGGGTCTGGGTGCCGATGGGCGCGAGCAGCAGCGTGGCGGTCAGCTCGGTCGCGACGGCGAGGAACACGAGCGCCGCACCGGCGCCGAGCCCTGGGCTGATGAGGGGGAGCGTCACCCGGCGGAAGGTCGCGAGCGGCCCCTGGCCGAGGGCGTGGGCGACGTCCTCGAGCACCGGCGCCGCCTGGGCCAGCGCGGCCCGGCCGCTCACCACAGCGCGCGGCAGGAACATCACCAGGTAGGCCACCACCAGCAGCGTCGTGGTCTGGTAGACGGGGCGGACGAACTTGATCGACACGGTGACCAGCGCGAGCGCGACCACGATCGCGGGCAGCGCGTTCGAGACGTACGTCGCCCGCTCCAGCAGCACGGTCAACGGCCGGCGCCGACGCACGGCGAGCCAGGCCAGCGGCAGGGCGGCCAGCACGGTGACCAGCGCCGCCACGGCGCCGAGCCCCAGCGAGGTCGCGGTGGCCGACGTCAGATCGGCCACCGGGAACGCGGTCGACGAGCCGGTCGCGAGCCAGTACGCGAGGCTGCCGAGCGGCACGCCGAGGGCCAGGACGACGACCGCGAGCAGCCCGAGCTGGGCCGGCGCGAACCACCGACCCAGCCGCACCCGCTCCCCGCGACGCGCGGTTCCGCTACCCAGGCGGGAGAGCCGGGCGGTGCCCCGCCAGCGCTGTTCGGCGGCGAGAAGCAGCGCGCAGCACCCGACCAGCACGCCGGCGAGCATGTTGGCCGCCGGGCCGTTGAAGGACGAGCGGTACTGGTCGTAGATCGCGGTCGTGAAGGTCGGGAACCGCAGCATCTGCAGCGCGCCGAACTCGGCGAGCAGGTGCAGGCTGACCAGCAGGGACCCCCCGAACAGGGCCGGGCGCAGCTGCGGCAGCACGACCCGGAAGAAGGTGCGCCACGGGCCCAGGCCGAGGGCCGCGGCGGTCTCCTCCAGCGCCGGGTCGAGGCCACGAAGGGCGGCCGCGACCGGCAGGTACACCAGCGGGTAGTACGCGAGAGTCACGATCAGCACGGCTCCGGCGAAGCCCTCGACCCGCGCGGTGAGGGACACCCATCCGTAGGAGCTCACGAAGGCCGGCACGGCGAGGGGCGCCACGAGCAGCGCGTTCCAGATGCGCCGGCCCGGGAGCCGGGTGCGCTCGACCAGCCACGCCCCACCAACGCCGATCGCCGCGGAGAGCAGGACGCCGGCCACCACCAGCCGCGCGGTGTTGCCCAGGAGCTCGGCCACCCGCGGCCGCACGGTCAGCCGGTAGGCCTCGTCCCACCCGATGCTGATCGCGTAGCCGACGACGAACGAGAGTGGGACGAGGGCCAGGAGCGCGACGAGGACTGCGGGCACCACGACGAGGGGCGGCAGGCCGCTATCCGGCCGGCTCGCCCCTCGCCGCAGTACTGAGGTCGCCGTGCTCAGAGCAGGCTCGCCTCCTGCATGAGCTCGACGACCTTGGGGCCGTTGAGCTTCGCCGGGTCCACCTTCGGCGCCTCCAGCTCGGTGATCGGCTTGAGCGCGGGGTTGGGGGCGCTGTCCTTGGCGATGCTGTACTCCATCGCGTCACTGTCCGCGAGGATCTTCTGACCGGCCGGGCTGGTCAGGTACTCCACCAGCTGCTGAGCCTGCTCCGCCTTCTTGCTGGAGCGCAGGACTCCAGCACCGGAGAGGCTGAGGAAGGCGCCCGGGTCCTGGTTGCCGAAGAAGTGCAGCTCGACGTCCTTGCTGTTCGCGCCCGACTCGGCGCGGTCCCGGTACCAGTAGTAGTGGTAGATGATGCCGCCCGCGATCTGCCCCGCGTTGACGGCCTTCATCGTCGCGATGTTGCCCTGGTAGAACTTGGCGTTCGCCTTCAGGCCCTTCAGCCACTGGGCCGTCGCGGCCTCGCCCTTCATCGACAGCACGGCGCTGACGATGGCCTGGAAGTCGGCACCGCCCGGGGAGAAGCCGATCTTGCCCTTCCACTTCGGGTCGGCGAGGTCGAGCAGGGACGCCGGGAGGTCCGCCTTCTGCAGCTGCTTGCTGTTGTAGGCGAACACCGTCGATCGCGCTGCGAAGCCGACCCAGTCGCCGTCCGTGGGCGCGAACTGGGTGGGCACCTGGCCCAGGGTCGTGGTCTCAACCTTGGCGAACAGGTTCTTGGAGTCGACCAGAGCCATCGCCGGGGAGTTCTCGGTCACGAAGACGTCGGCCGGGGACGCCTCGCCCTCCTGAACCAGCTGGTTGGCCAGCTCGAAGTCGTCGCCGGAACGCATGGTGACCTTGACTCCGGTTTGCTTGGTGAAGCCGTCGGTCATCAGCTTCATCAGGCTCTCGTGCTGGGCGTTGTACAGCGTGAGGCCGTCCTCCTGACCCCCCGCAGTCGACCCAGAGCCAGCCTGGCTGGACCCTCCACCGCACGCGGCCACCGTCAGGCAGGCCGCCAGCGCGGCGGCCACCGCCGTCGCTCGTCCGAGCACTCGCATAGACACTGTCTCCCTCGCAGGTTTAGGTAAGGCTCACCTTAGCCCAATGCCGGTGAGGTGCCGACACCCTTCGTCGTGTCTGCCCGCCGCGCGGCCGCTCCGGAGACCGGGCCGGCCTGCGGCGCCCCTGAGGGCACGTCTGCACGAGACCGCCCCTCACCGGCCGAGGCCCCTGTGGGCACGTCTGCATGACACCGCCCCTCACCGGCCGAGGCCGGGAGGGGCGGTTCGCGCTCGTGCTGCGGTGGCTAGGTCGGGATCCGGCCGGTCAGTCGCGGGTGAGCTTGCGGTAGGTCACCCGGTGCGGACGGGCCGCCTCCGGCCCCAGCCGCGCCACCTTGTTGGCCTCGTAGGACTCGAAGTTCCCTTCGAACCAGTACCAGCTCGACGGCGACTCGTCACTGCCTTCGTAGGCCAGGATGTGCGTCGCCACCCGGTCCAGGAACCACCGGTCGTGGCTGATCACCACCGCGCAGCCCGGGAACTCCAGCAGCGCGTTCTCCAGCGAGCCGAGGGTCTCGACGTCCAGGTCGTTGGTCGGCTCGTCGAGCAGCAGCAGGTTGCCGCCCTGCTTCAAGGTGAGTGCCAGGTTCAGCCGGTTGCGCTCCCCGCCGGACAGCACGCCGGCCATCTTCTGCTGGTCGGGTCCCTTGAAGCCGAACGTGGAGACGTAGGCACGGGACGGGATCTCGGTGTTGCCGACCTTGATGTGGTCGAGGCCGTCCGAGACGACCTCCCACACGTTCTTCTGAGGGTCGATGCCGCCACGGGACTGGTCGACATAGGAGATCTTCACGGTCTCGCCGACCTTCAGCGAGCCGTCGTCGATCGGCTCGAGGCCGACGATGGTCTTGAACAGTGTGGTCTTGCCCACGCCGTTCGGGCCGATGACCCCGACGATCCCGTTGCGCGGCAAGGTGAATGACAGATCGTCGATCAGGACACGGCCGTCGTACCCCTTGGTCAGGTCCGCGGCCTCGATCACCACGCTGCCCAGCCGTGGTCCGGCGGGGATCTGGATCTCCTCGAAGTCGAGCTTGCGGGTGCGCTCGGCCTCCGCTGCCATCTCCTCGTAGCGAGACAGCCGGGCGCGGGACTTGGTCTGCCGCCCCTTGGCGTTCGAGCGGACCCACTCCAGCTCGTCCTTGAGCCGCTTGGCGAGCTTCACGTCCTTCTTGCCCTGAACCTGCAGGCGCTCCTGCTTCTTCTCCAGGTAGGTCGAGTAGTTGCCCTCGTACGGGTAGGCGCGGCCGCGGTCGAGCTCGAGGATCCACTCGGCCACGTTGTCGAGGAAGTACCGGTCGTGCGTCACGGCGAGGACGGCGCCGGGGTACTGCGCGAGGTGCTGCTCCAGCCACTGCACGCTCTCGGCGTCCAGGTGGTTGGTGGGCTCGTCGAGGAGCAGAAGGTCGGGCTTCTGCAGCAGCAGCTTGCACAGCGCCACGCGTCGACGCTCACCGCCGGACAGGACGCTGACGTCGGCGTCCGGCGGCGGGCAGCGCAGGGCGTCCATCGCCTGCTCGAGCTGGGAGTCGAGGTCCCACGCGTCGGCCGCGTCGATCTTCTCCTGCAGCCGCCCCATCTCGTCCATCAGCTCGTCGGAGTAGTCCTCCGCGAGCGCGGCGGCGATCTCGTTGTACCGGTCCAGTGCGGCCTTGATCTCGCCCGCGCCCTCCTCGACGTTGCCGAGGACCGTCTTCTCCTCGTTCAGCGGCGGCTCTTGCTGCAGCATCCCCACCGAGTACCCCGGCGACAGCACCGCATCGCCGTTCGACGGGTGGTCGAGGCCGGCCATGATGCGCAGCACGGTGGACTTGCCGGCGCCGTTCGCGCCGACCACGCCGATCTTGGCGCCGGGCAGGAACGACAGCGTGACGTCGTCCAGGATGACCTTGTCGCCGTGCGCCTTGCGCGCCTTGCGCATCGTGTAGATGAACTCCGCCATGCCGTCAAGGCTAACGGGCAGGATCGAGTGCCCCGAACCGCGCTACCGCCACCGGCGGCCTTACCAGCTCTCCCTTCCCATTCGCCGACCCGCCGCGGATCGATCCGCCGACCCGCCGCGGACCCATCCGCCGACCCGCCGCGGAACCCCCCGCCGACCCGCCGCGGAACCCCCCGCCCGCCGTGGACGCTCAGGCAGCGGCGCCCTCACCGGGCTCCGGCGGCACGCCGGACCCGTCGTCCGGCGGGTCCTCGACGACGTGCGCGTAGCCCCTGTCCCCGGAGCCGTCCGGCTCGACCGCTCCCTCGGCGCGCGCCGGTGCCCCCGTAGTCGGCGCGGTCACCAGGGTGCGGTCGGCGACCGGCCGAGTGACCTTGGCGAAGCTGGCTCGGCCGCGCCGCAGGTCGTGCCCGATCGTCACCGCGTCCAGCTCGACCTCACGACCGCTGCGGTCTCCATCGGTCCACTCCCGGACGTGCAGGGAGCCGTGGACGATCACCGGCTGTCCCTTCTGCAGCGACTGCGCCGCGTTGAATGCCAGGCCGCGCCAGCAGGTCACCGTGAGCCAGGTGGTGTGGCCGTCGACGTATCCCTGCAGTCCGGCGTCGAAGCGGGTGGTCGTCGACGCCAGCCGGAAGCTGGTCCGCGGTGGGCCGTCCTGCGGGACGACGTGCCGCGGCTCGCTCGCGACATTGCCCAGCACCGTGGTCGTGATCTCGTTCATCCTGGCCTCCTCACCGCCGGCTCCTTGCCGGCCCAGCCAGCGTGGTGTCCCCCGGGTCGCCCGGGCAGGCCCGGGCGACGATCTGTGGACGGTGGGACGAGAACCGAAGCTGTGGACGGACGACGATCAGCGTGGTCCACCGACGCGGCGCAGGGCCTCCCGCGCCGCTCGGTGGTCGGTCAGGACCTGCCCGACGGGGTCGAGCACCCGTTCCTGGGCGACCTCGGCGACGGAGGCGTTCAGGCGCGACCGCACGCGGGCACCTCGACGTCGAGCGCCAGCGCCCGCGGCGAACCGCACCAGGCCGCCGAGCAGGGCCCCGAGCACCAGACCGCCCACGAGCAGAAGCGTCGGTACCGGCATCGGCCCCCAGTAGGGCGTGGACGGCTGCGGCAGCTTGAGCGCACCGAGCGCGGCCAGTGCCACCAGCCAGACCAGGCCGGCCACCGCCGCCAGGAGGAGCAGCGCCTGCACGGCGCCGAGGAACCGCCACACGACCGGTCGGCGCAGACCGAGGTCGGTGCGGACCACCGCCTGGTCCAGGGCGTCGGTGAGGTCGCCGGCCGGGGGCTGGGCCGCCGCCCGGACCGCGTCGGCCCACCGCTGCGGGAGCTTCGAGCCGGCCCGGTCCGCCACCCGACGGGTGGCCAGCTCGACCCGCGCCTGCTGCGTGGCGTTCGGCGCCGGCAGCGACGAGCGCCGCACGACGTCCGCCTGCGGCTCGGCGTCCGCACGGTTGGAGACCTGCCCGGCGCCCGGCAGACCGAGGCGGCGCAACGGGTCCGGACGCAGCCGGCGTCCCCAGCGGGTCACCGGCCAGCCCGCCGTCCCCAGCGCGTCGCGCCGGTAGTCGGCCTCGACGGCACGGACCACGGCCGGCACCCCGGCGGCGTCGGCGAACGCCTCCACCAGGTCGCGGGACTCCGGCGCCGACGTCACGTCCTTCGGGTCGGGCTCCTCCTCCCCCACCCAGCTGCCCAGCTCGACCGCCGCGGCGTCCAGGTCCGCGCCCAGCCGCTCGCTCCATGCCGTGCGGCGGCCGACCGCCTCGGCCAGCTCAGCGCGCAGCCGGTCGACGCCCTCGCCGGTACGTGCCGATGTCGTCAGCACGTCGACGTCCCGGAGCCCGTCCGCGGCGACCAGCCGGGCCAGGTCGCGGCGGCAGGCCTGCACCGCGTCCGGGGCCAACCGGTCCGCCTGGTTCAGCACGACCACCGTCACGGCGTCGTGCCCGGCCAGCCGGGACAGGTACTGCCGGTGCAGCGCGGCGTCGGCGTACTTCTGCGGGTCGGTCACCCAGACGAAGACGTCGACGAGCTCGACCAGCCGATCGACCTCCAGCCGGTGCGCGACCTCGGTGGAGTCGTGGTCGGGCAGGTCGAGGAGCACCAGCCCGTGCAGCGGGTCCGCGTCGCCGCGAGCGCCGTTGGAGCTCACCTGATGACGCCGCGGTACGACCAGCCAGTCCAGCAGCGGCTCTGCGCCGTCCCCGCCCCACAGGGCGGCACTGGCCTGCGAGGTGGTCGGACGCCGGGCGCCGACCGTGGCGAGGTCGAGACCGGCAAGCGCGTTGAACAGGCTGGACTTGCCGCTGCCGGTGGCGCCGGCGAGCGCCACGACGGTGTGGTCCCCGGACAGCCGGAGCCGCTCGTCCAGCTTGCTGAGCAGGGCGCGTGCGCGCTGGGCGGCTCCGGGCTCCAGGCGGTGGCCGCCCGCGTCGAGCGCCTCCGCGAGCGCGGTCGCCCGCTCGCCGATGTCAGCGGTCCGGCGCCGTCGACGCATCATCGAGCGGCCTCGACGGCCTCGACCGCGCGCTCCAGGGCTGCGGCGTCAGCGCCCTCCGCAGCGTCGAGGTCGTCCAGCACTCGTTCGTAGCGGGACCGGTCGGCGTCCAGCAGGTCGCCCGCGCGGTGCAGCAGCTCGGCCTTCGCCTTCGCGGCCAGGGTGCGCACCGCCTGGTCGCCGAAGACGGCCTCCAGCAGCCGCTGTGCCAGGACGGCTGTGCCGCCGGCGATGCCAACCTCGGCGCCGGAGAGCCCGGCCGTCTGGCTGAACACCACGAGCATCAGCATCACGCCGACCGCGTTCACCCCGTACGACAGCACCCGCGCCGTCGACCGCTTGTCTCCGCCCTCGGTGCGAACCAGCTCCAGCACGTAGCCCTGCCAGTCCCGCACGGCGCGCGAGACGCTCTGCTCGACGCCGGGCGTCGGCGTGGCCAGGTCGGGGCGCGCGGCGACCAGCGACGGGCCACCGCCGATCCCTCGCCACCGTCGTGAGGCCTCCTCGGCCGCCGACGCCAGCTGCGCGGTGATCAGCGCCTCCACCCCCGTCTGCAGGGCCTCGCCCAGCTGTTCCTCCGGCGCGGGACGGCCGCGCAGCACGTTGACCAGGTGGTCCCGCAACCGGCCGATCCGCGACTCCAGGTGTCGCAGCAGCTCACCCGTGCCGACGAACTCCTGCCAGCGCGCGAGCACCTCGCCGCGCAGCAGGGACCCGTCCGACAGCCCGTCCTGGACCCGCGCGAGCGCGTGGGAGTAGGCCTCGTCCGCCTCCCGGCGCAGCGCCTGGCGGGCCGTGTCCTGGGCGCGCGCGGCCGCCACCAGCCCTGCTGTGCGGGGGCGAAGGCTCTCGAGTGCGCCGGTGAGGGTCCGCCGGATGACGGCCTGGCGCGCGCCTGCGTCCCGAGCCAGGGCGACCAGCCACGAGTGCACGGGCCGTACGACGTCCGCCTCGAGCAACCCCGCCTCGTCGATCCGGCTTTCCGGCACGCTGAACAGCGGCGAGGACTCCAACCCCCGTTGTTTCAGCATGCCCTCCAGGTCGGTGCGCACCTCGGTCATGGCCTCCGGCGGCACCCGGTCGAGCACGATCGCCACCGAGGCGCCGCGCTCGGCGGCACCCCGGAGCAGGTCCCACGGCACCGCGTCGGCGTAGCGGGCCGCGGTCGTGACGAAGATCCACAGGTCCGCGGCGGCCAGCAGCTGCTGGGCCAGCTCCCGGTTGGCGCTCACCACGGAGTCGATGTCGGGAGCGTCCAGCAGGGCCAGACCTGGCGGGAGGGCGGCACTCGCCACCAGTCGCACCGACCGGATCCGGCCGCCGTCCTCGGCAAGGGTGGCGTCCGTCTCGGCGCCGGTCACCCGGGCAAGCGACGGCAGCACTCGGTCGCCCTCGAACCAGGGGCGGTCGTCCGGGTGGTGGACCAGGACCGGTGCCCGCGTCGTCGGCCGCAGGACGCCGCTGCGGGTCACGCTCTCGCGCAGCACCGAGTTCACCAGCGTGGACTTCCCGGCACCGGTCGAGCCGCCGACGACCGCGAGCAGCGGGGCGTCCAGGGCCCGCAGCCGGGGTAGGACGTAGTCGTCCAGCTGATGCACCAGCTCGACCCGCTCGCGGCGGGCCACCGCAACACCCTCGACGTCCAGCGGCAGCACCAAGGACTCGGCGCGCTCCCGCAGTCCGGTGACGGCGTCGAGCAGCCGGTCCTGCTCAAGGCGTGCCTCCATGGTGGGCACAGCATCGCCCCTGGGCCGGGACCCTTCAACTCGGGCGCATCCCCCGCCCTCTTCGACGCGATGTCCGGGGCCCCGCCCTGCACCTAGACTCGGACTGCCTCGAGGTTGGACGACGCGGGGCGGGCGCCCGTAGCTCAACGGATAGAGCAGCGGCCTTCTAATCCGCTGGTTGCAGGTTCGAGTCCTGCCGGGCGCGCCCCCAACCGTCGCGGGTCAAGGTCGCCAGCCCGCGCACTCCTCGCGTCAGTATGTCGGCATGGCCCACAAGCGACGGCTCACCCGGGCAGAACGCAGAAGCCGGCGTGCCGCTGAAGGCGCGGCGTGGCCTGAGGCGCGCGCGTACGGCGTGGAGGTGTCGGACGCATCCGCGCAGTCCTGGGTGTCGCGGATCGTCTTCTTCGCCGCGTCGCGGGC
>DATFPQ010000199.1:0-18575 GCA_035264765.1 Actinomycetales bacterium | reverse complement strand
TCGGGCGGGTTGGGCAGTACCCGGCACACGTGCCGGTCGTAGAAGACCTTCATGGCGGCGGTGTACTTCGGGTCGTCCGTCGTGCCGGCCTCCTCGTGGCGCACCAACGTGGCCTGGACGTCGGCGGGCAGGTCCCTCCTCAGCCGGTTGGCCGCGGCGAGCCACAGCTCCATCGACGCTGGGCTGTCGCAGATGGAGAGCGACCGCAGGCCCTCGGAGTGAGCGAGCGCGAACTCGGGCCCCAGCATGCCGCCCCAGGACTGGCCGACCAGGTGGAACGACCCGCCGATCGCCAGGTGCCGCACCAGCCGGGCCAGCTCGTCGACGAACAGCTCCACGGTCCACGAGGCGGGGTCGGCGTCCGGGTGCCGCGAGCTGCGACCGTTGCCAACCTGGTCGTAGTGCACGACAGCGCGGCCGTCACCCGCGAGGTCCGCCATGGCGAGCAGGTAGTCGTGGGTCGCTCCGGGGCCGCCGTGGACGGCGACGACCGGCGCCCGCTCGGCCTCCGGGTCGAGCTCGCCGGTGACCCGGTACCAGGTCCTGCGCTCGCCCCACTCCATCACGCCCTCGGTGACGGGCAGCTCGCGCGCGTCGCCCACGTGTGCCACGGGTGCCTCCTGCGTCGGTGCGCCGACGGCCGGGCGCCGCCGACGTCGAGCGCACGTTAGCCCGTCCGCGCCCCGGCGCAGCCGCGTGCACTTGCGCTGGCGCCGCATCGGCAGTCGAATCAGGTCCTCGGGGTTGATCATCGACCATGAAGGAGCACGACATGAGCACCTGGCAATGGGTCGTTCTCGCGCTGGTGGTGCTGGCCCTGATCGTCCTGGCGGTGCTACTGCTTCGCCGGTCCCGTGCCAGCAAGCAGACCCGGCAGCGGGAGCGGGCCCGCGACCTGAGGCAGCAGGCCGAGGCGGACCGGATCGAGGTGCAGCGACGCGAGGCCGAGGCCGCGCGGGTGGACGCCGAGGCGCGGTTGGCGCAGGCGGAGGCCCAGGCCCGCGCCGCTGACGCCGATCAGCTGCAGGCCCAGGCGCGCGAGCGCGCCGAGCACGCGAGCGGCGCCCGCGCCGAGGTCGAGGAGCGACTGCGCAAGGCCGACGAGCTGGACCCCGACGTCCGCGGCGGGCGCCGCGGTCAGGGAACCGACACCCGCGTCACCGGAGCGAGCGGCGGCCGGGACGTGCGCGCTGCTGACCGGCAGGACGTCGACCAGCAGAACGTCGACCAGCAGAACGTCGACGCGCATGACGCCGACCGGAGCGCCGACCGGACCGGTGGCACCCCGGCGTCCGGCGCCACGTCGTCCGAGGAGGCCCGGCGCCAGCGTCCATAGGACCTGCACCAGGGCGGTTCGCCGACCGGGCAGCCGGCTGGCTGGGCGTCGCCTTCCTCCTGACGCTTCTCGCCAGCGAGGCGGCCCTGTCGCTGCCGGACGAGCACGCAACGGCTTTCGCCGTTGCGAGCTTCTATGCGGCGCACCGGCCGGTGGTTCTCGTTCTGCAGGCCGCCGGCGTCGTCGCGGCCGCGCTCCTTGCGGCGTTCGCCTGGCGGCTGCGGGTGCTGAGTCACGGCGTGTGCCTGGCTGGGCTGGTCCTTGCGGTGACCACGCTGGCCCCCACCTCGGTGACGATGCTGTTGGCGCTGACGGCGGACCCGGGACGTCTCCCACGTGCCGACAGCTACAACCAGCTGGAGCCCCGCGGGGACGACCTGCTGTTCGTGGGTGTCACGGTGTTCGCCGTCGCCGTCCTCATCATGCTTGGGCGCCGACCGCGCTGGCTCGGGGGGCTGGCCGCCCTGGTCACGGTCTGCTGCCTGCTGCGGCTGTCCCTGGAGGCACTCGGACGGGACCGCGGGGTACTCGACGCGCTGGCGCCACTGTCCTTCCTGGCACTCGTGGCCGCATTGTCCTTGTTGTGCTTCAAGGGATTCCCGGCCGAGCGGACCACTGGCGAGGAACGGACGCGTGTCAACTGGGGTTGACATTTCCGTCGGCCGTCAATCACAGTTGACGCATGACCGACGTTCAGGAGCTGGCTGAGGCCGCCGGAAGCACTGATGCCCTCGTCGGCCTGCGGGCCACGGTCGCCCTGCGCCGGCTGGCGGAGCGCCTGGAGGAGCTGCAGGTGCGCAACGCCCGGCGGCAGGGCCTGTCCTGGCAGGAGATCGCCCAGGCCCTCGACGTCAGCAAGCAGGCCGTGCACAAGAAGTACGCCAGGAACACCTAGGACTCAGCCGAGGAGGTCTCATGTTCGAGAGGTTCACCCGCGAGGCCCGTGCCGTCGTCGTCGGGGCCGCGCAGGACGGTCGACGGATCGGCAGCGACCACGTCGGCACCGAGCACCTGCTACTCGGCCTGCTGGCGCCGGAGGCCGGGGGTACCAGCCGCCTGCTGGCGGACGTCGGGCTCGATCGGGAGCGGGTCGAAGCCGCGGTACGCCGGCTCTCTGCGGCGTCCGGGAGCTTCTTCACCCACGAGGAGGCCGACGCCCTGCGCACCGTGGGGATCGACGTCGAGGCAGTGCTCCAGCGGATGGAGCAGACCTTCGGCCCAGAAGCGGTACGCCCTCAGCGATCCCCCCGCCGCCGCCCCTTCCGGCGCTCCCGGGCCGGTGGCCGCTCCCGCTTCACCCCGCGCGCCCGGAAGGTGCTCGAGCTCTCGCTGCGGGAGGCGATCCGGTGCCACGACGACCACATCGCCGCCGAGCACATCCTGCTAGGGCTGCTGCGTGAGGGCCGCGGGAGCGCGGTGACTCTCCTACGAGAGTGCGGTGTCGACCTGGACGAGCTGCGCCGCACGACCGAGGCGACGCTGCGCAAGGCCGCCTGACGACCGCAGACCTTCGCCATCCGGCGTGGGATGCGGCAGCTGGAGCAGGTTCGGCCGAGGACAAATGGAGAAAACGCCGCGGAACAGTTGTCCGGTTCATACTGCTGGAGAGTCCAAATGATCTTGCACTTGCCGAGGCTCAGCGACTGGCTCATGATCAGCGCATGAACACCATTCTCTTGATCATCGCCGCGATCCTCGTCATCTTCGGCATCTTCAGGATCGTCCGGGGTGACATCCTCTGGGGCATCGTCCTGATCGTCGTCGGGCTGCTCGTGGGCCCGGGTGGGGTCTCGATCTTCAGCTAGGGCGGTCCCCTGGGTGGCGGCGGACACGACGTCAGCTGAGCATCGACCCAGCCGCCCAGCCGAGCGCTGCTGCCGCCACCCCCGCCGCGATGCTGGCGACGACGTTGAGCGCGGCCTCAAGGTGCGCACGCTCCTCGGCCAGCCGCAGCGTCTCGTAGCCGAACGTGCTGTAGGTGGTCAGCGCGCCGCAGAAACCGGTCCCCACCGCCGCGACCACACCCGGGCTCAGCCTGCCGGCCGCTGCCGCCGCCACCACCAGGCCGAGCACGAACGACCCCACCACGTTGACGACGAAGGTTCCCCACGGGAACAGGCTGTCGTGGCGGCTCTGCACCGCCCGGTCGGCCAGGTAGCGCGCAGGAGCGCCGACCGCCGCGCCGAGCGCGACCAGCAGCACGGTCACCGCGGCTCCTGACCCGCGCCACCGGTGCGGTAGCGGACGACCTCGACGTCGTCGAGTACGACGAGTCCGTCCTGCACCAGCTCGTCGAGCTGCGGCAGGAACTCGGCGATCCTGGCCGGGTCGTCGACGATGACCACGGCGACCGGGAGGTCCTCGGAGAGGCTGAGCAACCGGTTGGTGTGGATCAGGTGGGAGGCGCCGTACCCCTCGACCCCGCGGAACACGCTGGCACCGGCGAGCCCGACGGCGTGCGCCCGGTGCACGATCTCGGTGAACACCGGCCGGTGGTGCCAGTGGTCACCTTCCCCAAGCAACACGGTCAGCCGCCGCGCCCGAACGGTCGACCTCATCGAGCCACCCCTCTTCCCAGCCGCCATGAGCCGCGAGCCGCCGCCCGCATGAGGGTTTCGCCGAGCCATACCCCGACGAGGGCAGCGAACACCGTGCCGCACAGGTAGGCCATCGCCAGGCCGGGCCGCTGCAGCACGAGAAGCTGCTGAACGTCGACGCTGTAGGTCGAGAAGGTGGTGAACCCACCGAGGATGCCGACTCCGAGGAACGGACGCGCCAACCGGTGGGGACTGGTCAGCTCGGTGATGACCACCATCAGCGCCCCGATGAGCAGGCATCCCACGGCATTGATCTCCAGCGTTACCCAGGGGAAGTCCTGCGGGCCGTGCGGCTGCAGCAGGCCGATCCCGTAGCGGGCCAGCGCGCCCAGGACCCCACCGAGGGCGATGACGGCAAGCACGTCGACCTGGCCGTGACCGGCGCGGCGCTGCGGCACGTGCGAACCTCCGGTGTCGATGGCGAGCCTGCGCACCCTAGCGAGCGAGCCCGGCGCGACCGACGGCGGACAACTCGGTTGACCACCGCCGCCCGGGACGGCCAGGCTCCCACCCTGGTGGGCACGCGGCCCGCTGTGACCACGGTACGGAGGACGACGTGCGACCCCTGGACCCTGGCCAGATCACGGCCGCCTTCGTGAACTGCTCGCGCAGGCAGGCCGCCGCGATCACCCCGCCGCCCGGGCTCGACCGCCTGGACTGGGCGTCCCTGGACTTCCTCGGCTGGCGAGACCCGCGCGCGCCGAAGCGCGCGTACCTGGTGCTGCCGTACGGCGACCGAACAGTCGGCCTGGCGCTACGGGCTCCGGGATCCTCGTCGCGGCGCGCGGCGTCCGGGCTGTGCTCGCTGTGCCATGCGGTCCATCCGGGCAACGCGGTGGAGCTGTTGGTGGCCCGCAAGGCCGGGGCGGCAGGTCGGCTGCACAACACCGTGGGTACGTACGCGTGCGCCGACCTGGCCTGCTCGCTCTACGCCCGCGGCAAGCGTGCGCTGTCCCTTCCGCAGGCCGAGCGGCCGGGGCCCGAGCGGGTGCTCCGGCTGCAACAGCGGGTGGCGGCCTTCGTCGACCGGGTGCTCGACGGGTCCGAGGTCCCCGCCTGACCATGCGCAGGTCCGCAGGTCCTCGCTCGGGTCAGCGACCCGGCGGGCGACGCCAGGGACGTCCGGGACCGCGTCCTGCACCCGTCGACCAGTGCGCCGGACGGGTCAGCGACGGCGGCAGCCGCGTGTCGTCGTCCCCTCTGGCCGCCTCGAGCTGAGCCTGGGTGACGAACAGGCTGCGGCCGAGGTCGGCGCCGCCGAGGTCCGCTCCGCGCAGATCGGCCCCGATCAGGTCGGCCGCCGTGAGGTCGGCGCCGCGCAGGTCGGCACCGATCAGGTGCGCCCCTCTCAGGTCGGCGCCGCTGAGATCGGCACCTCGGAGCCGGGCGCCGACCAGGTCGGCCCGGCGGCGGTCCCCCTTCGGGTAGCCGGCCCGCACCAGCTCGCTCGTGCGCAGCAGCAGGGCGTCGACTCCCTTCCGGTGCCCCGGGACGTCCAGCGCGAGCAAGGCCTCGGGGGCGCTCTGGGTCAGCCGCTCGGTCTCGTCGACGGCCCGGCGCAGCGGCTCGCGCAGTTCGCGGGCCTGCGGAAGCGTGAGCGCCTCGGTCAGGTACCAGAGCAGCTCCTGCAGCTGGCGCATGACCGCGAGGGCTTCGAACATCCGGGCTGCGGTCTTCCCGCCACCGGTGTCCCCGGCGTCCTCGCGCCAGTCCTGCCCGCGGAACGTTCGCTGCGACACCTTCTGCCCCGCGCCGAAGCAGTCGAACACGGAGCAGCCCGCGAACCCGCGCTGGCGCAGGTCGCGGTGGATGGAACAGCGCAGGTCGGCGTCCAGGTTCCGGCACGGCTCGCCGGCGGCCTTGTCGAAGCCGAAGTCGGCGGACGCCGAGAACGGAAGGGCGACACAGCACAGCCCGAGGCAGCTGCCGCAGTCCGGACGAAGGCCGAGGTCGACGACCAGCCGACCCCGCTCGTCCGCGGGTCCCACGTGCTGTGACAACGCCCCTCCTGGCCCGTGACCGGGGCGACCGCTCGACCTGCCGACCGACCTCAAGGCTACGTCGACGGCGGCGCTTGCAGGTCGCGGGCCCGGAAGAGCACTGCGTGCGGGACTCCCATGGCGCGCCCGTCCGTCGCCGTGATCTCGGTGATCAACGCCCTCGGCGCGGGATGGTCGGGTATCCCCGCGAGGTACGCGGCATGCGCCTCCAGCGACGCGATGCCCCGCTCCAGCGGTTCCCCGGTGACGTCGACGCCGTGGGTGGGTCGGGAGTCGACCCCCACCAGCAGCCAGCGCACCGACCACGGCTGCACGTCCGGCCCGAGCTGGTCGGCGAACACCCAGCGGTTGGCGGCGTCCCGGACGGCGTCCACGGTCGCGAGGCCCGCGGCCCGGTGGTCGGCCTGGTTCAGGATGCCGTAGACCTCGACCTCCCAGGAGCCGACCAGGACGACGTCGGGCTGGAAGGACCGGATGGTCCGCGTGATGTCACGGCGCAGCGGGAGGCCGTACTCCAGCACGCCGTCGGGGTGGTCCAGGAACTCCACCCTAGTAACGCCCACCGCCGTGGCCGCCGCGAGCTCCTCGGCGGTGCGCAGTGCGGCGGCACGGTCCGGCGGCGCCCCGTCCATGCCGGCCTCGCCGCGCGTGAGGAGCAGGTACGCCACCTCGACGCCACGAGACGTCCACTTGGCGACCGCGGCCGAGGTGCCGTATTCGACGTCGTCGGGGTGGGCCACCACACACAGGACCCGACGGAAGGACTCGTCGGGAAGTGCGGGGAGCGGAGCACTGGCCACGGCCGCAGGTTAGGCGACCCTGAGCGCCCCGCCAACCCCGTCTCGCAGCTGCACCAGCCCGCTGCGCACGGCAGGTCCCTGCACATGCGGCCGTTTGGCCGACGACGTAGGCTCACGAGTCCCGGTCAGCCAGATGCCGTGCAGAGCACGCGATCGTCCGTCCCCGTTGAGCAGTCAGCGAAGGAGTCCTCCGATGTGCCTGGTGACGCCGCCAGCCGTGCTCACCCTGGAGATGGACGAGCGCGCTCCCCGCAGGGCCCGGCAATTCTTGCGCGAGGCCCGGTGCCAGGCGCACAACGCCAGCGTGCTGGACGAGGCCGTACTGCTGATGTCCGAGCTGGTCACGAACGCGATGCGGCACGGCGCGCCCCCGATTAGGACCGAGGTGTCGTGCAGAGCGACGTCCGGCATGCAGGTGCGGGTCAGCGACGGCGACCCCACCGCACCGACCGCCCGGCACGCCGGGCCGGACGACCAGTCCGGCCGCGGGGTCGGGCTCGTCGACATGCTGAGCGACGTCTGGGGCGTCGACCCGACGCCGAACGGCAAGACGGTGTGGTTCCGCCTGCGGGAGTGACCTCGCGCCCGCCCCGCGTGAGCGTCAGGAGACCAGCAGCGGGCGGAGCGTCCGTTCGGCCACGGTGAGCCCCGCGACCACCTTCTCCGGCGTGCCGGACCAGATCGGGTCCTCGTGCTCGACCGAGACGAAGCCGTCGTACCCGGCCTCGTAAAGCACGTCGACCAGCCGCCGCCAGTCGACGTCGCCGAGACCCGGCATGCGGTACCGCCACCACGGCGATCCCCACGGCGAGGTCCGTCCCAGCACCCGACCGTAGGTGCCGTACCGGTTACGTCGGACGGCGTCGACCTGCACGTCCTTGGCCTGAACGTGCACGACCCGATCGACGCTCGCGGTCAGGGCTGCCACCGGGTCGATGCCCAGCCACACCAGGTGCGAGGGGTCGAAGTTGAGGTACAGGCCCAGGTCGGCCATCCAGTCCCACAGCTCCGGCGAGTACGCCAGGTTGGCGGGGTAGCCGTCCGGGTGCCAGCCCTCCATCGGGCAGTTCTCGATCACCAGCCGGACCCCGCGCTCGTCGGCGTACTTCACGAGAGCCGGGAACACGTCCTCGGCGAGCCGAACGTTCTCGACCATGGACAGCGCGATGTCACGGCCCACGAAGGTGCCCACGTTGGGGCAGCCCAGCAGGGCCGCCGCGTCGATGCAGCGACGCAGGTGGTCGTGCGTCTGCGCCCGCGTCGCGGGATCGGTGTGCAGGTTGTTCTCGTAGTAGGCGACGGCCGACAGCTCGAGGGCGTGCTCGTCGAGCAGCTCTCGCACCTCGGCGGCCCCCGCGTCGTCCAGGGCCCCGACGTCGAGGTGGCTGGCCTCCCACTCGCGTCCGGGCGTGCGAGGCCAAGCGGCGACCTCCAGTCCCTGGTAACCCAGGCCCGCCGCCACCGCCGCCACCTCGGGCAGCGTCGCCCCGGGCAGGCACGCGGTCAGGACGCCCAGCTTCATCCCTTTACCCCGCTCATCGCGATGCCCTGGATGAACTGGCGCTGGAACAGCATGAACACCACCACCATCGGCAGGGTCGCGATGACCGAGCCGGCCATCAGCACGTCCCAGGACGTCCGGTTCTTCACCACGAACAGCGCCAGCCCGAGGGGAGCGGTGTAGTGCTCGGGGCTCGAGGTGATGATGAGCGGCCAGAAGAAGTCCTCCCACGCGGCGGTGAACGTGAAGATGCCCATCGCCGCGAGGGCGGGCCGGCACAGCGGCAGGACGACCTGCCAGAAGATCCGGAACTCTCCCGCGCCGTCGATCCGGGCCGCGTCGAGCAGCGTGTCGGGGATCGACTGCATGTACTGCCGCATCAGGAAGACGCCGAACGCGCTGACGCAGCCGGGGAGGATGAGGCCGTAGTAGGAGTCCAGCCAGCCGTGACCGCCGTTGCCGAACATGTCGTTGCCGCCGAAGAACGGGATGTGCTTCATCACCAGGTAGTTCGGGATCAGCGTGATCTGGCCCGGCACCATCATCGTGCCCAGGAACAGCAGGAAGATGGCGTCCCGGCCGGGGAACGTCCGCTTGGCGAAGACGTACGCCGCCAGCGAGTTGAAGAACAGCTGCAGCGCCGTCACCGACGTCGCGACGAACGCGCTGTTGAGGAACCAGCGCCCCGCACCCTCCGCCCCGCGCGCCTCACCGACGTCCCCGACGCCGAGGAAGGTCTTGTACCCGTCCAGCGACGGGCTCTTCGGCAGCCACTGCGGGGGCCAGGAGAACATGTCGCCGATGTTCTGGAACGAGGCGCTGACCATCCAGGCGAACGGCGCGAGGAACAGCACGGCGACCGGGACCAGGACGACATAGGACAGCCCGAAGCCGATCCGCCGCGACGACGCCTGGCTGAGCCGGAGGGACCGCCGCCGCGGCGCCGGCGTGGGCGACGACGACGTGGGCAACGGTGGGGCGGTGACGCTCAACTGTTACTCCTGCGGTAGAGCCGCAACTGGATGAGGGTGAAGACGAAGAGAAGAGCGAACAGGCCGAACGCCAGCGTGCTCGCGTAGCCCATCTCGTAGAACTTGAACGCGGACTCGTAGATGTAATAAACCATCGTTGTCGTGCGCTTCACCGGGCCGCCGCTGGTCATCACGAAGATCTGGGTGAAGACCTGGAACGACCCGATGATGCCCATCACCAGCAGGAACAGGGTCGTGGGGGCAAGCATCGGGATCGTGACGTGCCGTAGCCGCTGCAGTGGACCGGCGCCGTCGACGCGGGCGGCCTCGTGCAGCTCCGCGGGGATCCCCTGCAGGCCTGCCAGATAGACGATCATCGAGAAACCGACGCCGGACCAGACGCTCATCAGGACGACGGCGGGCATGGCCAGGTCCTTGTCGGACAGCCACAGCAGCGGCTGGTCGATCAGGTGGCTCTTGAGGAGGTAGTAGTTGAACAGGCCGAAGTCACCGTTGTAGAGCCACTTCCAGATGATGGCAACGACGACGAACGGCGTGACCACGGGCAGGAAGTAGAACGTCCGCAGCACCCAGCGCCCGCGGAGCGGCTGGTTGAGCAGCAGTGCCAGGCCCAGGCCGATCAGCATGGTCAGCGGCACGGACGCCCCCGTGAAGTACGCGGTGTTCACCACGGACTTCCGGAAGTCCTTGTCGGCGAGCATGTCCCGATAGTTGTCCAGACCGATGAACGGCTTGTCCGGCTCGATGATGCTCCACTGGTGGAACGTCAGGTAGAACGCGAAACCCAGTGCGAACACGGTGAAGACGCTGAACAGCAGCAGGCCCGGCGCCAGGAACAGGTAGGCGCTCCATTCCTTGCGCATGCGCCGCAAGGTGTGGCGGACCCCTCGCCCCGTGCGGGCCGTCGCCCTGCCCCTGGCTCCGCGGGCACCGACCAGCTCGACTGACGCCATGGTGATCTTCCTTCCGGCGTCACCGGCCGGCGCCCGCAGGCGCCGGCCGGTGACGGGTCCTCAGTGCTCCAGGATGTCCTTGGCCTCGGCTGCGGCATCGTCCAGCGCGGCGGACGCCGACTGCTCGCCGTACATGGCCTTGCCAAGCTGCTCGTTGAGCTTCTCCTCGATCTTCGGCCAGTCCGGGTTCGCGATCACGTTCGAGACGCCGCAGGGCATCGCCTCGGCGAAGCCCTTCAGGATCGGCTTGGACTTCTCCACGTCGCCCGACTCCAGCAGTGACGTGCGGGGCGGCAGCAGGGTGCTCCCCTTGCTCTTGTACGTCCACTGGGCCACGTTCTCCGGCTTGGACAGGTACTCGATCCACTTCCAGGCGGCGTCCTGGTTCTTGCCGCTCTTGAAGAGCACGAGGCTGTCGCCCGCGATCGTCGTGGCGCACCCCGCGGAGCCCTCGGGCAGCGGAGCCGCTGCCCACTTGCCCTTGATCTTCGGGAACTCGCCGTCCAGCACGCCGGCGAACCAGGCCCCGGCCATGTACATGCCGACCTTGCCCGTGGCGAAGGCGACGCGGCCGTCGTAGGAGTTGGAGTTCAGGAAGTCCTTCGGCGCGTACTTCGTCAGGCCGACGTAGAAGTCCGCCGACTTCTTCGCCTCCGCCGAGTTGAACTGCACCTGCTTGCCGTCGTCCGACAGCAGCTTGCCGCCCGACTGCCACAGCCAGGGGTACCAATAGTAGGCCGACTCGGGAGCGAACAGCGCGTAGCCGTACTGCTTCTGCTCGGGCTTGGTGAGGGCTGCGGCGGCCGCCGCGAACTCCTCCCAGGTCTTCGGTGCCTGCTTGATCCCGGCGGCCTCGAACAGGTCTGTCCGGTAGAACAGGCCGGTCGACTCACCGTCGAACGGCAGGCCGTACATGCTCTTCTCGTAGACCGTCGAGACCTTGAACGCCGGGACGTAGTCGTCCGCGTCGACGACGTCGCTGCGCGAGATGTAGCCGTCGAGGTTCGTGAGCGTCTTGCGGGAGGCGAAGTTCGCGACCGTGCTGGCGTCGACGTACGCGGCGTCCGGAGGGTTGCCGCCGGCGATCTGGGCGGTGAGCTTCTGGCTGGCCTCCTCGGCCGGGACGTTCTGGAACTTCACCGTGATGTTCGGGTGCTCCGCGTGGAACTTCTTGGCCAGCCTCTTGATGGCGGGCTCGTTGCCCACCCAGGAGGCGAAGCTGATGGTCACGGGGGACTTCGGGTCGGCGACCGGCCCAGCCTGTGTCGAAGCCGAGCCGCTCGACTCACCGCCGCCGGCGTTGCAGGCGGCCAGCGCGGCGACCGCAGCCGCGACGGCCACGCGTCCCGGCGCCTTGATCCTCCGGTGTACTGCCACGGTTGAGCTCCTTTGCTCAGACGGGTTCCGCTCCAGCGGGCGTTGGCACGAGAGCCCAAAACGATTTGCCAAATGGTTTTGGGCATCCCGACGCCCGGAGCCTGCTGGACCCACGCGAGCCTGTCAAGCGGCTTGGTGAACCTGGGCGGTCCGACTCACCCGGTTGGCGGTGGCGCTGCCACGGACTCCCGGACGACCAGCGGACACGGCAGGACGGCATGCTCAACCGGGGCCGCGGCGTCGTGGACGCGCGCCAGGACCACCTCGACCGCCCACACGCCCATCTCGTAGTGCGGCAGCGCCATCGTCGTCAGTCCGGGTCGCAAGGCGTCGGCCACGGACTCCTGGTTGTCGAAGCCGATGACCGACACGTCCTCGGGGACCCGCAATCCCAGCGCGGCCGCGGCCTGGTAGGCCCCCATCGCCATCCGGTCGTTGAAGCAGAACAGGGCGCTGGGCCGGTCCGGCCGGTCGAGGAGGGCGAGGGCCGCCGGGTAGCCGCCCTGCGGCGTAGACGGGCCGACGGCGACCAGGGACGGGTCGACCGGGACGCCGGCCGCGAGCAGCGCCTTCTGGTAGCCCCGGAGCCGGCCGTGAGTCGCCGGGATGTCGTCCCCATGGGTGACGAAGCCGATCCGGCGGTGGCCGTGCCGCAACAGCTCGGCCACGGCCGCGCGGGCGCCACCGACTTCGTCGGGCACGACCGACGGCAGGGAGGCGTCGTCCGAACGGGCGTCGAGCAGCACGCTGGGAACCTGGGCAAGGGCCGCCGGCGGCGTGACGACCTGGTGGTACATCGCCGCGTAGAGCAGGCCGTCTACCTGGCGCTGGAGGAGAGTCTGGATCTCGCGGCGCTCGAGCTGGGGGTCGCCACCGGAGTTGAGCAGCAGCAGCAGCCAGCCCTGCCGGGCAGCCGCCTCCTGAGCGCCGAGGATGATCCGACCCGCGTAGGGCGTGGTCGCGATCTGGTCGCTGACCAGCCCGAGGGTGTACGAGCGGTTGGTCCGCAGCGTCCGCGCCACGCTGTTGTGGACGTACCCCAGGTCGGACGCGACGGCCTGCACCCGGGCCCGCGTGGCCGGCGCGACCTTCGGGTGGTCGCTCAGCGCCCGGGACGCGGTGGCCATCGAAACGCCGGCGGCACGCGCCAGCTCGGCCATCGTGATGTTCCCGCGCATGCCGGAACCCTAGCGGCGGTGGAATCGATTCCACAATTTCGCCGCGACCCCCTTGACGGCCCCTCGGCGGCCTCCTACCGTTCCGGGTGGAATCGATTCCACCACCGGTTCCCAGACCGCCGCCCGCGGTCCTCCCTCACCGCCAGAGTCGTCGTAGAGGAGATCTCATCATGGCCTCGCACCACGCCGCCGGCCGCGGCCGCCCCGCTCGACCGAGGAGCAGCTGATGGCCGACCTCTCCCGCCGCGCCGTCCTCGGACTGCTCGGCGCCGGCGCCCTCGGCACCGTGGCCTCGGTGCCCCGGCTCACCGCCTCGGACATCCCGGGCCGCAAGAGCGACGCCCTGAATGTCGCGATCCTCGGCACCGCCCAGGACGCCGCGTCACGACAGGAGCTCGTGCGCGCCTTCACCGCCCAGCACCCCGACATCCCGGTCCGCATCCAGGCGATCCAGGGCGCGGACTGGAGCAACTTCTTCGCCAAGATCCTCACCCTGGTGGCGGCCGGCACCCCGCCGGACGTCTGCGTCGTGGCGACGGAGGGGGCTCAGCTGTTCGCCGACCGGCTTGCGTACCCGCTCGACGAGTACGTGCGCCGCGACCAGGCCGCCGTGCAGGACTACTTCGACGACGTGCACCCCTCGCTGATCGAGGCGTTCATGTACCAGGGCAGCCTGTACCAGCTGCCGATGGACTTCAACGCCGCGAACATGTACTACAACACCGCCGCGTGGCAGCGGGCCGGGCTCGAGCGGCCGCCGGACAACTGGACCACGGACGACTTCCTGGACGCGCTGCGCAAGATGCGGCGCTCCTCCACCGGCACGTTCCGTCCCTTCTTCTGGACCAACCGGCTGTTCGGCGGCGTGGTGCCGTGGCTCTACGTCAACGACACCAGCTTCCTGAAGGAGTCCAAGGCCGCTGGGGGACAGTGGTTCTGGAAGCAGTTCTACCCGAACGACCCGACGTCGGCGCAGCGCAGCGGCGGGTACCAGTGGCTCGAGCCCAACGCCGACGACCCGCGGGTCGCCGAGTCGTTCGAGTACCTGCGGGCCATGGTTGCCGAAGGGCTCGCCTCCAGCCCCGCCCAGGGCGGCGGCAACGAGCTCGTGGCCCGCTTCGCCGAGGGCGCCATCGGCGCCACGCCGGCCGGTGGCTACTGGGTGCAGGGGCTGAACGAGGGCGGCATGGGTCCGGACGACTTCGACGTCAGCTTCTTCCCGCGCGGGCGGACGCAGCGGCACCAGTTCGGAGCCGCCGGCTACACCATCATGCGGACGTCCGAGCGCAAGGACGAGGCCTGGGAGTGGATCAAGTTCTGCGCTACCAAGGAGGCGATGCAGCTCGCCATGCCGACGCCGAGCACGACACCGACGCGACGCTCCATGGTGAACGAGCAGTTGTACGCCGGTAAGGGTCCGCGACACTGGTCCGTCTTCTACGACACGCTCGACAGGTTCCCGACGTCCGGCCCGATTCCCGCCCCACCGCAGCAGGCAGCGGTCGAGACCGCGCTCATCAAGAACGTGCTGGGGGCCCTGACCGGGTCCGCCGGCAGCGTTCGCGCGAACCTCGGCACCATGCAGCGCGATCTCGAGCTTGCCCTGAGGAGGAACTGATGGCCGTCACCCTGCCTACCGAGCGCCCAACGGTCGACGCGAGCAAGGCTGCCCTGCACGCGGTGGCCGGCAAGCGGGACCGTCGGGCCCGCCGCCTGATGGCCGCGCTGTTCCTGGCTCCGACCGTCGTGGGGATCACGCTCTTCACGCTCATCCCGATCGTGGCCTCGATCGTGCTGGCCTTCTTCCAGTGGGACATCATCACCAAGCCGAAGTTCGTCGGCTTCGACAACTTCGCCGCCATCGGCTCCGACCCCACCGTGCGGGTAGCGTTCCTGAACACCTTCGCCTTCGTCGTGGTCGCCGTGGCGCTGCAGCTGGCCGTCGCCCTCGCCTTGGCCGTGCTGGTGCAGTCCAAGATGCCCGGGTGGCTGCGCGCCTTCTTCCGGTCCGCGCTGTTCTTCCCGCTCATCCTGTCCGCGGCGTCCGTCTCGCTGATGATGGCGTTCCTGTTCAACCAGGACTTCGGTCTGGTCAACAAGGTGCTGTCCATCGTCAGCCTTCCGGCAGTCCCGTGGCTGACCTCGGCGGGTGGCGCCACGGTCGTTGTCGTCCTGGTCTACGTCTGGCAGAACTTCGGGTTCTCGTTCCTGCTGTTCGTCGGCGGCCTGGCCTCGATCCCCCGGGACGTGTACGAGGCCTCTTCGATCGACGGCATCACCGGCTGGAAGCAGTTCCGGCACATCACCTTGCCGCTGCTCAGCCCCACGGTCCTCGTCGCGTCCGTCATGGCGATTATCAGCGCGTTGCAGATCTTCGACCAGCCCTACGTGCTGACCCGTGGCGGGCCGGGCGACTCCACGCGCACCGCGGTCATGGTCATCTTCGAGTCCGCGTTCCAGCAGTTGCGGTTCGGCCGCGCCTCGGCCATCGGCATCGTGCTGACGCTCATCATCATGGGCGTCACCGCCCTCCAGTTCCGCCTCAGCCGCCGCTTCGTCTTCTACCAGTGAGGGCAACCGCCGTGACCACTACGACCGTCTCTCCCACCTCCATGAGGTCCGGCGTCTCTCGGACCTCCCGAAGCCGCCGCACTCTCTCGCCCGGCACCATCGGCCGGGTCGTCGTCCTCGGCGTCGCAACGGTTCTCACGCTTGGCCCCGTCCTGTGGACGCTGTGGATCGCCGTCACCCCGCAGGTCGCGGGCGCCGGCCAGACCCGGTTCGGGCTCAGTGCCTTCGCCGACGTCTTCGCCAAGGTCGACATGGTCCTGCTCGTCTGGAACAGCGCGCTGGTCACGGGCCTGTGCGCGGTCGGCCAGATGTTCACGGCCGCGCTGGCCGGCTACGTCTTCGCCCGGATCGAGTTCCGCGGGTCCCGCGTCCTGTTCGGCGTCGTGCTCGCAACCATGATGGTGCCCTTGCAGGTCACCATCGTCCCGGTGTTCATGCTGATCCGTGGCATGGGCCTGTCCGACACGCTGCTCGCGCTCATCCTGCCTGCCATCCCCACCGCCTTCGGCACCTTCCTGATGCGCCAGTACTTCCTTGGGCTGCCGGCCGAGCTCGCGGAGGCCGCCGCGATCGACGGGGCGGGCCCCTTCCGGACCTTCACCTCGATCTACGCACCGCTGGCCATGCCCGGCCTGGCCATCGTCGGCATCCTGGCGTTCAACTACCACTGGAACGAGTTTTTCCGCCCGCTGATCCTGACCGTCAGCGAGCAGAACTTCACCCTGCCGCTGGGACTGGTGACCCTGCAGGGAAACCTCGGCACCGGCAGCGTCTCCACCGTCCTGGCCGGCGTCGTGCTGTCGATGATCCCGGCCCTGGTCGTCTTCTTCGTCGGGCAGCGTCCCCTGCGCGAGGGCCTGACCGCGGGGACGAGCAAGTGAGCAGCCACGAGCCGGCCTTCCCGTCCCTGCACGTGCGCCCAGAGCGAGGCTGGGTCAACGACCCGAACGGGCTGTGCCACATCGACGGCACCTACCACGTGTTCTTCCAGTACAACCCCGATACGCCGCACCACGGCGACATCAAGTGGGGGCACGCCTCCTCCACCGACCTGCTGGTCTGGCGCTACCAGCCGGTCGCCCTGGTGAACCGTCCTGGCGAGCTGGACGCCTACGGTTGCTGGAGCGGGACGGTTGTCGACGACGGGGGCGTGCCGACCGCCGTCTACAGCGCCGTCACCGACGCCAGCGGTCGTGCCGAGGTCGTGCTGGCCCGCAGTGACCGCACCCTCGACTCCTGGGAGCAGGACCGGTCCTCCGTGATGGGGATGCCCGACGACCAGCAGATCACCGACGTGCGCGACCCCTTCGTCTTCCAGCACGGTGGGCGGCGCTACGCCATCCAGGGGGCCGGGCACAAGCAGGGTCGCCCGCAGATCCTGCTCTACGCCTGTGACGACCTGGCCCGATGGACGCCGCTCGGCCCGCTCCTCACGGACGACAACCCGCTCGCGGCCAAGCTCGCCGCCGCCAACATCTGGGAGTGCCCCAACCTCGCCCAGATCGACGACCGCTGGGTGCTGGTGCTGTCCCTGTGGCGGTGGGCCGACGGCGGTCACGCGCTGACCGGTGTCAGCTACCTCGTCGGTGACCTGGTCCCGAGCGGCGACGGCCTGTCCTTCGAGCCAACGTCGGGAGGGACGGTGGACCTGGGGCCGACCTTCTACGCTCCCCAGCTGCTGGTACAGCCGGACCGGACGTTGCTCTGGGCCTGGGCCTGGGAGCACGGGCGCAGCAGGGAGGAGATCGTCGAGGCGGACTGGGCCGGCGTCCTGACCTTCCCGCGCGAGCTCTCGGTCGTCGACGGCGAGCTGTGCTCGCGCCCGGCGGCCGAGCTCGTAGGCCTGCGCCGCGAGCCGCTGTCGTGGCAGCCGGGCGCCGGCTTCCAGGCCGCGGCGTTCGAGGTGGAGAGCACCGGTCCGGTGCAGCTGTACCTGGCAGACGCGGGCGGCGAGGTGCTCGTCGCCGACGTCGCGCCGCACCCAGCGACGGCGACCCGGATCCTCGTCGACGGGAGCCTGGTCGAGGTGTTCGCCGGCACGACGCCGATGACCACCCGCGCCTACCCGTCGCACACCAGCACCTGGGTGGTCCACGCCGCAGCCGCGGACACCAACGTCTGGCGCCTGGGCCAACAGTCCATTTCCGAGTGACAGTGTCGTCAGGGGGAGTTCATATGCACAGATTCCGGACCGGACGGGCGCGTCGTCGCGCAGCTGCCGCGGCCGCGGCCGGCCTCGCGGTCGTCGTCTTCGTCGGCAGTCCGCCCGCCGCGGGAGCGTCGGGGCAAGCCGTCGAATCGGGATCAGCGTCGGCGTCCGCGGCGACTGCCGTCGGTGCGGAGACCTACCGCCCTCAGTTCCACTTCTCGCCCAAGAAGAACTGGATGAACGACCCGAACGGCCTCGTGTACTACAAGGGCGAGTACCACCTGTTCTTCCAGTACAACCCCGAGGGAAACACCTGGGGCAACATGTCGTGGGGCCACGCCGTCAGCCGTGACCTGGTGCACTGGAAGGAGCTGCCGCTCGCGATACCGCACGACGACCGCGAGGCGGTGTTCTCCGGTAGTGCCGTCGTCGACCGGGACAACACGTCCGGGTTCGGCACGCGAAGCAACCCTGCCATGGTGGCGGTCTACACCAGCGCCTTCAACGACGGCAGGCAGGCGCAGTCCTTGGCCTACAGCACCGACCGCGGCCGCACGTGGACCAAGTACGGGGGCAACCCGGTCCTGGACATCGGTTCACGGGAGTTCCGCGACCCGAAGGTCCAGTGGTACGCGCCGACGAAGAGCTGGCTGATGACGGTGTCCCTGTCGACCGAGCACAAGGTGCGGTTCTACTCCTCCAAGGACCTCAAGAGCTGGAACCTGCTGAGCGAGTTCGGCCCGGCCGGGGCGGTCGGTGGCGTCTGGGAGTGCCCGGACCTCTTCCCGCTCCCCGTCGACGGCAACCGTAGGCACACCAAATGGGTTCTCGTCGTCAACATCAACCCCGGTGGGATCTCCGGCGGCTCGGCGGCGCAGTACTTCGTCGGGGACTTCGACGGCAAGCGCTTCACGGCGGACGACGGCGGGTTCTACACGCCACCCGCAGGTGCAGTGGTGCAAGGATTCGAGGGCGCCGGCTACGGGCCGTGGGCCACGAGCGGCAAGGCATTCGGGACCGGACCGGCGTTCGGCTCGTTACCGGGCCAGTCCGATGTGGTCGGTGTCGAGGGCCGTGGTCACGCCAGCAGCTTCCACGACGGCGATGCGTCGACGGGCCTG
>DATFPQ010000198.1:0-7067 GCA_035264765.1 Actinomycetales bacterium | reverse complement strand
GGTGGCCGCGAAGGGGTGCCCGGCGGCGAGGGAGGACCCGACCACGTTGAGCCGCGACCGGTCGATGGTCCCCAGCGGTTTCTCCAGGCCTAGCCGGTCACGGCAGAAAGTCTCGCTGTCCCAGGCCGCGAGCGTCACGAGCACGGTCGACGCGAACGCCTCGTGGATCTCGTAGAAGTCGAAGTCCTGCAGGGTCAGGCCGTTGCGCTCCAACAGCCGGGGCACGGCGTACGCCGGTGCCATCAGCAACCCCTCACCGCCGTGCACGTAGTCCACGGCCGCAGTCTCGGCGTCCACCAGATGCGCTAGCACGGGCAGTCCGTGCCCGGCGGCCCACTCCTCGCTCGACAGCAGCACGGCGGATGCGCCGTCCGACAGCGGGGTGGAGTTGCCCGCCGTCATCGTCGCGTCCGGGCCCCGCCCGAACACCGGCCGCAGCCGAGCCAGCTGCTCCACGCTGGAGTCCGGACGAAGGTTCTGGTCGCGGGTCAACCCCAGGTACGGCGTCACGAGGTCGTCGAAAAACCCCCGGTCGTAGGCGGCGGCGAGGTTGCGGTGGCTCGCGGCGGCCAGCTCGTCCTGCGCCTCCCGGCTGATGCCCCACTCGTCGGCGGTGATCGCAGCGTGCTCGCCCATGGACAGGCCGGTGCGCGGCTCGCCGTTGCGCGGCAGCTCGGGCACGACCTGCCGGGGGCGCAACCGGGTCGCGGCGCGCAGCCGTTGGACGGGTGTGCGAGCCCGGTTGAGCTCGAGCAGAGCCCGGCGCAGACCCTCGTTGACGGCGACGGGCGCGTCGCTGGCGGAGTCCACGCCGCCGGCGATCCCGCTGTCGACCTGGCCGAGTGCGATCTTGTTGGCCACCAGGACGGCGGTCTCGAGGCCGGTGCCGCACGCCTGCTGCACGTCGTACGCCGGCGTCCGCGGCGACAACCGGGAGCCGAGGACGGCCTCGCGGGTCAGGTTGAAGTCGCGGCTGTGCTTGACGACGGCACCGGCGGCCACCTCGCCGACCCGCTCGTCGGCCAGGCCGAACCGGGCCACGAGCCCGTCCAGCGCCGCGGTCAGCAGGTCCTCGTTGCTGGCCGTCGCGTAGGGACCGTTGCGGCGGGCGAAGGGGACACGGTTGCCACCGAGGACGGCGACCGGGCGCGCGGAGCGGGCCATGGCGGGCCTTTCGACTGGAGGGGTCGTACCTACTGGACGGTAGCCCCTGCGTCCCACGGGTTCGAGGGCGCTTCCTCCAGAGGTGCCCGGGGAACCGCCGCCCCACGGCGCGTTCGTCCAGAGGTGCCAGAGGGACCGCCACCGGGGCCACCTGGCATGCTCGGGCCCCCGACGTCCCGGAGGTCTCGCATGGCTGAGCAGCCGACGCACCCCTTCCCCGACGCGACGGCATTCGGTGCCGTCGGCGAGGCGATCGGCCTGGTGGTCGAGGAGATGTCGGGCGACGGCGTCCGGGTGCGCTGGAGCGTCCACCCGTCGGTGCACCAGCCGGCCGGCATCCTGCACGGCGGCATCCACTCCTGGATCGTCGAGACCGTGGCGAGCCTGGCCGCGGCGACCTGGTTCGGCGACCAGGGGCAGGTCGTCGGCGTCTCGAACCAGACCGACTTCTACCGGGCGGTGCGCGAGGGCGAGCTGACGTCGACCGGCACGCCGTTGCACCGAGGGCGGAGCCAGCAGGTCTGGGTGGTCGAGACGCGCGACGAGGCGGACCGGCTGGTGGCCCGCGGGCAGGTGCGGCTGCAGAACCTCCCCCGGCGTTAGGCTGCCGAGCGCTCCGCGATAGGCGCGAGCGACTCGAGGACGAGGAGGCCTGCGTGGACAAGGTCGTGGGCTCGGCCGCGGAGGCCGTGTCGGACGTGACGGACGGCGCCAGCCTGGCCGTCGGCGGGTTCGGCCTGTGCGGCATCCCCAACGTGCTGATCGAGGCGCTGCGCGAGCAGGGCGCCACCGACCTCCGGGTGGTCTCCAACAACTGCGGGGTGGACGGCGCCGGCCTGGGGGTGCTGCTCGCGGACCACCGGATCGCCCGGGTCACCGCCTCGTACGTCGGCGAGAACAAGGAGTTCGCCCGCCAATACCTGTCCGGCGAGCTCGAGGTCGAGCTGACGCCGCAGGGCACGCTGGCCGAGAAGCTGCGCGCAGGGGGCGCCGGGATCCCGGCGTTCTTCACCCCGACCGGCGTCGGCACCCAGATCGCCGAGGGCGGGCTGCCCTGGCGGTACGCGCCCGACGGGTCGGTGGCCGTGGCGTCCCCACCCAAGGAGGTCCGCCCGTTCGGCGGGCGGGAGTGCGTGCTGGAGGAGTCGATCACGACCGACTTCGCCCTGGTGCGCGCTGCTGTGGGCGACCGGCACGGGAACCTGGTCTTCCACGAGTCGACCCGGAACTTCAACCCGATGGCGGCGATGGCCGGACGCGTGACCATCGCCGAGGTGGAGCGGCTGGTCGAGCCGGGCCAGCTGGACCCCGACGACGTCCACCTGCCTGGCGTCTTCGTCCAGCGGGTCGTCGTCCTGACGCCGGAGCAGGCCGCCGACAAGCAGATCGAGAAGCGGACGGTGCGGCCCAAGGGAGCACCGCCGATGAGCGCGGTCACCACCGACGCGACGGCGAAGGAGGCCTGACATGGCGCTCACCCGCGAGCAGATGGCCGCTCGAGCGGCCCGCGAGCTGGCGGACGGCTCCTACGTGAACCTCGGCATCGGCCTGCCCACGCTCATCCCGAACCACCTCCCGGACGGCGTCCACGTCGTGCTGCAGTCCGAGAATGGCATCCTCGGCGTCGGCCCGTACCCCTTCGAGGACGACGTCGACCCCGACCTGATCAACGCCGGCAAGGAGACCGTCACCGTCCAGGAGGGTGCCTCGTTCTTCGACTCCGCCCTGTCCTTCGGGATGATCCGCGGCGGCCACATCGATGTCGCGGTGCTGGGCGCGATGCAGGTCTCGACGAGCGGCGACATCGCGAACTGGATGATCCCCGGAAAGATGGTCAAGGGGATGGGCGGCGCGATGGACCTCGTGCATGGGGCAAAGCAGGTCGTCGTCCTGATGGAGCACGTCGCCAAGGACGGCTCCCCGAAGCTCCTCCGGGCCTGCGACCTGCCTCTGACCGGCAAGGGCGTCGTCGACCGGGTAGTCACCGACCTGGCGGTCCTGGACGTCGCCGGCGACTGCTTCCGGCTCGTCGAGCTGGCGGACGGCGTCAGCCTGGACCAGCTCCAGGAGGCGACCGGCGCACCCGTCGTGGCAGGCTGACCGCGTGAAGGCAACCGTCATCCACGGCACCCGCGACGTCCGGCTCGAAGAGGTGCCCGACCCCACCGTGCAGCTCCCCAGCGACGCCCTGGTCCGGGTCGTCGCCGCCTGCGTCTGCGGCTCGGACCTATGGCCCTACCGCGGAGTGCGGCCCACGACCTCGCCGCAGCGGATCGGGCACGAGCTCGTCGGCGTCGTCGAGGAGGTCGGCTCCGACGTCCGGACCGTGAAGCCAGGGGACTTCGTCATCTCGCCGTTCGCGCTGAGCGACGGGACCTGCGCGCACTGCCGCAACGGCGTCCAGACGTCGTGCGAGCGGGGCGCCTGGTTCGGCAGCGAGGACTCCGAGGGCATCCTGGTGGACGGCGGCCAGGGCGAGTACGTGCGGGTGGCACTGGCCGACGGCAGCCTGGTGGCGACGCCGGACGTGCCGGACGCGTCACTGATCCCCTCGCTGCTGACCCTGTCCGACGTCATGGGCACCGGTCACCACGCCGCCGTGTCGGCGGGCGTCGGCAAGGGCAGCACGGTCGTCGTGGTCGGTGACGGCGCGGTGGGACTCTGCGCAGTCCTGGCTGCGAAGCGGCTCGGCGCCGAGCGCGTCATCGCGATGTCGCGGCACGCCGACCGACAGGCGCTGGCCCGCCAGTTCGGCGCCACCGACGTCGTCGCCGAGCGCGGGGACGAGGGAGTCGCCCGGGTCACCGAGCTGCTCGGCGGCATCGGCGCCGACGCCGCGCTGGAGTGCGTAGGCACCAAGGAGTCGATGGCCCAGGCGCTCGCCTCCACGCGGCCCGGCGGGCGGGTCGGGTACGTCGGTGTGCCGGCGGGCGGCCCGGAGCTGCCGGTCGGCCAGCTGTTCTCGACGAACGTGTCGGTGGGCGGCGGCGTGGCGCCGGTGCGTGCCTACATCCCCGAGCTGCTGGACGACGTGCTGTCCGGCGAGATCGACCCTGGCCGGGTCTTCGACGCGACCTTCCCGCTCGACGAGGTTCCGGACGCGTACCGGGCGATGGACGAGCGGACGGCGATCAAGAGCCTGCTCCGGCCGTGACCGACGGCTCGCCGGTCGCGGCGGCCACCAGCGCGGAGACTTCTGCCCGGTCAGCGGGAAGAAGTCTCCGCGCTGTCCGGCGGACGGTGGCCGGCCCGGCGCTGCGGACCTGGCTGGCCAGCCGTGCGCTGGTCCTGGTCCTCGCGGTCGCCGTGTCGCCGCTGCTGGCCAGGCAGGGACGAGAGCTGCACCCGGCGCCGTGGCCGTTCGACCGGCTGGCCGGCTGGGACACCTGGCACTTCACCCGGATCGCCGAGCGCGGCTACCTGCCGCCCGGGCTGCCCTGCTGCGACCAGGCGTTCTTTCCCGGTTACCCGGCGCTGATCCGGCTGGTCATGCCCTTCACCGCAGGCAGCGCCCTGGCCGCAGGCGTGCTGGTGACTCTCGCGGCCGGTGCGGTAGCGGCCGTCCTGCTGTACCGGCTGGCCCTGCAGCTCTCCGGTGACGAGCGCACGGCGCGCGCCGCCGTGCTGTACCTCTCGGTGGCGCCGTTCGGGGTGTTCCTCACCGCCGTCTACAGCGAGGCCCTGTTCCTCGCGTTGTCGCTGGGCGCGTGGCTCGCTTCCGTCCGGCGGCGTTGGTGGCTCGCCGGCGCGGTCGCCGCGGGGGCGTCCCTGGTGCGCGTCAACGGGCTCTTCCTCGCCGTCGCACTGGGCGTCCTGTACCTCGGTCAGCTGTGGGCGGACGGCGAGCGCCGGCCGCGCGCCGACGTCCTGGCGCTGGGCCTGCCGGTTCTGGCCACCGGCGGCTACTTCGCCTACCTGACCGCGCGGACCGGGTCGCTCACCGCCTGGCAGGACGCGCAGGTCGCGGGCTGGGACCGGCACGGGGCCTGGCCCTGGCAGGGACTGCTGGCCGGGTGGCGACACGTGCAGGAGCCGGCGTCCCTGCACCTGCAGGCGTCGCGGTGGGCCGACCTGCTGACGGTGGTCGCCGGGCTGGTGCTCGTCCTCGTACTGGCCCGGCTCCGGCGGTGGGCCGAAGGGGTGTACGTGGGGCTGAACGTCGCGGTGCTGGTGTGCTCCACCACGCTGGTGTCCGCGCCCCGGTACACGCTGACCTGGTTCCCGGCGTACCTGCTGATTGCCGAGCTGGTCCAGCGTCCCGGCTGGCGCTGGCTGCGCGGGCCGCTGCCGATCGCCAGCGCGGTGGCGATGACCGTGCTCACGGTGTGGTTTGCGACCCACCGCTGGGTGGCCTGACGTCGGTCCGCCTTTTCCTCGCTGGCGCGGCACGACGGCCGCAGCGGCACCGGCGTGGGGCTGGGGGTGGACCCCATCCCCGGCACCTGCTCACCGAGCCCGGCGTCGGCTACCGGTTCGAGCCCTGACGCGACGGGAGCGTTGCAAGGGTGGACGCGGCGACCGGCCGGTGCCACGGTCGGGACGTGACCGCTCTCGACGCCAGCACCACACCCCGGTCGGACGCGGAGGGCCTGTTCGGGCCCGACTCGGTGACCTGGCGGGTGCACGGCGACCCGGCCATGCTGGTCGCCGGAGTCCGGGCGCTTCTGCTGCAGGCGGTGCACCCGCTCGTGATGGCCGGGTTCCACGCGAACACGCGGTACCGCGAGGACCCCTGGGGGCGGCTGCAGCGAACCGGTGCCTGGGTCGGCACCGTGACGTACGGCACGCGGCAGCAGGCGGAGGCGGCCGGCGCTTCGCTGAGGACGCTGCACGCGCGGCTGCGTCCCGGCATCGAGCCCGAGACCGGACTGGCCTACCGGGTGGACGACCCAGAACTGTTGCTGTGGGTGCACTGCGCGGAGGTGGAGTCCTTCCTGTCCACGTATCGACGCTCCGGCGGGCGACTGGCCGCGGGCGAAGGCGACCGGTACGTCGACGAGATGCGTGAGTCGGCCCGATTGGTCGGTCTCGACCCGGCGTCCGTGCCGTCGGACGAGGGCCAGCTGCAGGACTACTTCGCTGACGTGAGGCCGCTGCTGTACGTCACGAGCCTGGCGCGCCGGAACGCGGTACGGGGGTTCGCACCGCCGATGCCCATGTGGGTCCAGCTCACGACGCCGGCGCGGCCGTCATGGGCCCTGCTGGTCGGCACCGCAGCTGGGCTGCTGCCCCGCTGGGCGCGCCGGCTCTACGGCCTGCCTGGCCTGCCGACCACGGACCTCACCGCGGAGGTCACCGCCCGCGCGTTGCGGCAGGCACTGCTGCGGCTGCCGGGCTCGTGGGGAGAGAACCCCGCCCGATCCGAGGCCATACGCCGCCTCGCCGGCTGAGCGCCATGCCCGCCCTTACCGGGCTGAGCGACGGCTCGGACGTCACCCGCCAAGACCGGCGTGCGCGCGCGGGCCATCGCCTCAGCCCGGTCCTCGACGTCGAGCTTGGTCAGGACGTTAGACACGTGGTTGCGGACGGTCTTGTCGGAGAGGAACAGCTCGCGCGCGATGCGACGGTTGTCGTAGCCGCGGGCGAGCAGCTCGAGGACCTCCCGCTCACGCTCGGTCAGCGTCGGGAACGACTTCCGGCCGGGGACGGCCGCCAGGCTGCCGAAGAAGCTGCCGAGCCGGTCCGCGACCGTCGGGCTGAAGACGGCGTCACCCGCGGCGACGGTTCGCACGGCGTGCAGCAGCTCGTCCCGGCTGGCGCCCTTGATGACGTACCCCCGGGCGCCGGCCCGCATCGCGGCCACCACGGCCTCGTCGTCGTCCGACATCGTCATCACCAGCACCCGGACCTCTGGCCGCCGTGCCAGGAGCGCTCGGGTCGCGTCGATCCCCGAGCCGTCGGGC
>DATFPQ010000197.1:0-9151 GCA_035264765.1 Actinomycetales bacterium | reverse complement strand
AGACCGCACGGCCGCCCCCGCGCCAGACCGCACGGCCGCCCCCGCGTCAAGCCGCCGGTCCGCGGCCCCGGCCGGCCGCGCCTCCACGCCGGCCCGACCCGCCACGCGCACGATGGCCCGTCCCGCCACGCCTACGGCTGGACGCCCATGGACTTCCACGCCGACGCCCCCGCCGACCCGCGCACGCGCCGTCACGGCCGAGCTGCTCGGCATCAGCCGCGGCGAGCTCAGCCCCCCGCCGCCCGGAGCGTCCCGGCCGACCGGGCCCTCTGTGACCGACCGCCCCACCGGGCCGCAGTCACGCCGGGTCCTGGCGATCGTCGCCGCGATGGTGGCCGTGTTCTTCTTCCTCGCCTGGCGCGGCCTCGCCGGGCTCGGCGACGACCCGTTCGCGGCTCCCCGGGCAGCCAGCACCCCCAGCCCGGCGACCCCGACGTCCTCCGCTCCGACACCCAGCGACTCCGCCACGCCGAGCAGCTCCCCGACGCCCAGCGCGTCACCCACGTCGCTCGACGTGCGCGGGGCGACCGGCCTCGACCCGCAGGGCGATGGGGAGGAGCGCAGCTCGGCGGCCGATCAGGCGGTCGACAAGGACCCGGACACGTCGTGGACCTCGGAGACCTATCGGACGGCGCGCTTCGGCGGCCTGAAGAAGGGCGTCGGCCTCCGGTTGGACCTCGACGGAAGCCAGGAGGTCCATCAGGTCGAGCTCCAGGTGGGCGGCTCCGGGTCCACCGTCCAGCTCCGGCGCGCGGATGGCGATTCCGTGTCCGACGACGTGCTCGCCCAGCAGCGCGACGCCTCGGGCACCGTCACACTGAAGCCCTCCTCCACGGTCCGCGCGGACGAGCTCGTCCTGTGGTTCACCCGCGCCGCACAGACCGGGGGCGGCTACCGCGTCGAGGTCGCTGAGGTGGCGGTGTCGTGACGTCGGACTCGGACGACGCGTCCGACGCCGAGCTGCTCGCCGCGCACGTCGCGGGCGACCCGGATGCGTTCGCCGAGCTGGTGCGCCGGCACCAGGACCGGCTCTGGGCCGTGGCGCTGCGCACGCTGGCTGACCGCGAGGAGGCCGCGGACGCCCTGCAGGACGCCCTTGTGTCGGCGTACCGCCGGGCCGGCAGCTTCCGTGGGGACGCCGCCGTGACCACGTGGCTGCACCGCATCGTCGTCAACGCCTGCCTCGACCGGGTCCGGCGGGCGAGAGCTCGGCCCACGGTTCCGCTGCCGGAGCGGGAGCCAGCGTCCGGTCGCGACGAGCACGCCAGCACGGAGGCGGCCCTGGACGTCCGGGCAGCGCTCGCCCGGCTGCCCGAAAGCCAGCGGGCCGCGCTCGTTCTGGTCGACATGCATGGGCTCTCGGTGGCCGAGGCGGCCGCCGTGCTCGAGGTCGCGGAGGGGACGGTGAAGTCCCGTTGCGCCCGCGGGCGCGCCGCGCTCGCCGCCCTGCTCCAGCCGGACAGCCCCGCGGCGGGCCCGGTTTCGGGATCGTCGGCCGGCAGCGGGAACCCCGCCACGTCCTCCGACGTCAGACCTGTGCCGGGCGGCACGCCGGCACCACCATCCCGGGTCGGCAGCGAAGGAGAGCGCGCGTGAGCAACCGCGACCCCTTCGACGACGACGTCTTCGACGACCACCTGGACGCCGACGCCCTGGCGGAGCAGCGAGAGGTCCGCGCCCTGCTGTCGTCCCTGCCAGACCCTGGCCCGGTGCCGCCCGACGTCGTCGACCGGATCACGCGCACGCTGCGGACGCTGCAGGAGCAGGATGCCGGGCGCACGCCCGCGGCCGGGGCGTCCGTCGTCCCGATCACCCCTCGCCGCCCGCAGCACCGCCCGCTGTGGCTGGCCGCCGCCGCGGCCGTCGTGCTCGCCGGCGGGGGCGCGGTCGTGTCGCAGCTGGCGTCCGACACCTCGGCGACCTCCACTTCCGCGTCGGTTGCCGGCAGCAGCGCCTCCCCGGAAAGGACGTCCGGGGACGGTGCCCGCGGCGTCGCGCCGGACACGAGCGGCCGGGTCTACGCGAGTGGCACGCCGTACCGGCGCGCCGACCTGGTCCGTCAGGCGGCGGCCCTGCTGGCACCGAGTCCTCCGCCCGCGGCCGAGCGGCCCGGGGCTGCAGGACTCCTGATGGACTCCACGGCACTCAGCGCCTGCCTGAGGGCGGTCGGCGCCGCGGCGGGCAGCCTGCTCGCCGCGGATCTCGGCACCTACGAGGGCCGCCCCGCCGTGGTCCTGGTGGTAACCGGTCGCTCCGGCCGCGAGGTCGTGGTCGCCGACCAGGACTGTCGACCCGGAGCCGCCACCCGGCTGGCCTCCGCGCCGATGCCCTGACGGCCGGCGTCGACCCCGGTCCCGTCGGTCCCGGCTGGGGAACACCGCGACCGTACGATGGGTTCTCCTGGCGAGCACCTGGTCCACTGCCTCCGGCATTTCGAAGGGTCCGACGTGAGCGACGACGTCCGAGACGTGATCATCATCGGCTCCGGCCCCGCGGGGTACACGGCTGCGGTCTACGCGGCGCGCGCCAACCTGCGGCCGCTGGTGTTCGAGGGCTCGATCAGCTTCGGCGGCGCCCTGATGAACACCACCGAGGTCGAGAACTACCCCGGCTTCCGGGACGGGATTCTAGGCCCGGACCTGATGGAGCAGATGCGCGCGCAGGCTGAGCGCTTCGGCGCCGAGCTGGTGACCGACGACGTCGTGGACGTCTCGCTGATCGGCGACCTGAAGCGGGTCACCACCGGGCGCGGCACCAGCCACACCGCCCACACGGTGATCCTGGCGACCGGCTCGGCGTACCGTGAGATCGGGCTGGAGAACGAGAAGCGGCTCTCCGGCCGCGGCGTCTCCTGGTGCGCCACCTGTGACGGCTTCTTCTTCCGCGACCAGGACATCGCCGTGGTGGGGGGTGGCGACTCGGCGCTGGAGGAGGCGACGTTCCTCACCAAGTTCGCCCGGTCGGTCACGATCATCCACCGTCGCGACGAGCTTCGGGCCTCCAAGGTGATGCAGGACCGCGCCTTCACCAACAACAAGATCAGCTTCCGCTGGAACAGCCAGGTGGTCGACATCCTGGGCCAGAACAAGGCGAGCGGCGTGGTGCTGCGTGACACGGTCACGGGCGAGCAGTCCCAGCTCGACGTCACCGGCGTGTTCGTCGCGATTGGTCACGACCCCCGCACCGAGCTGTTCGCCGACCAGGTCCAGCTGACGCCGAACGGGTTCGTGGCCGTCGACGGCCGTAGCTCTCGCACCTCGCTGCCCGGCGTCTTCGCCTGTGGCGACGTGGTGGATCACGAGTACATGCAGGCCATCACGGCGGCCGGATCGGGCTGCGTGGCGGCCCTGGACGCCGAGCGCTACCTCGCGGCCCGGGCGGACGACGCCGTCCCGGTGCGCGAGGAGGTGGCTGTCTGAGCCCTGCGGCAGACTGCTCGCAGCACCGCTCGACGGCCTTCAAACCCGGCCGACCGTGGCCCGCACCTGAGCACGATCCCTACTTGCGACACGATCTCTAATTCCGACACCGAGGAGCACCCCCGTGGGCACCACGCGCAGCATCACCGACGACAGCTTCGACACCGACGTCCTGGCCAGCGAAAAGCCGGTCGTGGTGGACTTCTGGGCCCCCTGGTGCCAGCCGTGCAAGGCGATGTCGCCGATCCTGGACGAGCTGGCCGGCGAGCACGCGGACAAGATCGACGTCGTGAAGATCAACACCGACGAGAACCCCGCGGTGGCGGCGCGGTACGGCGTGACCGGCCTTCCGACGCTGAACGTCTACGTCAAGGGTGAGCTGGTGAAGTCGATCACCGGTGCCCGGCCGAAGCCGGTCATCGTGCGGGAGCTGTCCGACTACATCGGCTGAGCGTCACCGGCAGAACGGAGGGGGAGATGAGCGCGACCCCGTTGCTGCGCGTCGGGAGCAGTGGCCCGGCGGTCGCCGCTGTTCGCGAGCGTCTCGTCGCCACCGGCGACCTGCAGGGTTTTGCCGAGAGTCCCGAGGTGTTCGACGAGGAGGTCGAGCGCGCCGTCCGGAGCTTCCAGCAGCGCCGCGGCCTCCTCGTCGACGGGATCGTCGGGCCGCAGACCTACCGGACCCTGGACGGCGCGCGCTGGATGCTCGGCGACCGGATCCTGCTGCACACCCCCGGTCACCTCACGATGGGCGACGACGTCGCCGCGCTGCAGGACCGGCTGCTCAGCCTCGGCTTCTCCTGCGGCCGGGTCGACGGGGTCTTCGGCACCCTGACCGACGGTGCCGTCCGCGAGCTTCAGCGCGGCGTCGGGCTGCCCGCCGACGGCCTGGTCGGTCCCAAGACGCTGCGGGCCCTCGCGCAGCTGGGCCGCTCCGTGAGCGGGGGTGCGCCGCACATCCTGCGCGAGGCCGACGCCGTCCGCTCGGCCGGCCCGAGCCTGAACGGTCGGGTCGTCGTCCTGGATCCCGGCGGTTCCAAGGCGTCCCCGGGCCGCGACGTCGACGGGCTGACCGAGGGCGAGATCACCCTCGACCTCGCCCGGCGGATCGAGGGACGCCTCGCCGCGGGTGGGGTCCAGGTCGTGCTGACGCGTGGCGTCCACGGCGACCCGGACCCGTACGAGCGGGCTCACCTCGCCAACGCCCTAAACGCCGACCTGCTGGTGTCACTGCACTGCGAGTCGCTGCCGAGCAGCCCGCAGGCCAGTGGGGTGGCAACCTTCTTCTACGGCGCACCCGACGGTGGCAGCGCCTGGTCGGCGATGGGTGAGCGGCTGGCCTCACTGGTTCAGCGCGAGATCTGCGCGCGCACCGACCTGGTCGACTGCCGAACGCACCCTCGTACCTGGGAGCTGCTGCGGCACACGGCCATGCCTGCGGTCCGGGTCGAGGTGGGGCACCTTTCCCACCCTGGCGACGCACGACGACTGTCCGAGCCGGCATTCCGCGACACGCTCGCCGAGGCGATCGTCGTCGCCATCCAGCGCATGTACCTGCAGGACGACGAGGCCACCACCGGGACGATGCGCGTGGACGACGTGCTCGCCCGCGCCCGGCGTTCCTGAGTCGCTCTCGGTACAGGGCACCGCGCCGCGGGCGCCCGTTGTGCCGCAGATGTGCGGTACTTCAGACGCTGTAGGCCCGCAGACGCGGACAGCCATACATATCAGGCAACGGATCTCGCGGTATAGGGCGGGACTGCCCGGCGGGATATCCGATCAGCCCTTGGTCAGCACCGGCTGGCGAACCGAGCCCAACAGGCGGTCGATGGCCTGCTCCACGTCCTCGCGCCACGACAGGGCAGTGCGCAGGTCGAGGCGAAGCCGGGGATGGCGGTGATGCGGACGCACGGTCTTGAACCCCACGGCGAGCAGGAAGTCCGCCGGCAGCACGCAACCGTGCTCGGGTCCACGCGAGTGCACGGCGGCCCGCTGCACCGGGTCCAGCTGCTCACCGGCCAGCCCGAACGCCTCGATCGCCCGGACCCCGCGCCGGGTGAGGTCCTTGGCGACTCCCTGGACCAGCATCCGGCCGATCCCGCCGCCGCCGAACTCGGTGAGCACCTGGCCGCCCATGAGCAGGACCGCGTCCCCGCTCACGGGGGAGGTGGGGAAGGCGACCGAGCGCGGCACCAGGTGGGGCGGCGCATACATCAGGTGCCCCGCCGGCACCTCGTCGACCAACGCGATCCGCCCGACGGAGCCCCACTCCAGCAGCGCGGCGGACAGCCACGCCTCCTTCTCGAACGCCGTCGTCCCCGCGCGGCAGGCCTGCCCGGCCGCGACCGGGTCCAGCTCCCAGAAGACGCACTCGCGACAGCGCGCGGGCAGCTGGTCGAGCGTATCGAGGGTCAGTGGAACGAGGTTGCGGCCAGTCACCGGACCGCCCTACCCGACGGCGACGTGCCGCCTTCTCGACCGACTTGCGTCACCCGCGATTACCGTCCCTCTCCTCGGGTTGCTGCCGACCGGCCCGGGCGATAGTACGACCGCAGCCTCCCCTCGGGGAAGGGTCTGCACGGACAGCCGTGAACGTGCTCAGCCGACGGCCTAAGCGACGTCCTCGCGACCGCTCCCGCCGGGGCCGATGTCGCCCGAACCCCCATCGTCGCGGCCAAGTGCCGCCGCATCGCCGGGCGCCAGCAGCTCCAGGATGCGGTTCAGGTCCTCCACGCTGGCGAACTCCACGCTCAGCCGGCCCTTGCGCCGGCCGAGCGCGATCTGAACCCGCGTGTCGAAGCGGTCCGACAGCCGTTGCGCCAGCTCGTCCAACGAGGCATGCCGCGTGCCGGCGCGCGGAGCCCGCGGTCGGCGCGCCGGCGTGTCGTCTCCACCGAGCGCGACGATCTCCTCGACCGCTCGGACCGAGAGTCCCTCCGCGACAACCCGCTGCGCGAGTCGCTCGATCGCCGCTCCATCGTCCAGACCCAGCAGCGCACGTGCGTGTCCGGCGGTCAGCACGCCGGCCGCCACCCGGCGCTGCACCAGCGGGGGCAGGCGCAACAGCCGCAGGGTGTTCGAGATCTGCGGTCGGGAGCGGCCGATCCGGGTCGCCAGGACGTCGTGCGTGCAGCCGAAGTCCTCGAGCAGCTGCGCGTACGCGGCCGCCTCCTCCAGCGGGTTCAGCTGGCTGCGGTGCAAGTTCTCCAGCAACGCATCGCGGAGGAGCTCGTCGTCGCCGGTCTCGCGGATGATCGCCGGCACCGTCGCGAGACCTGCCTGTTGGCTCGCTCGCCACCGCCTTTCGCCCATGACCAGCTCGAACCGAGCAGACCCATCGGCGGCCGACTCGACCGGCCGGACGACGATCGGTTGTAGAACTCCGATCTCGGCGACCGAGTGCGCCAGCTCGGCCATGTCGTCCTCGTCGAACACCGTCCGCGGCTGGCGGGGGTTCGCCGACACCGACTCGATCGGCAGCTCCGCGAACCGTGCACCCGGAACGGGGACCAGCTCGTCGTCAGGCGTGCTGTCCGCGGGCGCAGGCTGGTACGGCCTTGCCACGTCCGGGTCGGAAGGTTCGGGAGCAACCGTGGCCGTTTCCCGTGAAACGTCGTCCGGTCGCTGCCGCACATCGGAGTCGCCCAACTCCGAGGCGCCCCGTTGAGAGTCACCCGACTGCGAGCCACCCGACTGCGAGCCACCCGACTGCGAGCCGCCCGGCTCAGAGCCGCCCGGCTCAGAGGCCCGCGCGCCGACCACGTCGCTCGCCCACTCGTCGCCAGCCCCGGCTGGTTCCGTCATGGGGGTCGCGTTGGCTTCCTCCGCCGCAGCGCGATCCGTCGTCTCGTGCGCGTGAGGTTCGTTCGTGTGCGGCACTTCCGTCACGGGGGCCCCGTCGGTGCCCCGACCGTTCGGCTGGCCCACGCGAGCATCCACCGCCAACGCGGCCGCCGAGCGGTCGACGTCGGCACCGTCAGACGGCTCCGGGAAGAAGACGTCGACCGGACGGTCGATCCGTCCGGCGGCCGGTGCCGTCGGGATCAGGGCGCCCAGGCCACGGCCGAGGCCGCGCCGCTTCTCGCTCACGCGTTGTTCTCCGAATCCGAGCCGCCCCGCAGGGCGAGCTCCTTGGCGGCTTCCAGGTAGGACAGGGCCCCGCTGGACCCCGGATCGTAGGTCATCACCGTCTGCCCATGGCTGGGCGCCTCTGAGATGCGGACCGATCTGGGGATGTTGGCCCGCAGCGTCAGGGCGGGGAAGTGCTCTCGGACCTGCGCGGCGACGTCTGCGGCGAGCCGGGTCCGCGCGTCGTACATGGTCAGCAGGATGGTCGACACGTGCAGGTCCGGGTTCAGATGCTCCTGGATCAGCTCGACGTTCTTCAGCAGCTGGGACAGCCCCTCGAGCGCGTAGTACTCGCACTGGATCGGAATCATCACTTCGGGCGCGGCGACGAAGGCGTTCACGGTGAGCAGCCCGAGCGACGGTGGGCAGTCGATCAGGACGTAGTCCAACCGACGTTGACCCGATCTCGTCCGCTCCACCAGATAAGCCTTCAGCGCCCGGAGCAGCCGCATCTCTCGGGCCACCATCGACACCAGCTCGATCTCGGCCCCGGCCAGGTCGATCGTCGCGGGCACGCACCACAACGACGGCACGTCGGGACACGCCTGCACGACCTCGGCCATCGGACGCCCGTCCACCAGGACGTCGTAGATGCTGGCCACCTCGCTGTGGTGTTCGATCCCCAGTGCCGTCGAGGCGTTTCCCTGCGGGTCGATGTCGATCACGAGAACCGACAGGCCCGACTGGGCCAGCGCCGCGGCCAGGTTCACCGTCGTGGTCGTCTTGCCGACTCCACCCTTCTGGTTGGCCACGGTGACCACGCGGGTCTGCGCGGGGGCGGGCAATCGCTGACCGTGCAGCACCCTGCGCCGGAGAGTGTCGTGCGCCAACTCTTGGGCCAGTGGAGTGTCGTCGCCAGGGTCCGGCAGTGACCAGGACTCCACCGGCGGCGCCGCGACGCGCGGGGGCGTAGCGATCGCGGTGCTGACGGGGCTATCCGTAGGCGTGGTTTCCCGTGAAACCTGCATGCCCGCAGCCACCGTGGCACCGCCGGTGGACCCCACCGTCACGCTGGGACCGCCGGTGGACACAGCCGATCGGCCGGCGTCGACGACAGAACCGGCGGGGTCGAGTCCCGCGGGGACCGCATTCAATTCCGCTGCGGAGCCCGCGCCGGATTCACGTGAAACGCCCGCGGGGCGCGCACCGGAGGGACCGAGTGCCGGCGTGCTGAGTAGGGCGGCCTGGTCCGAAGCGAGCGGGTCACTGGTCGCGCGAGCGGGCACCTGGAATGGACCCGGAGCGGGCCGCACGGAGGGACCGGCTGACGCGGCCTCGTCTCGGTCCCCATTCGAGAGGTCCGCACCGAACTGCGAGCCATCAGCCGTCCGCGGCGGCGACGGCGACGGCGACGGCGACGGCGACGCAGTCTCTACCGGTGGCGTGGCGACCGGCGCGACAGTGGGGCGGGCTGCGAAGGTCTCCGCAGCCGCATGTCCACCCCCCGCCGAGTCACGCGAAGACCCAGCATCCGTCAAGGGTGCGGAGTCTGCGCCTGCCGCAGACGATGCGGGACTCGATGGATCGGCGGACCGTGCCGCGGCGGACGCCGCGTCCCCCCCAGAGACGGGTGAGTGTTGCGACGACTCCATCGTGGCGCCATG
>DATFPQ010000196.1:0-25506 GCA_035264765.1 Actinomycetales bacterium | reverse complement strand
CAGGCAGTTCTGTTGCGCTGACCATGGCTTCCTCCATCGAGAAGCGGTCCCCTCGCCGCATCCTGATCGCGCGCCGCGGGCGGGGCGTCATCCCGGCGGGGTGAACCAGCGGGCTATAGGCCGCACCGGCGCCATAGGCGGCACCGGCGCTGCCCGGCCCGCCCGTTCCGCTGGGGAGAACCGCGATCGCCCGGAGGACCGCAGCGGCCGCATCGGCGAACTCGCCCGATAACGCAGGCAAGCCGCGAGCGTCGCCCTCGGCGGTGCCCACCGCTCAGGGCGTGCTGCTGTCCTTCGCGACGCTGGCCGGAGTGCCGAGGTCCGATCCCCCGGTCGACCTCGCCAGGCGGGCCGCCGGCGCGGGCTGCCCAGGGAAAACTGCCTCGGCTTGCGGCGCGTGGGCGCCGTACCGGACGGCGAGCGGACCGGCCGTGAGCCCGTGCGCGAGCACGCTGAGCAGCACAGTCAGGACGATGACGGCGACGGCGGGCTCGGCCTCGGCACCCAGCTCCTCCACGGCGAGCAGCGCGAACACTACGGAGGCGAGCCCGCGCGGCCCGAACCACCCCACGAACAGCGCGGTGCGGCGCCCGAGGCCGGAGCCGGCCAGACACAGCGCGACCGGGATCATCCGTATGGCGGTGAGGCTCAGCACCGCGTAGAGCACCGTTTGCCAGTCCAGGTTCCCGTAGAGCAGCGGGACGGCGACCGCCCCGACCAGCGTCCAGACAAGCAGCGAGGCCAAACCGGCCGTCTGCTCGACGTAGAACACCTCCCGTGGACCGCCGCGGCCGGCGACGTGGCCGAAGGCGATCCCCCCAGCGAACGCGGCCACGAACCCGTTCGCGTGCCCAGCCAGGGCGCCGACGTACGCCAGCAGCGCCAAGGCCAGCACCGCGGGACCGGCGAAGTTCTCCTCGACCCACCCGCGGCGATTCCCTACCCGCAGCAGCCACCCACCCGCCGCGCCCAACGCGGCACCGATGAGCGCTCCCCCGACCAGCTGACTCGCGGCACTCAGCACGGTGATGTCGCCGTGCCCCTCGGCCGCGGAAGCGCCGGCGAGGGCTACGACGACGACCGGCGTGACGATGCCGTCGTTGAGCCCGCTCTCGACGTTGAGGATCCGCCGGATCCGCAGAGGCACTGCCGGATGGACGATGACCACGGCACCGAGAGCGGCGTCGGTCGGAGCCAGCGCCGCACCGATGAGCAGCGCGATCCAAGGCGACGAGACGCCGAGGACCCACCATGCGCCGAGTGCCCCGAGCAGCACCGTGAGCGGCAGCGCCATCCCGAGCAGCCGACCGTAGACGCCGGCATCGTTGCGCAGCTCACGCACTCCGACCCGGGCGGCATCGGAGAACAGCACCCACACCAAGGTCGCCTCGGTGAGCGCCTTGACAACACCCGGCTCGGTCTCCGCGCCGAACCGAAACAGTGCGGCCAGCGCGGCGCCGACCCCTACGAAGGCGATGGGTGCGGTGACATCGGCGCGCTCCAGCCGCGCCGAGAACGCTCCCCAAGCGAACACGGCCGCCGTGATCACCACCAGGGCGCTCGAGGTCACGCACCCATGGCACCGCGCCATTCGCCGGTGCGGATCGTCCGCTGCGAATGACGCGCGGCGTGGCGGGCCGTCCGGCCTCGATCAGGGCTCGACGACGCCGGCCGAGCTCGGACGTCGGTCTATCACTCGCCGCGGATGGCGCGCGGCCCGTGCGGTCGGAGCGAGCATCGACCCAAGCCGAGAGGAGGTCCTCGTGCTGACGTCAATGGTCGTCGCCATCTTCTTGGCACTGTTCGGCACTTGCGCGACCCGCCTAAGCGTGTGGCGCTTCCGGCGGACCGGTGCCGCGTTCCGCTGCCGGCTTCGCGTGTGCAGCCTGACCTCGGCGCGCTGGCCGCGATCGTCCCGCTGGTGGTCGCGCCCGATGTGGGCGGCCTGGCACGACGACGTGCTCGTCGTCCGGCGTGGGCCGGTGCTCGCCCGGACGATCCGGCTTCGTGCGACGCTCACTCCCGCCGGCGTGTACGCCGTCCCCGCCGACGACGCCACGCGGTGTGGGAAGCGACCCATCGCCGCAGGGCTGCGGGTCAGTGACGGCTCGCAGTTGGAGGTGGCCGCCGCCGCGGAGGCTCGCGAGGCTCTCGTAGGACCGTATCTGGCCGCCGCGATCAATGGCCTTCCGCGCGCGCCGGTCCCTCGGCGCAGGCCTGACGCGCGGGCCTGACGGCGGGACGACCCGGGGCCGGACCCACGACGTGGGGAATCGATCGCGGCGAACGATGTTGGACGCCGCTCGTAACAGCGCCGCGGGCGCCGATCGTGAGCCCGTCCACGCCGACCGTGGCGACCCCGTACCGCGCCCATTGTGGCAACGAGCGTCGCTGCAGTAGAAGCCGTTGCCACGAACACCCATTCCGTGCGGAGATCTGGGCGCGGCGGGATGGATCTCGACGCGCCGGCCTGCGTCAGGACGCCTGGTGCGCGGGTGTGGCCGCTCCGGTCGTCGGGGCGCTCCTCGCGGCGGACTCGGCGTAGACCAGGCACGGGACCGTGGTCCAGACGACGGCCCCGAGGAGCTTGCTGCCGTCCTCGACGAGGAAGGACACATCGTGGAACACGACGTCGAAGAGCGCTGACACGCCGAGCAACCCGGCGCCGAGCAGGAAGGCGACGACCGTGGCCCGGGTCGAGGCGCGGAGCATCTCGCGGAGTAGCAGCAACGCGAGGACGCCGTAGAAGGGGGCGAAGAGCTTCTCCGGAATGCCGTGCGCCGGGCCGATCTGGTCGTGGACTTGCATCGCGTCGTCGACGGCGAGAACAAGAAGGAACGCGCCCAGGAAGAGCGTGCGGCGGCGTGTCCGCGGCGCCACCCAGGCCACGAACAGGGACAGCGCGGCGGCTGCGGCCCACACCATGCAGGTCAACAGGCTCACCGACCCCGTGTACCAAGGCACCTCGGAGACGGCGTCGGCGTCCCGGGTGAACGTGGAGACGGGCTCACCCACCGCGAACGCGGCGAGTCGGACCAGGGCGAGCAGGAGGACGCCCAGCGCCAGGGCTCCCGCGAGGAGTCGGTACGGCTTCACCCGCACATTGTGCCGACAACGTCGTCGGTCTCGATGCGCTTCGCAAGACTGAGGGCAGGAGGTTTGCCAGGAACCTTGATGCGCCTGCCTCCCGAGGACGTCGCCCGGGACTTGGACCTGTCGCCAAACACGGTCAGGGCCGACGTCCGCGCGAACCTGACGAGGTCGGCTCCGACCGGCCGCCTCGGGACGTACGAACGAGGCGGCTGCCTGCTCTATAGCGGCAGACCGTTCCTCAGCCGCAACCAGGAGCCCGAGATGACCGCCCACCTGCTCGACCGTCCCCTCCCGCGTCCACACGTGGCCGGCGCGGACTACTGCGGCCGGCACCGAAGCGTCGCCCCAGCCCTGTCGTTCCCGCCCGGCGCCCTGGCCCTCGAACCCGGGGCGGGCGTGCCGAGCAGCGTGATCCGGCACGTCGACGATGCCACGGTCCTGGTCCGGCACGTCGGCACGCAGGACGACCACCCGGTCCGGATCACGGCCCTGACCGCCTTCGCGGACGGGTACCGGGTTGTCGTCGGGAGCGACTACGGAGACTCCACGTAGTACTGGAGCGCAGGAAGGGAGGCAACGAGGTCTGAGCGCCCGCCGCCCCGCCCATCCCGAATTGTCGGGGGGCCCGCCTAGTCTTGCGTCAGTGAGCTCGCCGACGTCATCGCTGGACGGCCCGCTGTCACCGCGCTACCGGGTGGTGACCGCGGGTTTGCTGGCACTGGTCACGCTCGTGGCGTTCGAGGCGCTCGCCGTGTCGACCGCGATGCCCGTCGTGGCCCGCGAGCTCGGCGGCGTCCGGTCGTACGGCCTTGCCTTCTCGCTGTTCCTCACGATGCAGCTGCTGGGCACCGTGCTCGCCGGCGGGTGGAGCGACCGCCGGGGTCCACAGGGGCCGCTCATCTGCGGACTCGTGCTCTTCGTCGCCGGCCTGCTGGTGTGCGGCCTGGCCATGAACTTCCCGGTGCTCCTCCTCGGACGCGTTGTCTCGGGCGCCGGCGGCGGCTTCCTGGGCGTCGCGCTCTACGTCGTCGTGGCCCGCGCCTATCCGGACGCCCTTCACCCCCGCGTCTTCGGCTGGATCTCGGCCGCCTGGGTGCTGCCGTCGGTGATCGGCCCGCCGGTGGCCGGTTGGCTCGCGGACCAGGTGACCTGGCGGGCCGTCTTCCTCGGCGTGCCGCCGTTCGCCGTCCTTGCCCTGGCAGTGCTGCTGCCGCGACTGGCGCACCTGGAAGGCACTCCCACCGAGGCGCCGACCTTGGCCGCCGGAGAGCGTCGGCGGCGGGTCCTGTTCGGCCTCGCCCTGGCGTCGGGGGCGACGCTCGTTCAGTGGGGCGCGCAGGAGGCCGCGACGGGTAGGCCCGCGGCCCTGTTCGGTCTAGCCGCCGGCGTGGTGCTGCTGGTCGTGTCCCTCCCCCGGCTACTGCCGCCGGGCACGCTGGCGCTGCGGCGTGGGCTGCCTTCGGTGATCGCGGTACGCGGCCTGTTCACCGCATCCTTCTTCGCTGCCGAGACCTTCGTGCCGTTGATGCTCGTCCAGGAGCGTGGCCTGCGCCCCCTCGTGGCCGGCCTTGCCCTCACCAGCGGCGCAGTGGGCTGGGCCACGGGGTCGTGGGTGCAGAGCCGGCCTCGGCAGCCGTGGTCCCGAAGCGCGTTGCTCGTGGCCGGCGCCCTGGTGGTGGCGGTCGCCACAGCGGCACTGCCGCTCGCGGTGCTGCCGCAGGTTCCGCCGTACATCGTCGCCCCGCTGTGGCTGGTCGCCGGGTTCGGGATGGGCCTAGCCATGACGACGACGAGCGTGCTTGCGTTGGAGCTGTCTCCCGCCAGTGAACAGGGACGCAACTCCGCGTCGCTGCAGATCAGCGACTCCCTGGGCGGTGTCCTCGGGATCGGTCTGGCCGGCGCGGTCTTCGCTGCCCTCCACCAGCCGTCGGGGGACGACGGACCCGTGTTCGTCGGCATCTGGCTCGGGCTGGCGGTCGTGGCGGCGCTCGCTGCGCTGGTTGGACGCCGGACGGCAACCGTCCCGGTTGTGCCAGCTGAGCCGGCCCTCCAGCTCGCGGACGGTTCGGCGCAGGCACCGTCCGAGGCCGACGCAGCCTGTGCCGACGCGGAGCGCGCCGGTGTTCACCGGACGGCGTGATCGGGTCCGGCACGCCGAACGCCAGAGGGCAGCGCAAGGAGGGCGCGGGACATATGGACGCATGCCTGCCCGCGGGACGACCCGATGGCGCTTGAACCAACCGATCGCGAACGGCACGGAGTCGGCGCGACAGCGTGAACCGCACCGGGACGGCGAACGCACGGTGTCGGCGCGACAGCGCGACAGCGCGACGGCGTACGGTCCGTGCTGCGGGCCATCCGGGGCTGAGCGGACGGCCCTAAGCCTGACCGCGCAGGTGGGAACACCACCCGACGCGGTCAGGCCCAGACCAAGCACGGCCGGACGGACCGACGTCCAAGATGACAGCCGCAAAACCCGAACCCGCGGCGGTGGCCGACATTACCCCTGCGTATCGACCACGGCCGGAGTGCCGGGAACTGCGGCGGATCCGGTCGGCACGCGAGCGTGCCGACCGGCGTCCGGCGTCAGGAACGCTGCTGGGGGATCCCGGCGAGCAGCTCGCGGACCTCGGCCTCGCGGTAGCGGCGGTGACCGCCGAGCGTGCGGATCGAGGTCAGCTTGCCGGCCTTGGCCCACCGCGTGACCGTCTTCGGATCAACTCGGAACAGGGCGGCTACCTCGGCGGGAGTCAGCAACGACTCCGCCTCTGGGGTGCGGGCGACCATGGGGACTCCTTCTTCACGTGCCGACGTCTCCGCGTCGGACGACGCAGGGGTGTACTCCAAATAATCGGGCCGCGGGCGTCGCTTGTGAACGATCCGGTCGGATCATTCTTTTCCCGGCTCAATGACTAGTCACGGCCGAACGGGTGACCGCGCCGGCTCAGGAGGCCCGGGCGAGTAACGCGAGCCGCTGCCAGCGGGAGCTCAGCCGCTGGTACGCCGCCGCGGCCGAGGTCATGTCGCCCTCCGCCAGGGCCGCGAGCCCGTGGGCCACGTCGGAGGCGGAGTCGTCACCACGCAACGAGACGTCGTCCAGCAGGTCGACAAGTCCACCATAGTCCAGTTCGACCAGGCTTCGGGGGTCGAAGTCCTCCAACCATCGACCGAGTTGCTCGAGATCGTCGACGACGTCGGTCTCGGCCAGGTGCTCGCGAGCCGTCCTCAGCCCGCGGGCGCAGCGACGCCGGGCGGCGGCCATCGGCGTCCGGTAGCGCAGCGACCGCTCGCCCTCCAGGCGCAGGTCGCGCTGCGCGCCGTCGAAGAGCACGAACCAGGCCAACGGCACCTGCCAGGTCGCCGTGCGGGTGAACAGCCGCACTTCACCCCCGGCGCCGGCGTGCGCGGCCAGGTCGGCGACGGCCTGCTCGCGCAGCGTCGCGGGGACGACGTCACCCAGCACGCCCACACCCACCAGCTCGTCGGCGGTCCCGAGCTCGTGCCACGCCTGCAGCCGCGGCTGCTGCGGGCACACATACAGCTCACCGTCGAGCTCCAGCAGCAGGCCTTCCTTGCTCTCCCGGGGAGGAAGCGGCACCGGCGGATGGGCCGCCAGCCGGCGGACCGAGTCGGTGAACGCCGCGCCCTCGAGCTCGCGCCGGTCAGGACGACCGTCCGCGTACCGGAGCCAGCGGTCGCGGGTGGGGCGGGGCAGGTGCGCCACCGGTTCCAGGACCCGCAGGTGGGTGAGATACGGGGGTCGGCGCGGGACGGGTGGCACGGGTCACAGCCTGCCACCTGGCGGCCCGACGTCCACGACCTAGGGTGGCTGTATTGGCGTCGACGACGACGCCGCCGGACGGGACCCACGCCTCACGAGGGCCGGTCCCCGGGACGGGAGGTCCACGACCGTGACAAGCGACGACGTGTTCTCCGGCGACCACGAGCAGGTGGTCTTCTGTCAGGACCCGGCCACTGGGCTGCGCGCGATCATCGCGCTGCACAGCACGGCGCTCGGCCCCGGGCTGGGCGGCACCCGCTTCTATCCCTACCTGACCCCTCAGGACGCCCTGGCCGACGTCCTGCATCTGTCGCGGAGCATGACCTACAAGAACGCCGTGGCGGGCCTCGACCACGGCGGCGGCAAGGCCGTGATCATCGGCGACCCGGTCAAGGACAAGACCCCCGAGCTGCTCGAGGCCTACGGCCGCTTCGTCGAGAGCCTCGGCGGGCGCTACGTCACCGCCTGCGACGTCGGAACCTACGTGGAGGACATGGACGTGGTGGCCCGCACCTGCTCGACCGTCACCGGGCGCAGCGAGGCCGTCGGCGGAGCCGGCGACTCCTCGGTGCTCACCGCCCTCGGCGTCTACCAGGGGATGCGGGCCGCCGTCGCGCACCGCTGGGGCTCCAGCGCCCTGGCCGGACGTCGCGTCGGGGTGGCGGGCGTCGGCAAGGTCGGCTTCCTGCTCGTCGGCCACCTGCTCGCGGAGGACGCCCAAGTCGTCGTCACCGACGTGTCGCAGCGTGCCCTCGACCGGGTCCGGACGGCGCATCCGGAGGTGGAGGTCGTCCGGACGACCGACGACCTGGTTCGCTCCGACCTGGACATCTACGCCCCCTGCGCGCTGGGTGACGCCCTGACGCCGGACGTCGTGTCGTCACTCAAGGCTTCGGTGGTCTGCGGCGGCGCCAACAACCAGCTCGCCGACGAGTCGGTCGCGCAGCTCCTCGTCGAGCGCGGCATCGTCTACGCGCCGGACTACGTCGTGAACGCCGGCGGCGTGATCCAGGTGGCCGACGAGCTGCACGGCTTCTCCTTCGAGCGGGCCCGCGAGCGCGCGCTGCGGATCTTCGACACGACCCGCTCGGTCCTCACGACCGCCCACGCGGAGGGCGTCCCTCCGTCGGTGGCCGCGGACCGGCTCGCCGAGCGCCGGATCGCCGCCGTTCCCCCGGCCGAGCGGTTCTGGTTGCCGAGCCACCGAGCGCCTGCCGCGCGGAACTGACCCATCGCCAACGGACAGCGCCCACCGAGTCGCAAGCATGGCCCGCGACGATGTACCGTTGTCCTCACGACGAGACACTGAGCTCCGGGGCCGTTCGCGCCGTCCCGGTCGACGCATGAGGGGGTCGACGCTATGGGTCGCGGCCGCGCCAAGGCCAAGCAGACCAAGGTCGCCCGGGAGCTGAAGTACTTCAGCCCGAACACAGACCTGACTGCCCTCCAACGTGAGCTTCATGGCTCCTCCTCGACGTACGAGGAGCCGGAGCGCACGCCGTCCTCCGACGACGAGGACGACTACCAGCAGTGGGCGTCCGGCGACCGCTGAGTCGACGGACGAGCTCCCACCGCCTGCAGGGTCGAGCCACACCGCCTTCGCCGGCCGTTGATCTCCTGACGGTCGGCTGCGGTCTGGTCAGACCTGCTGGCGGCCCACCATCCGGACCGCGCCGCCGTCCACGCCCTTCGCGCCCTGCGTGAGGTCGCCCACGGCCTCGTCCGGACGGGCCTCACGCACCTCACCGAGCACCCAGGCCGGCACGCCGCGGGCGGTGAGGCGGGCAACCGCGGCGTCCGCGCCCTCGGCCGCGACCACGGCGACCATGCCGACGCCCAGGTTCAACGTGCGCTCAAGGTCCGCGAGCGGCACCGAGCCGAGCCGGCGAACCAGCGCGAAGATTGGCGCGGGGCTCCAGGTCGACCGGTCGACCACGGCCTCCAGGCCGCGCGGCAGCACTCGCGCGAGGTTCGCGGCCAGCCCGCCTCCGGTGACGTGGCTCACGGCGTGGACGTCGATGTCGTCCGCGCGCGCCAGGTCGAGGACGTCCTGAGCGTAGACGCGGGTCGGCTCCAGGAGCTCCTCGCCGAGGTTGCGGCCGAGGTCGTCGACGTGGAGGTCCAGCTCCCACCCAGCGCGGTCGAGCACCCGGCGCACCATCGAGTACCCGTTGGAGTGCAGCCCGGACGACGCCATGGCGACCAGGACGTCCCCGTCGCGCACCCGGTCGGGCCCGAGCACCTCGTCGGCCTCCACCACGCCGGTGACCGCGCCCGCGAGGTCGTACTCATCGGGCCCCAGCAGGCCAGGGTGCTCCGCCGTCTCGCCGCCGGTCAGCGCGCAGCCCGCGACGACGCACGCCTGGGCGATCCCTTTGACGATGGCGGCGATCCGTTCGGGAACCACCGAGCCGCAGGCGATGTAGTCGGTCATGAACAGCGGCTCGGCGCCCGCGACCACGATGTCGTCGACGACCATGCCGACCAGGTCGAACCCGATCGTGTCGTGACGGTCGAGGCGCTGGGCGATCTGGACCTTGGTCCCCACGCCATCGGTGCTGGTGGCCAGCAGCGGTCGCCGGTAGCCGCGCAGGGCGCTGGCGTCGAACAGGCCCGCGAAGCCCCCGAGGCCGCCAACGACCTCGGGCCGGCGGGTGCGCGCGACCCACTCCCGCATCAGCTCGACGGCACGGTCACCCGCCTCGACGTCGACCCCGGCGCCGGCGTAGGTGACCGGCTCGTGCGCGTCCGAGGTCACGGGCGGCCGAGCGCGTCGCCCGCACCGCCGCCGACGCCGGTGGGCACGCCTTCCGCGTCCCGCGGCTCGGCGTCCCGCAGCCCGTTGCCGTCGACGTCGAGGCCGGGCAGCGTCTCGAGCAGGTGCTTGCCGAGCTGCTCGGACGGCGGCAGCTCCACCGGGTAGTGGCCGGTGAAGCAGGCGGTGCAGAGCCGCTCGGGTGCCTGCCGAGTAGCGGCGACCATGCCCTGCTCGCTGATGTAGCCGAGGCTGTCGGCACCGATGCTGGCCCGGATGTCGTCGACGGCCAGGCCGTTCGCGACCAACTCCGCCCGGCTGGCGAAGTCGATGCCGTAGAAGCATGGCCACTTCACCGGCGGGCTGGAGATGCGCACGTGGACCTCGGCCGCACCGGACTCGCGGAGCATCCGGATCTGCGCGCGCTGGGTGTTGCCGCGCACGATCGAGTCGTCGACGACCACGAGCCGCTTGCCGCGGATCTGGTCGACCAGCGGGTTCAGCTTCAGCCTGATGCCGAGCTGGCGGATGGTCTGGCTGGGCTGGATGAAGGTGCGCCCGACGTAGGAGTTCTTGACGAAGCCCTGGCCGAACGGGATGCCGCTCTCCTCGGCGTACCCGATCGCGGCGGGGACGCCGGACTCCGGGACGCCGATCACGAGATCCGCCTCGACGGAGTGCTCGCGGGCGAGCCGACGTCCCATGTCGATCCGCGCCTCGTGCACCGAGCGGCCGGCGATGGTCGTGTCCGGACGGGCCAGGTAGACGTACTCGAAGACGCAGCCCTTCGGCTCCGGCTCAGCGAACCGGTGAGCACGCAGCCCGTCGCCGTCGATGACCACCATCTCGCCCGGCTCGATCTCACGGATCACGCTCGCGCCGACTGTCGCCAGGGCCGGTGTCTCGCTGGCCACGACCCACCCGCGGTCCAGCCGACCCAGGACGAGCGGCCGGATGCCGTGCCGGTCGCGGGCGGCGTACAGCGTGTGCTCGTCCATGAACACCAGGCTGAAGGCGCCGCGCAGCTCGGGCAGGACCTCGAGCGCGGTGGCCTCGAGGCTGTGGTCGGGGTCACCGTTGAGCAGGGCGGTGACGAGGGCGGTGTCGGTCGTGTTGCCCTTGCTGAGCTCGCCGGCCCGCTGCGGGCCGTAGCGCTCGTGCACGAGACGCCGCAGCTCCGCGGAGTTCGTCAGGTTGCCGTTGTGGGCCAGGGCCACGGTGCCGCTAGCCGTGTTGCCCAGGGTGGGCTGGGCGTTCTCCCACACGCTGGACCCCGTCGTGGAGTACCGGGTGTGACCGATGGCGATGTGGCCGGTGAGGGCGTTCAGTGCCGTCTCGTCGAAGACCTGGCTGACCAGGCCCATGTCCTTGTAGACCAGCAGCCGCCGGCCGTCGCTGGCCGCGATGCCCGCAGACTCCTGCCCACGGTGCTGGAGCGAGTACAGACCGAAGTAGGTGAGCTTGGCGACCTCCTCGCCGGGGGCCCAGACGCCAAAGATGCCGCAGGCGTCCTGCGGGCCCTTTTCGCCGGGGATGAGGTCATGGGTCAGGAGTCCGTCGCCTCGTGCCACTACCCCAGTGTCCCACAGGGACGACGAGGCCTCAGTGCGAGCGACCGCGGCTCGAACGCCCGGCGTCGATGCTGCTGCGGCGGGAGAAACGTTCCAGCGCCACCGCGACGACGCCGCCGGCCAGGCCGCCCAACAGCATCAGACCCATCGCGAGGTAGCCGATCAGCTTGGCGCGTCCGGTCTGCGGGTCCACCGGACCGACGCTGCCGGTGATGAGGGCGACGACGAGTCCAACCAGCGCGCCGGTGGCGAGGAAGACCCCGTACCGCGGCGCCCGGCGCACCCGCAGGCGCCGCACGGGACGCTCGGCGGGTTCGGTCGGCTGCGGGTCGGACGGCTGGCTCACCCCTCGACGGTAACCCGCCGTGGGGCCATGAGGGTGCAACGGCTCAGAGCAGGGGCAGCAGGTCGCTGAGCACGGCGCGCTGGCCGCTGGCACGCACGGTGCCCTCGCGCACGGCGTCCGCCCAGGTCGACGCCCCGGTCACCAGCGACAGCCAGGTGTCGGCGTCGGTCTCGACGACGTTCGGCGGCGTGCCGCGCGTGTGCCGAGGGCCCTCGACGCATTGGGTGACACCGAACGGCGGCACGCGCACCTCGACGGTGTGGCCGGGCGCGCGGGCGGCAAGCTCCTCGAGCGTGAAGCGGACGGCGGTCCCACGGGTCTGGCGGTCGACGGCGGCCGGGTCGGCACGCCAGGCGGCGACGGCGGCGCGACCGGCCTGCGGATCCGTGCGTCGTCGGGTCGGCACTTGGCGATGCTCGCACGGTGCAGGTCGCGTCGGGGTGGCCGGCAGGGGTCGGACAGGATGAGGCCATGACGTCCGCAGCGGCATCTCCAGGGGCGGAGCCAGGTACGCCCGGCCATCGGCCCGCGGGCTCGGATGGCTTCGAGCGGGCCACAGCCGTGCATCCCATCGGCCGGGGGCGGTACGCCGCCGACGTCCACCCGGAGTGGTCGATCGCGGGACGCACCAACGGCGGGTATCTGCTCGCACTGATGGCGCGCGCCGCCGAGGCGCACAACGACGGGCGTTCCCTTCCCGCGGGTCGCCGTCCGGCGCCGGTGGCCGCCACCGCGTCGTACCTCTCCCCGACACCCGCGGGACCAGCCGAGCTCTCCGTCACCACGCTGCGCAGCGGGCGGACGTCGAGCGTGCAGCGGGTGCAGCTCCATGCGGGCGGGGAGCAGCGGGCCGAGGCGCTGCTGACGCTCGGGGCGCTGCACGAGGACGCAGCCCCGCACCACGACGGTGTGGAGCCGGTGGCCTTGCCGCCGATCGACGAGTGCGTGCGGCTGACCGTTGAAGGGCCCGGCTTCACGGTGCCGCTCATGGGCGTGGTGGCCCAGCACCTCGACCCCGCCTGCCTCGGCTGGCTGCGGGGCGCACCTTCGGGGGCCGGTGAGCTACGTGGCTGGCTGGCGCTGGACGACGGCCGGCCGGCCGACCCGATGTCACTGCTGCTGGCCGTCGACGCACTGCCGCCCGCGACGTTCGACCTGGGGCTCGGTGGCTGGGTGCCGACGCTCCAGCTCAGCGCGTGGGTGCGGGCGGTCCCCGCACCCGGACCGCTGCGTGTGCGCCAGCGCGCCAGGCTGGTCGAGGACGGCATGGTCGACGAGACCTGCGACGTCTGGGACGCCCGCGGCCGCCTGGTGGCCACGGGCCACCAGCTGGCCGGCGTCCGGATGCCGCACCGCTAACCGTCGCTGAGCGCCTGCGGCGCGTTACTGATTGGCCCAAAGCGCGCTGCTACGTCACACTGGAAGTCCCCCGTACCGCGGGTCTGGCGCCGACGACGTCGTCCAGCGCAGGCAACTGTTGCCCCTACTCGGGAGTAGCTCCTGGGCTCCGCCCGCTCCCTGTGCCTTGCAGCCTCCCTCGTCCGTGCCCAATTCCGAAGGACCCCCATGGCAGTGACCAGCCACACCGACGTCCAGCCGACCACGGCGGCGTCGTCCACCACGTCGCCCGGCCGCGCCCGCCTGACGGTGCCGGTGGGGCTGGTGGTCGTGCTGGGTGCGATGCAGGGGCTCGGCCCGCTGTCGCTCGACACCTACCTGCCGGCGCTGCCGACGATCGCCGAGGAGCTCGGTGCCTCGACGTCGGTCACCCAGCTCACGCTCACCGCGACCCTGGTCGGCCTCGCCTCCGGGCAGGTGGTCTTCGGCCCACTGAGCGACGCGCGTGGACGGCGGCTGCCGTTGCTCGCGGGGCTGGCGCTGTTCGTCCTGGCGTCCCTGGCCTGCGCGGTGGCTCCCAACGTGGAGACCCTGATCGCACTCCGCGGGGTGCAAGGGTTCGCCGCCGCGTCCGGCATGGTCACGGCGACGGCCGTGGCGCGTGACAGCTCGAGCGGCAACGCCATGGCGCGGCTCTTCGCTGCCCTGATGCTGGTGACCGGCGTGGCGCCGCTGGTCGCGCCCGTGCTAGGCGGCCAGCTGCTGCTGTTTACCTCGTGGCGCGGCATCTTCGCCATGCTCGGCGTCCTGGGTGCCGGCCTGCTCGCGGCCGCGCTGCTCCGCCTGCCGGAGACGCTGCCGCCGGCCGCTCGTAGGCCCGGCGGGCTGACCCCGACCCTGCGAACCTTCGGCGGTCTGCTGCGCGACCGGACGTTCGTGCTGCCGCTGCTCACGCTGATGCTCGGCTGCGCCGGGCTGTTCGGCTACCTCGCCGGCGCACCGTTCCTGCTGCAGGACGTGTACGGCATGTCCGCGCAGGCCTTCAGCGGGGTCTTCGCGGTGAACACCCTCGGACTCACCGCGCTGAGCCAGGTCAGCGGGCGGATCGTGCACCGCACCGGCCCACGCGCCCTGGTGCTCGCCGGCACCTCGATCTGCGCGCTCGGCGGCCTCGGCCTCCTCGCGGCGACGCTGACCGGAGCCGGCCTCATCGCCGTGCTGCCGTCGCTGTTCTGCCTGCTCGCCGGCATGGGATTCGTCTTCCCGAACGCCTCCACCTTGGCCCTGGCCGACCACGCGAGCGCCGCCGGGTCGGCGTCCGCGCTGCTGGGTCTGGGTCAGTTCCTCATCGGCGCGGTGATCGCGCCGCTCGTGGGGATCGGCGGGGACCCGCGGCTGTCCATGGCCGTGGTGCTCGCGCTCGTGTCGTGCGGCTCGGTGGTTGCTGGCCTGGCGGCGACCCGGCGTCCGGTGACGCGGCGTCCGGCACTCGAGCGTCCGGCGGCCTGAGCCCCCTCGTGGGGCCGTTTACTCCATTCCCGCGTGGTCACGGGGCCGCCCCACTCCAATAGGTTCGTTGCAGGGTGACCCCGCGCCAAAGAAAAGGCGGGCGTCAGGCCTCGAAGGCTGAGGGGAGCGGCGCCTCGTGGACTGCGCGGAGCTGGTCCAGCGCGAGAACGAACTGGCCCTGGACGTCGAGGACCGGACTACCGTCCGGGTCGCCGTCGTCCACGACCCCGATCCGCAGGTGCGGGACGCCCCGGGCGCTGCACATGTCGGTGAAGCGCACCTCCTCCGAGCGCGGCACCGCCACCAGAGCCCGCGCGGTGGACTCGCTGAACAGCGCGACGAACGGGTCGATGCCGTCGCGCTCGCACAGTTCGTCCAGCCACACCCGGGCGCCCACGCCATACCGCAGGCAGGACTCCGCTAGGGCGATCGCCAGCCCGCCGTCGGACAGGTCGTGCGCGGCGTCGACCATGCCGTCCCGCGACGCGGCCACGAGGATCTCCGCGAGCACCCGCTCGGCCTGCAGGTCGACCGCGGGGGGAAGCCCGCCGAGGTGGCCGTGCACGACGTCGGCCCACGACGAGCCACCGAGCTCGTCCCGCGTCGTACCGATGAGATAGATGACCTGGCCGGGCGTGCGCCAGCCGGACGGCGTGCGGCGGCTGACATCGTCCATCACGCCGAGGACGCCCACGACGGGCGTCGGGTGGATCGCCACGTCGCCGGTCTGGTTGTAGAGGCTGACGTTGCCGCCAGTGACCGGGACGCCGAGCTCACGGCAGCCGTCGGCGAGGCCGGTGACGGCCTCGGCGAACTGCCACATGACGCCGGGGTCCTCGGGCGAGCCGAAGTTCAGGCAGTCGGTGACAGCGAGCGGCGTGGCGCCCGCGGTCGCGACGTTGCGGTACGCCTCCGCAAGCGCGAGCTGCGCGCCGGCGTACGGGTCCAGGGCGGTGAAGCGGCCGTTGCAGTCGGTCGAGAGCGCGACGCCGAGCCCGGACTCCTCGTCTACCCGCACCACACCCGCGTCGTCGGGCGTCGCGAGAGCGGTGTTGCCCATCACGTAGCGGTCGTACTGGTCGGTGACCCAGGACCGGTCGGAGAGGTTCGGCGACCCCAGCAGCTGGAGCAGCGTCTTACCCAGATCTTGCCCGGACGTCGGCCGCGGCAGCCGGGACGGTGAGTCGGCCTGGACGGCATCAAGACTTGCCGGCCGCGCGAAGGGACGCTCGTAGACCGGGCCTTCGTGAGCGACGGTGCGCGGCGGGACGTCGACAACGGTCTCGCCATGCCAGTCCACGACCAGCTGGCCGGTAGTGGTGACCTCACCGACAACCGTCGCTTCGACGTCCCAACGGCGGGTGATGGCCATGAACTCCTCGAGCTTGTCCGGCGAGACGACCGCCATCATGCGTTCCTGCGACTCGCTCATCAGGATCTCTTCGGGCGCGAGCGTGGTGTCGCGCAACGGAACCCGGTCGAGCCACACCTGCATGCCGCCGTCGCCCGCGCTCGCCAGCTCGCTGGTGGCGCACGAGAGGCCGGCGCCACCGAGGTCCTGGATGCCCTCGACGACGCCCGCGGCGAACAAGTCGAGGCAGCACTCGATCAGCACCTTCTCGGCGAACGGGTCGCCGACCTGCACCGCGGGTCGCTTGCTCGGCCCGGTGGACTCGAAGGTCTCGGACGCCAGCACCGAGACGCCACCGATGCCGTCGCCGCCGGTCTTGGCACCAAACAGCACCACCTGGTTGCCGGCACCGGACGCGTTCGCGAGGTGGATGTCCTTGTGCCGCATCGCTCCCACGCACAGCGCGTTGACGAGGGGGTTTCCCTGGTACGACGGGTCGAACACGACCTCGCCGCCGATGTTCGGCAGCCCGAGACAGTTGCCGTAGCCACCGACGCCGGCAACGATCCCCGGCACCACGCGATGCGTGTCGGGATGGTTGATCGCCCCGAACCGCAACGCGTCCATGACTGCGATGGGCCGCGCGCCCATGCTCATGATGTCGCGGACGATGCCGCCGACGCCGGTAGCAGCGCCCTGGTACGGCTCGACGTATGACGGGTGGTTGTGGCTCTCGACCTTAAACGTCACAGCCCAGCCGGCGCCGATGTCGACGACGCCCGCGTTCTCGCCGATGCCGACCATGAGCTTCTCGCGCATGGCGTCGGTCGTCTTCTCACCGAACTGGCGCAGGTGCACCTTGCTCGACTTGTACGAGCAGTGCTCGCTCCACATGACGCTGTACATGGCCAGCTCGGACGACGTCGGGCGGCGGCCCAGGATGTCGCGGATCCGCTGGTACTCGTCCGGCTTCAGCCCGAGCGCGGCCCAGGGCTGTTCGACGTCAGGCGTCTTGGCGGCCGCCTCCACCGTATCCACGTGCGTTCGCGGTCCCCGCGGCGTCGTGAGCCCATCGAGCGACGTCGTGGACGGCTTCATGCTGCGACCATCGCGTCGAGGACCGAGGTGAAGAAGCCGAGCCCGTCCAGGCCGTCGGTGCCGGACCTCGGGTCGGGACCGAAGCCCCGCTCGGTCGCGTGCTCGGGGTGCGGCATCAGCCCCACGACGTTGCCCGCGGCGTTCGAGATGCCGGCGATCGCGCGGTAGGAGCCGTTCGGGTTGGCCCCGAGGTACCGCACCACGACGCGTCCCTCGGCCTCGAGCTCGTCCAGCGTCCGCTCGTCCGCGACGTAGCCACCCTCGCCGTTCTTCAGCGGCACGACGATCTCCTGCCCGGCGCTGTAGGAGCTGGTCCAGACGGTGGAGGCGCTCTCGATGAGCAGCGCCTGGTCGCGGCAGACGAACTTGCGGTGGTCGTTGCGGACGAGCGCCCCGGGGAGAAGGTGCGACTCGCAGAGCACCTGGAAGCCGTTGCAGATGCCCAGCACCGGCAGGCCACCGCGGGCGGCGTCCACGAGCGGTCCCATGACCGGCGCGAACCGGGCGATGGCACCGGCGCGCAGGTAGTCGCCGTACGAGAACCCGCCCGGCAGGACGACCGCGTCGACCTTGTGCAGATCCGCGTCGGCGTGCCAGAGCTGCACGGCCTCCGCACCGGCGATCCGCACGGCACGGGCGGCGTCACGGTCGTCCAGGGACCCGGGGAAGGTGACCACACCGACGCGCATCAGGCACCTGCCGCCGCGGTCTCGACCGTCTCGACCCGGACGTCGACGACGTCCTCGATGACCGGGTTGGATAGCACGGTCGCGGCCGCCTCACGCACCCGGGCGAGCACCTCGTCGGTCACCTCGCCGTCCACCTCGAGCTCGAACCGCTTGCCCTGGCGCACCGAGGCGATGCCGGTGAAGCCGAGGCGGGGGAGGGCGCCAGCGACGGCCTGGCCCTGCGGGTCGAGGATCTCTGGCTTGAGCATGACGTCGACCACGACGCGTGCCATGCGGGCGCTCCAGGGGTCGGTGGGCCGTGTCGGCCGGGCGAGCGTGCGGTACCCCCGAGTCTACCGAGCCACCGGAGGCGCTCCGGACGCGCGAGGTCGGGGCAGCGCGCAGAGCCCTCGCGGTGGCAGGCTGACGCCATGCGGATCACCTCCCTCGGCCACTCCTGCCTGCTCGTCGAGTCCGACGACGTCCGAGTGCTTCTCGACCCCGGCACCTTCAGCCACGGCTTCGAGCAGCTCACCGACCTCGACGCCGTCGTCGTGACCCACCAGCACCCCGACCACGTCGACGTCGAGCGGCTGCCCCAGCTGCTGGAGGCCAACGACGCGGCGCTGCTGCTGGCCGAGCCGGAGACCGCCGCCGAGCTCAACCGGGCCGGCATCGAGGCGCGGCCGCTGCATCCCGGTGACCGGCACCTGATCGGGGAGCTGCCCCTGCACGCGGCCGGCGGCCGGCACGCCGTCATCCACCCGGACCTGCCGCGGGTGGGCAACGTCGCGGTGCTGATCGGCACGTCCAGGGCGGACGGCGGCGACGGCCTGCTGCTGCACCCCGGGGACTCCTACGACGTGGTGCCTGCCGACGTCGACCTGCTGGCCCTGCCGCTGTGGGCGCCGTGGGCGAAGGTGTCGGAGACGATCGACTACCTGCGGGCCGTGCGTCCCGCCGTGGCCGTGCCGATTCACGACGGCCCGCTCCAGCCGGCGGCCCGCAACCTCTACCTGACCCACAGCACCAACCTGGCGCCCGACGGCACCGTCCTGCGCGGGATGCAGCACGGGGTGGCGACCGACCCGCTGGGCTGATCAATCGGCTGGATCGATCGACCGGCTGGGTCGATCAAGGGGCTGACCAGCGGCCTCAGTCGCCTCCACCGACGTCAGCGGAGTACGCCTCGTACAGCAGGTCGGCGCTCGCCTGCCGGTGATGAACCAGCCGGCCCAGCAGAGTGGTCGCCCGCGAGCGCAGTGCGGCGACGCCCTCCTCGTCCAGGGGACCGTCCGCGCGATCGATGAGGTCCTCGACGAGCCAGGTCATCTCGCCGTGCTCGCGCACCAGCCGCCCGATCCGGCCGGCGAGCCGCGGCGCCGTGGCCAGCACGTCGTCGTGCAGCCCGCCCGGACCCTCGGTGAGCAGGACGTGCGCCTTCAGGTCGGCAGAGAGCTCGACGAGCGCCACATGCACCCGCTCCCTCCAGGCCTCCTCGCGTCCCGGGGCGGCCCCGGCGAGCGCCTGTTCGAGCGCCGACATGGACTCGCGCAACTCTGCGCGGCCCGCGCGTACGGCGTCCAGCCCGTCTACCGGCAGGGTTAGCAGCGACTCCACGGCTCACCTCCAGGCTTGGCGTAGATGGTCCACCCCTGCCGACTCCCTCGTCCAGAGCCGGTCGGAGCGCCAGGACGCCGTAGAACGTCCGCTGACTACATGCAGTGATGCTAGCAATACGCAATGTCACAGGCCTGCCTCATTGGAGGGCACACCGGGCGACCCGGTCCGAACCGCCCGAAAGCGCTGCCAGCATTCCTGTGATCCCGGGGCGGCCCTGGGACCCGCGAACGGAGAGAACGTGCGAGACCTGGCTCCTGAGATCCACCGGCAGCGTCTGGTCGTTGAGGGCCTGTGCCCCCAGCCGATCGACGCCGCGTCGATCCGCGACTACCTGTCGCAGCTGTCCAAGGCCATCGACATGATCGAGCTGACCGAGCCGGTGACGCACCAGTCCCCCTTGTACGGCTGGGCCGGCTGGATCCACTGGGAGACGTCGGGGGCGCACTTCTACGCCTGGGACGTCCCGAGGCTGTTCTTCAGCGTCGACGTCTACGCCTGCAAGCCGTTCTCGGCGGACGCGGTGGTCGAGCTCACCCGCGAGTGGTTCGACGCGACCGACGTCGTCTGCAAGGCGTTCTGATGGGGCCGCAGGTCCGCCTGCTGTTCGACGTCCAGGACGACCTGCTCGAGTCGGCGCGCGAGTGCGAGGCCGAGGTCTTCCTGCGGTGGTACGGCAACACCGGTGAGCAGCTGGCCGAGGAGTACGGCCCCTACGAGGACAGCTCAGTGTTCGTGGCGCTGGCCGACCGCGACGACGAGGTCATCGGCGCGGCGCGCATGCTCGTGCCCGGTGGCCGGGCCGGCCTGAAGACGCTGGCCGACCTCGGCAGGGAGCCCTGGCGCGTGAACGGCGGCCAGGCGGCCGCGGCGGTCGGGATGAACCTCAGGTCCACGGTGGAGGTGGCCACGCTGGGCGTCCGTGGGCGCACCGCCGGCCGCGCCGAGCTGTCGCTCGCGCTGTACCACGGGCTGCTCACGGCGGTCCGGGTCAACCGGATGACGTCGTTCGTCGCTGTTCTGGACGAGCGCGTGCGGCGGCTGCTGAGCTCGGTCGGCGTCCAGACCCGGGCCCTGCCCGGGACCACAACAGCCTCGTATCTCGGGTCGAGCGCCAGTACACCGGTGTACGCCCACATCACCGCGATGGTGGAGCACCAACGGCGGCACTTTCCGGACGCCTACCGCCTCGTCACGCTCGGCTCCGGGCTCGACGGCGTTGCGGTGCCTCCGGAGGAGGCCTTCCGGCTTCAGTCCGGGGCGAGGCCGCTCGGCCCGGCCGGGCAGCTCGACCTGCTGGGAATGTGGCCGGCCGATGTGACAGTGGACGCTCTGAACCTGACCAACGGGCTAGCGCTGGCTGGGGAGCGGTAGCCGGCCGTCCGACTCGGAAGGGCCCGGGAGCCGCCCGACGGACCAGCGCCCGACCCACGCCGCCACCTCGTCGGCCGGCATGGGAGCCGCCACGTGGTAGCCCTGCAGCACGTCGACGCCCAGCGCCACCAGCGCCTCCGCAGTCGCCGCGTCCTCGATCCCCTCGGCGACCATCCGCATGCCGAGGGCGTGGGCCATCTGGGTCGTGGTCTGGATGATCATCCGGCTGCGTTCGTCCGTTGCCATCGCGGCGACGAAGGAGCGGTCCATCTTCAGCTCGTGCACCGGCAGGTCGCGCAGGTAGGCGAGGGAGGAGAACCCGGTGCCGTAGTCGTCGATTGCGGCCTGGACCCGGTGGTCCCGCAGCTCGTGCAGGACGTCCCGCGCACGCTCTGGGTCGGACAAGAACGAATCTTCGGTCACCTCGACGAGCAGCCGCTCACCCGGCAGGTCGAGCGCCTCGAGACCGGCGAACAGCCGCGGCAGCAACCGGCCACCGAGCAGCTCAGGCGGGGCGCAGTTGAGCGCCACGCGGAACCCGAAGTCCGCGTCCGCCCACCGCCGGGCGTCGGCAAGCACCAGGTCGAGCACGGCCTCGGAGAGCGCAGGCATCAGTCCGGACCGTCGGGCGTCGGACAGGAACGCGATCGGCGACAGCAGTCCCTCCTCGGGGTGCTGCCAGCGGACCAGCGCCTCCATGGCCACGACGGTGCCGGTCCGGCTGTCGACCTGCGGCTGGTACCAGACCCGCAGCTGCCCCATGTCGATCGCCTGGCGCAGCTCCTCGCCGCGCTGCAGCCGGTGATGGGAGAGACCGTCCTGTGAGGGGTCGAACAGCAGGGCGCCCGCACCCGACGACTTGGCCTCGTACATCGCGATGTCGGCCCGCCGCAGCAGCTCGCTGGCGCTCGTTGCTGCATCCCCCCGAACCGTGATCCCCACGGAGGCCTCCACGGACAGCTCCAGGGTCTGCACCCGTAGCGGTTCGCCGAGCGCGGCCCGGATCCGGTGCGCGAGCACCAGCAGGCGCCGCTCGTCCGAGCCGGTCACGAGCACCGCGAACTCGTCGCCGCCGAGGCGGGCCACCAGGATCCCGGGCTCAAGGACCGTCCGCATGCGCTCCGCGACGGCCACCAGCACCTCGTCGCCGGCGCCGTGGCCGAGGCTGTCGTTCACGTCCTTGAAGCCGTCGAGGTCCAGGAGCAGCAGCCCCACGGCGGAGTCGCCCTTCAGCGCCGCATCCGTCCCGGCCAACAGGGCCCGGCGGTTGGGCAGGCTGGTCAGCTCGTCCGTGAGCGACAGCCGCATCGCCTCGGCCGCCCCCCGCGCCTCGCGCAGGGCCAGCAGCAGTCGCGCGCCGGCGCAGACCATCGTGACGATGGCCGGCACCGTCACGCACCAGCCGATCGTGCCGCCCGGATGCAGGACCAGGATCACCAGGGCCACGCCGGCGGCTGCGAGCAGCAGTCCAGTGTGCTGGCGCTCGACCGGTCGCGCCGTCCCACCAGACCCACCGGCGCAGGCACCACTTACGACGAGGGCGAAGCTCATGCCCCACAGCAGCTGGAGCAGCATGCTGGTCGAGTAGTCATCGGACGCCAGGTTCACCAGGAAGCTGCTGTCGGCGACGGCCAGCGCCAGGAAACCGACGGCCAGGAGCGCGGTGGCCAGCGAGCGGTCGCGCTGGCGCAGCAGCAGCTGCGCGAGCACCACCGTTCCGAGCAGGAGGTCCAGCAGGGGGTACAGGAGGGCGAGCAGGAGGGTCAGGCCGCCCCGGGAGAATGTCCCGGACAGCGGCGTGAGGACGACGAAGGCCGCCACGCACACGCTGGCGCAGCACACCACCGCGGCCTCCAGCCACACGGCGGCGGCTGGCAGGGTACGGCGCGGGATGCCGACGAGCAGGAAGGCCGCCATGCCGAGGTAGGACGTCAGGAAGAGCCCCTCGCCCGGGGACGGGAAGGTTACGGCGCTGACCGTCTGGCTGGCGGTGACCGTGGCCGAGCCCGCCGCCCACAGGACGATTCCCATACCAAGGAACAGCAGCGACAGCCGCCTGGCTCGCTGGCGGGTCGCCGCGACGAGCAGCTGGCCCAGGAGGCAGCAGAAGAAGACGCCGAGCAGCAGGAGAACCCCCTGCCGGACCAGGGGTCCGTCCGAGCCACCGGGCAGAGCCAGCAGCGTGAGCGCGCCGAGCCCGGCCACGAGCCACGGCGCCCAGCCCAGCAGGCGCGGGAGGCGCGTGTCGGCGCAGCTGGACGCGGAGACTCCGAGCACCGACTCACCTCCTCGACAGCAGGTTGACCCGTGTGGGCCCCGGCGGCCGACCGGGATGGCGCCGCTGCCCCGGGTCTCGGTGTGCCGGGCGGCCCGCTTGAGCGGCCGGCCCCGACGACCCCCGTACGGGTCAGCGCCGCGGATCGGTGTCGGTCAGGAGAACGGCGTGCCGGTGAGCCGCTCGAACGCCTCGACGTAGCGCGCCCGGGTGAGCGCGACGACCTCGTCGGGGAGCGGAGGCGGCGGCGCATCGCCCGAGCGGTCCCAGCCGGACGCCGGTGAGGTGAGCCAGTCGCGCACCACCTGCTTGTCGAAGGACGGCTGCGAGCGCCCCGGGGACCACTCCTCGGCCGGCCAGAACCGCGAGGAGTCCGGCGTGAGCACCTCGTCGCCGAGCACGGTCCGGTCCTCCGCGTCGCGGCCGAACTCCAGCTTCGTGTCGGCCAACAGGATGCCGCGGTCGCGGGCGACCTGTTCCGCCCGTGCGTAGACGGCAAGCGTGAGGCGGCGCAGCTCGTCGGCCGCCGGCTCACCCACCGTGGCCGCGACCCGCTCGAACGTCACGTTCTCGTCGTGCTCCCCGAGCTCGGCCTTGGTGGCCGGCGTGAAGATCGGCTCGGGTAGCCGCGACCCGTCCACCAGGCCGGGTGGCAGCGGCACACCGCAGACCGCGCCACCCGCGCGGTACTCCGCCAGGCCGGAGCCGGTGAGGTAGCCGCGTGCCACGCACTCGACGGGGAACATGTCCAGCCGCCGCACCAGGACCGCCCGGTCGGCCACCGCGTCCGGCACGGCGCCGGCCACCAGGTGGTTGGGCACCAGGTCGGCGAGCTGGGCGAACCACCACAGGGACAGCTGGGTCAGCACCCGGCCCTTGTCCGGGATCGTCGTTGCCAGCACGTGGTCGTACGCCGAGATCCGGTCGGTCGCCACGACGAGCAGGTGCGAGTCGTCCCCCTTGGGCGCATAGAGGTCCCGCACCTTGCCGGAGTACACGTGCCGGTAGCCGGGCAGCTGCGGCGCGGACGCCGGGAGGTTGGGCACGCCGGTCACGACGCCACCGCCTCGGCGCCACCCCTCAGGGCGCCCGTCACGACGCCACCACGCCGGCGGCCGCAAGGGCGATGTCGCCCCGGTACTGCGCGCCGTCCAGCCGGATGTGCGACACCGCCTCGTACGCCGTCCGCCGGGCCGCCGTTAGGTCCGGTCCGGTACCGACGACGGACAGGACCCGCCCGCCCGCAGAGATCACGCGGCCGCTGCCGTCGGTCGCCGTTCCGGCGTGGAGCACCGACGCGCCGGGTACGGCGGCGGCCTCACCCAGTCCGTCGATGGCGTGACCGGTCCGCGGCATCCCCGGGTACCCGGCCGACGCCACCACGACCGTCACCGCGGCGTCCGGCGACCAGTCGAGCGGCCCGAAGCCGGCAAGGTCTCCGGTGGCCGCCGCGCGGAGCAGCCCGGCAAGTGGCGTCCGGAGCCGGGACAGGACGACCTGGGTCTCCGGGTCGCCGAAGCGCGCGTTGAACTCGACGACCCGCAGCCCGCGAGAGGTCAGCGCGAGCCCGACGTACAGCAGGCCGGCGAACGGCGTCCTCCGAGAGCGCATCGCGTCGACCGTGGGACGTGCGACCTGCGTCACGACCTCCTCGACCAGCCCGGCCGGAGCCCACGGCAGCGGCGAGTACGCCCCCATGCCGCCGGTGTTGGGTCCGGCGTCGCCGTCCTGGAGCCGCTTGAAGTCCTGCGCGGGCGCCAGTGGGACGACCTCGCTGCCGTCGGTCACGCAGAACAGGGAGACCTCCGGGCCGTCGAGGTACTCCTCGACGACGACCTGCGCGCCGGGCGCCCGGCCCAGGCAGGCGGCGGCGTGCGCGAGCGCCAGCTCGCGGTCGTCGGTGACCACCACGCCCTTGCCGGCCGCGAGCCCGTCGTCCTTCACGACATGGGGCGCGCCGAGGGCGTCGAGGGCCTGCCCGACGGCGTCCAGGTCGCGGCAGACGTGCGCGGCCGCGGTCGGCACCCCGGCCTGCTCCATCACCTCCTTGGCGAACGCCTTGCTGCCCTCAAGGCGCGCGGCAGCCGCCGAGGGACCGAAGCAGGCGATGCCGGCGGCCCGCACGTCGTCGGCGACGCCCGCGACCAGCGGCGCCTCCGGCCCGACGACGACCAGGTCGGCCTCCAGCTCGCGCGCCAGTCCGGCGACGGCCTGGCCGTCCAGCAGATCCACCCGGTGGCACCGGGCGACGGTGGCGATGCCGGGGTTGCCCGGCGCGGCGAGGACCTGCGTGACCTGCGGGTCGCGGACCAGCCCGGCGACGAGGGCGTGCTCGCGGGCGCCGGACCCGAGGACGAGGATCCTCACGACGGCGGCTTCACGACGGACCCGTTCACGACGGGAACCCTATCGGTGCCGTTCCGGACGCCCCACGCCAGCACGGAGTCCCCGGGAGGCAGGGGGAGTGCTCTCGGGGACTCCGTGGTACAGGGCCTGCCGCGGGGGGGAACGGCGGGCCCAGGGTGCCGGATGCACCGGCCTAGTGCGAGCCTGACAGAGGCCGCGCCGGGCCAACAGCCCCCAGATGGGGGGGCTTCAGGACCGGGTGCTCTCGAGCTCGGCGAGGGCCTCGTCCAGCAGGCTCAGGCCGAGTCGGGCCTCGTCGTCGCTCACCGTGCACGGTGGGACGACGTGCAGCCGGTTCATGTTCACGAACGGCAACAGTCC
>DATFPQ010000195.1:0-15459 GCA_035264765.1 Actinomycetales bacterium | reverse complement strand
CACAATCGGCGAAAGGTGTTCGACTACGCGCCGTTGCTCGGTGATACTCGGGCGTGCTCGTCACCCTGTCTACCACGCACGTGCCCGCGACCGACCTCGGCTTCCTGCTGCACAAGAACCCCGCGCGGGCGCAGCAGGTCGAGGTCTCGACCGGTACGGCGCACGTGTTCTACCCCGAGGCGAACGAGAACCGCTGCACCGCGGCCCTGCTGCTCGAGGTGGACCCGATCGGTCTGGTGCGGACTGCGCGCGCCGGCGGCGGGGAGGGGGCAGCCCTCGCCCAGCACGTCAACGACCGGCCGTACGCGGCGTCCAGCCTGCTGGCGGTGGCGCTGGGCAAGGCGTTCTCCAGCGCCCGCCGCGGGATGAGCAAGGAGCGGCCGGAGCTGGTGGAGGTCGCCCTGCCGCTGGAGGTGCACATCCCCGCGCTGTCGTGCCGGGGCGGCGTGGAGATGGCGCACCGGTTCTTCGCGCCGTTGGGCTGGCGGGTCGACGCGGCGGCGGTGCCGCTGGACGAGACCCAGCCGGACTGGGGCGACTCCCGGTACGTCGACCTGCGGCTGAGCGGTGAGCTCCGGCTCGCGGACGCACTCAACCACCTCTACGTCGCACTGCCCGTGCTCGACGACGCCAAGCACTACTGGATCGGCTCCGACGAGGTGGAGAAGCTCCTGCGCGCCGGCAGCGGCTGGCTGGCCGCCCACCCGGAGCGGGACCTGATCACGCGCCGGTACCTGGGGCACCGGACGGCGCTGACCCGCCGGGCGATCGAGCGGCTCGCCGAGGTCGATGACGCGGAGGCCGAGGAGCTGGACGATGCCATCGCGCCGCCGGTCGCGGCAGCGGGAGGCCTGCAGGGCACGGACGGCGAGGAGGCGGCCGACCGGCCGGTGGCCCTGGCGCTGCAGCGGCACGAGGCGGTGCTGGCCGCCCTCCGCTCGGTCGGCGCGCAGCGGGTCATCGACCTCGGCTGCGGTGCCGGCGCGCTGCTGCCCGCCCTGCTCGCGGAGCCGGCATTCACCGAGATCCTCGGCGTCGACGTCAGCGCCCGGGCGCTGGAGGTGGCCGCCCGGCGCCTCCGGCTCGACCGGCTGCCCGAGCGCCAGCGGGCGCGGATCAAGCTGCTCCAGAGCGGCCTGACCTACACCGACGCCCGGCTGCGGGGCTACGACGCGGCGGTGCTGATGGAGGTCATCGAGCACCTCGACGTCGACCGGCTCCCGGCGCTCGAGCACGCCGTCTTCGCCGCTGCCGTCCCGGCGACCGTCGTCGTCACCACGCCCAACGCGGAGTACAACGTCCGCTTCGAGGGCCTGCCCGCCGGCAGTTACAGGCACCGGGACCACCGCTTCGAGTGGACTCGCGCACAGTTCGCCGACTGGGCCGCCGGCGTCGGCGAGCGGCACGGGTACGCCGTGCGGCTGCTCGGCGTCGGCGACGAAGACCCGGATGTCGGCATGCCCACCCAGATGGCCGTGTTCACCCGCGGCGCGGCGACGGAGGTGGCGGCATGACCACCACCACCGAGCAGCGTCCTGCCGGCGAGGCGCGCACCGTCGTCGTCCCCGACCTGGCGCTGGTCGTGCTGATCGGGGTCAGCGGGTCGGGCAAGAGCACCTTCGCGCGCCGGCACTTCCGGCCGACGCAGGTGCTCTCCAGCGACTTCTGCCGCGGCCTGGTCGCCGACGACGAGAACGACCAGGCGGCGACGCCGGCCGCGTTCGACCTGCTGCACCACATCGCCGGGGTCCGGCTGGCGGGCGGTCGGCTGACGGTGGTCGACGCGACCAACGTGAAGCGCGAGGACCGGGCGTCCCTCGTGGCGCTGGCGCGCGAGCACGACGTGCTGCCGGTGGCGATCGTCCTCGAGGTGCCGGAGAGCGAGTGCCTGGCCCGCAACGCCGCCCGGCCGGACCGGGACATCTCAGCCGGGGTGATCCGCCGGCAGCGGTCCGAGCTGCGGCGCGGGCTGCGCGGGCTGGGCCGCGAGGGCTTCCGCAAGGTGCACCTGCTGGCCGGAGCCGAGGAGATCGAGCGCGCGGTCATCACCTACGAGCGGCAGTACAACGACCGGCGCGAGGACACCGGCCCGTTCGACGTCATCGGTGACGTGCACGGCTGCCGGGCCGAGCTCGAGGCGTTGCTGGGGGAGCTCGGCTACGAGCTGCGCCGGGATGAGCAGGGCCGCCCGGTGGACGCCGAGCACCCGGCCGGGCGCCGGGCGACCTTCGTCGGCGACCTCGTCGACCGTGGGCCGGACTCACCCGGCGTGCTGCGCCTGGTCATGGGCATGGTCGCCGCCGGCCACGCGCTGTGCGTGCCGGGCAACCACGAGAACAAGCTGGTGCGCGCCCTGCGTCGGCGGACCGTGCAGGTCACCCACGGCCTGGAGCGCACGCTGGCCCAGCTCGAGGCGGAGGACGACGACTTCCGCCGCCAGGTCGAGGAGTTCTGCTACGGCCTGGTCAGCCATTACGTGCTCGACGGCGGGGCGCTGGTCGTCGCGCACGCCGGGCTCAAGGAGTCGCTGCAGGGCCGGTCCAGCGGCCGGGTGCGGGACTTCGCGCTCTACGGCGAGACGACCGGGGAGACCGACGAGTTCGGCCTGCCGGTGCGCTACCCGTGGGCGACCGAGTACCGCGGCCGCGCGACGGTGCTCTACGGGCACACCCCGGTCCCCACGCCAGAGTGGATCAACAACACCCTGTGCCTCGACACCGGCTGCGTCTTCGGTGGCCGGCTCACCGCGCTGCGCTACCCCGAGCGCGAGCTGGTCAGCGTCGCGGCCAAGAAGACCTATTACCAGCCGGCCCGCCCATTTCTGGCCAAGGGGGATGCCGCCTCGCTGGCCGAGCCGCGGCGCCGGGACAACGTCCTCGACGTCGCCGACGTGCTCGGCAAGCGGGTCGTCGAGACCCGGCTCTCCGGCCGGGTGACCGTGCGCGAGGAGAACGCCGCGGCGGCGATCGAGGTGATGAGCCGCTTCGCCGTCGCGCCCGAGCAGCTGCTCTACCTCCCGCCGACGATGAGCCCCTCGGCCACCTCGACCCGGCCGGGGCTGCTCGAGCACCCGGCCGAGGCGTTTGCCTACTTCCGCGGCGAGGGCGTGGCCGAGGTCGTCTGCCAGGAGAAGCACATGGGCTCCCGGGCGGTCGCTCTCGTGCGCCGGCCCGGTGACTCGGCCTCGACCCCGGGCGTGCTGCATACCCGCACTGGCCGCTCCTTCTTCGGCCCCGAGCTCACCGCCGCGTTCCTGGACCGCCTCGGCATCGCCGCCGAGAAGGCCGGCCTGTTCGAGGAGATCGACACCGACTGGCTGCTGCTCGACGCCGAGCTGCTGCCGTGGTCGGTCAAGGCGGGCGACCTGATCCGCAGCCAGTACGCCGCGGTCGGTGCTGCCGCGCGGACGGCGCTCCCGGCCGCCGTGGCAGCCCTGGAGCAGGCGGCCGCGCGGGGGCTCCAGGTTGGGGACGTGCTCGACCGCCACCGGCGGCGCGTCGCCGACGCCGAGGCGTTCTCGCAGGTGTACCGGCGCTACTGCTGGCCCACCGACGGGCTGAGCGGCGTCGCCTTCGCGCCCTTCCAGCTGCTCGCCTCCGCCGGCGGGACGTACTCCGACCGGCCGCATGCCTGGCATCTGGCCATCGCCGATCGCCTGGCCGAGGCCGACCCTGACCTCATCCGCGGCACCCGCTCACTCACCGTCGACGTCACCGACCCGACGAGCGAGGCCGCGGCGACGGCGTGGTGGGAAGAGATGACCGCGGCGGGCGGCGAGGGCATGGTCGTCAAGCCCGCGGCCAACCTAACCCGCGGGCGGCGCGGCGTGGTGCAGCCCGGCCTGAAGGTCCGTGGACGTGAGTACCTGCGGCTGATCTACGGCCCGGACTACACCGAGCCGCAGCATCTCGAACGGCTGCGGGAACGGTCACTCGGCCGCAAGCGTGGCCTCGCCCTACGGGAGTACGCCCTCGGTCTGGAGGGGCTGGAGCGGCTCGCACGCGGTGAGCCGCTGTGGCGGGTGCACGAGTGCGTCTTCGCCGTCCTGGCGCTGGAGTCTGAGCCGGTCGACCCGCGGCTCTGAGTCGATCATCAGCCGCACGCTCTGGCCCGGCCCACCTCGCCAGGCCCCGACGGTTCACCGCCGAGAACCTGCTCCATGTACTCAACATCGGGACGGATCCCGGTCGTGACGACCATCCAGTCCTCGGGCGCCTGCCCAGCCGCTTCGGCATCCGTCTGCGGGCGAAAGGCACTGACAGTCGCCGAGGCGAGCAAGGCGACGAAGGCGCGTCAACGGGCCTGGCCGCGCTGCCTCCCATCGACGCGGCACATCAACCTGTCACCGGCGCCGTGGGGAACCAGGAGTTCATGGCCCGGACCACTGCGATCCCTAGGCGGCTTGACCATCCAGGAGGGGTCCCATGACCCGCCGACCAGCAGGTACGGGCCCGATCTACGCGGCCGCGAGGAGCGCATGCGGGTCCTCCACGCTGTCATCTCCGTCGCCAGCCCGGTCCTAGTCAGGGCGCATGTCGGTTGGCTGCGCACGGCAAGGCCTCCGCAGAAGACCCTGCGGTGGCCGTTGAGCTGCCTGTGGAGTTCAGTGACCCTCATCGGCCGACGGCGACCGGATCCTGCGGATCGGAGCCTGTCGTCGGGCTGAGGTTGTGGACAGGACAGGGATCTTCACCTTTGGAGGACGCATGGCTCCCAAGCCCACCCGCGAGGACAAGTTCAGCTTCGGTCTGTGGACCGTCGGTTGGCAGGCGCGAGATCTGTTCGGGGAGGCGACCCGTCCGATCCTCGCCGGCACGGAGGCGGTTCACAAGCTCGCCGATCTCGGCGCCTACGGGATCACGTTCCACGACGACGACCTGGTCCCGCCCGGGAGCAGCCCCCAGGAGCGCCAGCGAATCATCGACGAGTTCAAGCAAGCCCTCGAGGAGACCGGACTCGTCGTGCCGATGGTCACCACGAACCTGTTCGGGGACCCGGTGTTCAAGGACGGCGGATTCACCAGCAATGACCGGTCCGTTCGCAGGTACGCGCTACGCAAGGTGATGCGCAACATGGATCTGGCAGCCGAGCTCGGGGCACAGATCTACGTCTTCTGGGGTGGCCGGGAGGGGTCCGAGGTCGACTTCGCCAAGGACGTGCGCGCCGCGCTCGACCGGTACCGCGAGGGAATCGACCTGCTGGCGCAGTACTGCATCGACTCCGGCTACAACATGCGGTTCGCGCTCGAGCCCAAGCCCAACGAGCCCCGGGGAGACATCCTGCTGCCCTCCATCGGGCATGCGCTCGCGTTCATCGACGAGCTCCAGCATGCAGACATGGTCGGCATCAACCCGGAGACCGGTCACGAGCAGATGGCGAGCCTGAACTACACCCACGGAATCGCTCAGGCGTTGTGGCACGGCAAGCTCTTCCACGTCGACCTGAACGGGCAGAAGGGACCACGCTACGACCAGGACCAGGTCTTCGGCTACGGCGACCTCATCCAGGCGTTCTCGACCGTGGACCTCCTTGAGAACGGCGCGCCCGGCGGCGGGCCGGTCTACGAGGGGGACCGTCACTTCGACTTCAAGCCGCTGCGCACCGAGGACATGGACGGCGTCTGGCAGTCCGCGTTGGCGAACATGGAGTTGTACCTGACGTTGCGGGACCGCTCGAAGGCCTTCCGAGCCGACCCCGAGGTGCAGCAGGCGCTGGAGGCGAGCGGTGTCGCCGGCCTCAGCCGTCCGACGCTGGACGACGGCGAGACCTATCAGGACCTGCTGTCCGACCGGAGCTCCTTCGAGGACTACGACCTCGACTCGGCCCGCACCAAGGGCTACGGCTTCGCCGAGCTCCAGCGCCTCGCCATCGAGCACCTCGTCGGCGTGCGCTGACCGGCTAGCGCGGCGCAGGCACACTGGAGCCCGCTTCGCGGGCTCCAGTGTGCCTGCGTGCTGTGCGCGTCACGGTGCACATCAAGTTACTGCTAAGCGGTGTTGACACGGTGTATGCGCGGCGATGAAGTTCTTTCTGCCAGGGGGAACGCAGGGACTGAAGGCTTCTGACGATTCTCCGTCATGGCCGTCGGCGGAGATACCGACGACGAACCGGGAAGAATGGAGCCCCCGGAATGAACGAACCCTGCTATGCGACCGGACTGCGTCGTGTAGTCCTCGCCGCCCCGTCGACCCCGCTCAGCGCCGTCTTGTTGGCGCTGGTCGTGTCGCCGCTGGGCCGGATCGTCGGCCACTTCAACGTGTCCACGGCCGTGGCAACGGCCGTCGTCAACATCATCGCTCAGGGCGGTGGCTGGGTGTTGTCCACCTTCTACCCGTGGATCCTGCCCTTCGTCCTCACCGTCCGCGGACTGATCGCCGTCGGGGGAGCCGGCCTGGCCATCGGCTGGTAACCCACCATCGACCGAACCACTACTTCGGGAGACCTCATGAACACAGCAGTACGCATTACCGAAAGGCCAAGACCGCTCGCCGTAATACTCGCGGCCACGCTCGCACTTTTGCCGCTGGGCGCCATCGGCCGCATCGTCGGTCACTTCCACGTAACCCGCGAGGTGGCCGCCGTCATCGTCAACCTCATCGTCTCGGGCGCGGCGTGGGAGCTGGCGATCCTCTACCCCTTCATCATCCCGGTTGAGATCACCATCAAGGGAATGATCGCGTTCCTCGGCGTCACCTACGCCATCGGCTGGTGACCAAGGTGGGGAGGCGGGCCACTACCCCGCCTCCCCGCCGCCCCTAACGAACCGGGTGAGGTGAACTCTATGACATCAGCGGCTCTGCTGCTCTGGAGAGGCGAGCTCCGCGTCCAAGGGCTGTCCCGACCGAATCGAGTTCTGCTCGTCGCCGAGCTGGCCGCAGCAGCGCTCATCCTCGCCTCGCTCATCGCTCGGGTCAGGTCCGCGGTGACAGAGGGCACGGTCTCCCCGACCAACCTCGCCGTCCTCGACTGTGCGGTCGCCATGATCATCGTCGCGAACATCCTGCTGCTCGGGGAGCGGACCGGCACGGGCGTGCCCGCAATCGCCGCGTGGGTCCGTCCGCTGCCGCTGAGCGGACGTCGGGTTCGCTCGTTGCTTCTGCTGCTGGCTGCCCTGAAGAGCAGCCTCTTCTCCGCGATGATCCTCGGCAGCGTGGCGGTCGGAGCGCTGCTCGGGAACCCCGGCATGGGCGCCCGGCTGGAGACCGCCTGCGCGGTAGTCGTGCTGCCGCTGCTCCCCGTCGCCGTTGCTCTGCGGTGGAACGCGGCTCGCCCCACACCGACGTCACCCGCGCTCGTGGTCGCCCCCCTCAGCCTGGCGCTCGCCGGCCTGACGGCTGCCCTCCCACCGGCGCCAGGTCCCGTGGCTACGATCGTTCGAGTCCTTGCGACCCCGGGCAACGTGCTTCTGGGACTGTCGCGACCCTCGGTCGCCGCGGCAGTCCTGCTTGCCTGGCTCGCGGCCACCTGGGCGTTGCTTGCCTCCCTTGAGGTCGGCCGGGCCGCCCACAGCGACGTGGCTCGCCCCAGCCGCGCCCGGCTGCTCGCCACCGCCCGCAGACCCGGTAACCGGGGGCTGGCTGCGGACCTCGTCGCCCACCGCGTACCCCGGGGGGACGCCCTGGCCGCGCTCGCCCTGGGGGCCGTCGTTGCGGCAGCGGCTGCGGTCGCGATTGTGGGCGCCCCGTCCGAGCCAGTCGTGCCGGCCGTCGTCCTCGCCGCGCTTGCACTGCCAGCGACGCTGGCCGGCTACGCACACCGGCGCAACGCCACGAGACTGCCAGCCTCCGCGAGCGCCTGGCTGCGGACGACGCCGTTGCCCTGGGGCCGCTGGCACCGGGCGAGGCACGTCGCCTGCACGACGGCAGCCCTGGTCGGCACGGTCCCGCTGGCGTTGCTAGCGCCGTGGGCCGCATCGGTCGCGGACCAGTCCCCGTGGACGCTGCTGGAGGCGGCCCTCGCCGGGCCGCTGGTGCTATCCGGATGGCTCGGTGTGGGTTTCGCTGTGCACCGTGCGCGGCGCTGGCTGACCGCGGTGCTCGTCAGCTACCTGGCCACCAGCAGGGCAGTGGCCGTCGCCCTGGTGGTGACGCTGCCCGTGGCGACTGCCGCTCCGGTTCGGGCGCTGCTGCTGCTTGTCGCCGCCGACCTCCTGACGGCCGTGGCCGGTCACGGCGCATTGCTGCGGATCAGCTCGCGGAGGACGGCATGAGGCAGCCGACGGCGCCCTGTGCCGCGGCCCTGCCGGTCCCGCTGAGCCTCACCGCTGTTCTGGCGTTCGGCTGCTACGCCGCGGGGGCAGCGATGGGGCTCCTGGCCGGGGCAACCACGTCCGTTGGCTCCGTGGCCACCAACGAGGACCTGCCCTCGGCGCCGTGGCTGTTTCTGCACAACGTCGGGGTGCTGGCCTGGCTGGCGCTGGGCCTGTGGACGGCCGGCATGGTCTCCGGCGCCACCATGATGGTCAATGGAGCGATGCTTGGCTGGCTAGCCGGCCATCTGCTTGCCGACGGTTCCGCATCGGTTCTTTACACCGCCGTCCTCCCGCACCTGGTCCCCGAGCTGGCGGCCTACGTCCTGTCCGCGGCCTCGAGCGCCGCCGCTGGGATCGCGCTGGCCACTCGCCTTCGTCACCGCGGTCCGGACGCCCACCATCCCAACCGCTCGTGGGTGACCTCGTGGCTGCGGACCCAAGCCATCGCCATCGGCCTGCTCGCAGTGGCCGCCCTCCTCGAATCGACGGTGTCCTATGTCTAACCAGATGCTCGGGTTCTCACGGCGCCACGCCGGTGTCGTGCAGGCCGCCTCTCGCATGCGATGGCAAGGCTTGATCAGTCCGGATGCGCCGCCCGTCGTCGACGTCCACGCACTGACTCTCGGCTTCGGCAAGCGTGAGGTCGTGCGGGACGTGTCCCTGTGCGTCAACGCGGGTGAGGCGGTCCGGCTGACGGGAGTGAACGGCGCGGGCAAGAGCACCGTGCTCCGCGGGATCGCCGGGGCCCAGCCCTGGATGGGTGGTTCGGTCACGATCCTCGGGCATCCGATGGACGCCGAGCCGGAGCGCACCAAGGCGCTCCTGGGTTTCTCGACCGGCACCTGCCCGTTCCCCTACCTGACCGGGGCGGAGCACCTGCAGCTGGCGGCCAGGATCCACGACCTGGCGCCGGATGCATGGACCTGGGCCACGCAGAGGTTTGCGGACTGGGCCTGCGTGCGTGCACTCGACGTCGAGGTCCGGACGTACTCCCACGGGATGCGCCAGCAGCTGGCCTTCCTGCTCGCGGTGGCGCACCAGCCCGCGCTCCTCCTGCTCGACGAAGCGGTCGACGGCCTCGACGAGTCCTCGCTCACCGACTGCGGCCGGTTCCTCGCTGAGGCCGCCGAGTCGGGCACAGCCCTGATCTATGTGGCCCACCGCGACGAAGTGGCTGCCGCGTTCCCCCCGGCGCGGGAGCACCGGGTCACCCCCGTGAAGACTCCAGAAAGGACATGACCGTGGGAAGTGTGCAGCTGCCGGCGGACCTGGTAGCCCAAGCCCTGTGGGCCGCTCCGGACGACGAGCCGGAGGGTCGCGCCATCGTGTTCGCCACTGAGCGACGACGTCGCCGCCTGGTGCTGTGGGCCGGTCCGGTCGCGGCAGCACTCGCCCTGCTGGCATGGTCTCAGGGAGCTCCCGCGGCCGAGTGCTCGATGGCGTCCCTGGTGGTGTTCGTCATCAGTGCGGCGATCATGCTCGGCGGGCGCACCGGTTACTACGTCCTCGACGCACAGGGACGTCCTGAGCAGTTCCTCGGTCGGCACGCCCCCGACCTCTCGGGGCGTCGCCGGTATCGGATCTCGGCGCGCAGGGGACAGTGACATGACCCTCCGCTTCCGCCTGCTGATGGCCCTGGCGTTGACGCTGCTCGCGCTGGCCTCCCTCGCCGTCGGACTGCCGGACTACCTGGACGCCCTGCGACAGGCGGTCCGGTCTCCGGGCACGCAGCCACCAGCGGCCCCACGGGAGTTTCTCGTCGGGTCCATGGCCGGGCTCGGTGCCCTGGCCGTCGTCCTGCGCGAGCAGTGGAAGCGTGGCGAGGTTGCCTGGATGGCGGCCAGCATCCTCCTGTCGCACCTGGGCGTCCTCGCCTACGTCTGCCGGACCCTCCGTCTCAGCACCGACGGCGAGCGGGCCACCAGTGCCTGACCATGTGGTCGAGCTGACCGACGTCACGGTCCGGGTCGGCAGCCGACGGGTCCTCCGGGAGCTCTCGCTGCGGCTGGCCGCAGGCAGCTGGCACGGCCTGGTCGGCGCAAACGGGTCCGGCAAGACCACCGTGATGCGGACGGCGTTGGGTCTGGTGCGGCCGACGGCGGGAACGGTCCGCCTGTTCGGCGCGGTCCCTCCTGCCACTCCGGGGCTCGTTGGTGTGTCGTTCGGCCCTCGCCTCCTGCATCCCGCGCGCAGGGTGAGGACTGAGCTGGCCCTGCGTGTCGCCGCCGTCCGCGGGGGGCCGGGCGATCTCGAGGTGGCATGGGAACACACCGGGCTGACCGACCGACGGGTGCGCTGCGGCGCGCTGTCGCTCGGCCAGGCGCAGCGCCTGTCCGTGACCTGCGCGATGGTCGGATCCCCGCGGCTGGTGGTCCTGGACGAGCCGACGGTCGGGCTCGACGTCGCCGGCGTGGACTGGCTCCGCCAGCGTCTGGGTGAGTTTGTCAGGTCGGGCGGCTGCGCCTGGGTGTCGTCCCACGACCTGTCGGAGGTGGAACGCGCCGCCGACGCCGTCACCGTCCTCGACGCCGGCCGCGTCGCCTACGCCGGACCTACCTGTGGGCTGCTGGGAAGCCCCAGTGTCGTGCGAGTCGCCTCGTCGCGGCCGGCGGCACTGGCCAGGGCGCTCACGACGGCCGGCCTGGCGTACGCGGTCGACGGCCCCGCCGGGGTGGTCGTGCACGGCGCGGCCCCACGGCTGGTGGGTGAGGTGTTGGCGCGCGAACGGGTTCCCGTCGTCGCCATGTCAGCCGAGCGCACGACGCTAGACCTGGCCATGAGGGGGCTCGCGATCCGGCCGGAATCCCGTAGCGAACGGCTGGTCGAGGCGCCATGACCGGCACCGGACTGGTTCGCGACGTACGCCGGTTGACGTCGGTGCCCGCACCGTGGGTCCTGCTGACCCTTGCCCTCGGCGTCTCGGCCTCGGCAACCGTCGGACTGGCCACCGTTGGCAGCGCGCCGTCCAGTGCCGCCGCGCTCAGCGCCCTCCCCGCCGCATGCGGCGTGATCGGGGCGGTGACGGTAGGTGCTGACTTCCGGTTCGGGTGCGTCCACAGCGAGTTGCTTGCGGTAGGCGGCCGGCTGGCGTACGTGGCCGGCACCACCCGGGCCGTCGCGCTTTTCACGGGCGCCACCGGGGCTCTGTCCGCCGTCGTAGCACTCCTCGTGGCCGGGCTGCCGACCGCCCCCGGAACCGGACTCGACACGCCGCAACGACTGTTGCTCGCAGCCGTCGCCGTCGCTGTGACATGGGGAGTGCTCGGGGCTGCCGTCGCCCTGCTGGCCGGCTCTCAGACGTCGGCCGTCGGCGTGCTGCTGGGCTATCTCGTGCTCGCCGAGCCACTGCTCGAGGCCACGTCGAGCGCAGCTGGGCAGCTGCTGCCTGGCGCCGTCTCCGCAACCGTGCTTGCCAGCCAGGGGTGGGCCTCGGTCGGCGGGGGCGCCCTGCGACTGGTTCTATTGTGCGTCCTGGCACTTGCGGTCGCTGCGGCGGCGATGTTCCGTCGGGCCGTGGCCGTCACGTCGAGCTGAGGCGTCCCGGGATCTGGGAAGGGTCTTGCGCCGCCTCTCGACGTCCCAGCACCCTATACTCGCGCGCCGCCTGTCCGCGACAAGGGTGGCGCGGAGGGGGGCGTCGTGAACATCTTGCTCGTGGAGGACGACCTCCACGTTGCACAACCTTTGACGGCCGCTTTGCGCCGCAAAGGCTACGAAGTCACGGCCGTCGCCACTGGGGCCCAGGCGCTGGCCGGCACCGGGTTCGACCTCGTCTTGCTCGACCTGGGCCTGCCCGACGTGGACGGTCTCGCGGTGTGCCGCAAGCTGCGCCACCGAAGCGCGACCGGGATCATCGTCCTGACCGCGCGGGCGCGCGAGGAGCAACGGGTAGCGGGCTTGAGCGCAGGAGCCGACGACTACGTGGTCAAGCCGTTCAGCATGGCCGAGCTCCATGCCCGCATCGAAGCGGTGCTCAGACGGGCCGTCCGGAGTGGGCAGGAGGGGCTGGAGTGCGCGGGGCTGCGGCTGGACTGCGCGCGACGTGAGGCGACTCGGCACGGCCGACCGCTCACCCTTACCCGCAAGGAGTTCGACCTACTGACCTCCCTGCTCCGGCGCCGTGGTGGGGTCGCCACTCGGGACCAGCTCTTGCTGGAGGTTTGGCATACGGACTGGCACAGCGCAGGTCGCTCGCTGGACGTGCACATGGCAACGCTACGGGCCAAGCTGGGTGAGCCCGTTCTGCTGGAGACGGTTCGGGGCGTCGGCTACCGGTTGGCGCTCGGGATCGACTGATGCTTCGCCGCCTGCACCTGACGTACCTCACGCTGCTGGCGGTGGTGCTTGTCGTGCTCGTGGTCCCGCTCTGCCTCAGCGCCGCGTCCGGCGCCACCAAGGATGTGTACCTCGACCGCGAGGCTGACGCCGCCCGCTTCGCCAGCGTCGCCGACGAGGCGCTGCTCCAGGGCGAGGCGCAGTCCCTGCAGCTGGAGCTGTCTCAGTACCACCTCCTCTACGGGATAGCCGCCGTCGTCGTCGACCGCAACAAGGACCAGGTGGCGGCCGCGGGCACGCTGTCGGTACAGGACGGGCGTCGGGTCTCTGGCGCGGTAGCACGAGTTCTCGCCAGCGAGAGACTGCAGCCGCCCGCCTCGGTCTGGCCCTGGGACGACCGCTCCCTCCTCATCGTCGAGCCGGTCATGCGCAGCGGCCAGGTCGTCGGTGCGACGGTGACCGTCTCACCGACCGAAGAGCTGCGGGCGGTCATCCTGCGCCGCTGGGCCATGCTGTTGGCGCTCAGCCTGTTGGTGCTGGGTGCGGGCGCCGTGGCCGGCAGACCGCTGGCGTCCTGGGTGCTGCGTCCCTTGCGCGACCTGGCCGACTGCACGCGCGCCATCAGCTCGGGTCGGCTTACGGCGCGCGCTCCGGTGGAATCCGGCCCCGAGGAGGTGCGCTCGCTCGCGCGTTCCTTCAACACGATGGCCGACGAGGTCTGCGAGCTCCTCGAGCAGCAGCGCCTCGTGGTGGCATACGCCGCCCACCAGGTCCGCAACCCTCTGGCTGCCGTAACGCTGCAGGTTGAGGCGCTTGCCGACGAGGCGCCTGGTGGCCTCGACGCGACCGCCGCCCTCCATGAGATCGAGCGCCTATCCGACATCTGCGACTCCCTGGTCGCGCTCGCGGACACCGACTGCCGCGACGAGGACATGGTGCTCATTCGTGCCCGCGAGGTCGCTCGTGACCGGCTCCGGGCATGGGCGCCGCTCGCCTCGCGGCGTGGCGTCACGTTGCTCCCGACCAACATCGAGGACGCCTGGGCGCTGACCTTTCCGGCCACGCTCGACCAGGTCCTGGACGCCCTCATCGACAACGGCACGAAGTTCGCCGGAGCCGGCGGAGCGGTGGCGGTGAGCGTCGGCACGGCCGAACCCGGCACGCTGCTGGTCGAGGTCGACGACTCGGGTCCGGGGCTCCCGGCGATGCTGCGTGAGCAGGCGCTACAACCCTTCTGGCGCCGCACGGACGACGACCAGCGGGCTGGGTCCGGGCTGGGTCTTGCGGTCGTCGTCGCACTGCTCAGCCGGTCCGGCGGATCCCTCTCGCTGTCCACCGGCCCGCTCGGTGGTCTGCGGGCGACCGCCAGGCTCAGGGCCGTGCCGTGCCCGGCGTGACGCGGCGCGCCGCCGTCGCCTCGCTGCTCGCAGTGGCGGCCGGCGGGTGCACCTCCGGCGGCCGGTCCGAAACGCTTCGGGTCGTCACCGGGACGCCGGGAGGGATCTACGACCTGCTGGGCAGTGTCTACGTCCGGCGGGCGCGGTTGGGGCGGTTCGGCAACGCAAGTTCCCGCACCACCGGAGCGTCGGTGGAGAACCTGCGGCTGGTGGCCTCCGGCCGGGCAGACCTCGGGTTCTCGACTGCCGACGCTGCCCAGCTGGCCGTCACCGGGTCCCTACCCTTCGTCCGTCCACAGCCGATCGTCGCCCTGGCGGCGCTGTACGACGACTACGCGCACGTCGTCGTGACGGCGGCAAGCGACATCACCGACCTGCGTCACATGGCGGGCCGGCGCGTCTCGCTCGGCGCTCCGGGCTCGGGCTCTGCGCTTGCGGCGGAACGACTGTTGCGGCTCGCCGGGATGGGCCGGCGGGACGTCGTCGCCTCCAATCTCGGCGCCACCGCCTCCGCCCAGTCGCTGCGGACCGGCCAGCTGGACGCTTTCTTCTTCCTTGGGGGCGTCCCTACGCCGGCCATCGCAAGCCTGGCTCAAGCAGTGCCCATCCGGCTGCTGCCATTGGGCCGCTACGTGGACAGCATCCGGCGGACCTACAGCGAGACGTACCGTCCAGGCACGATTCAGGCTTTTGCCTACTCGGGGATGACCGCCACGCCCGTCCCCAGCATCCGTGTCCTCAACCTGCTCGTCGTCTCGAGTCGCATGAGCGAGGACGAAGCGTTCGAGCTCACGCGGCTGCTCTTCGACGCTCGGTCGGCGCTGGAGCGCGCTCACCCAGCCGCCGCCAGCATCGACCCGCGGTCGGCGACGGGGACGCTCCCCGTCCCACTGCACCCCGGTGCGGCCAGATACTACCGAGCCAGCAAGATAGCGGTCGGCTCGTCCGGCTGACTCGCCAGTTTTTTTACGTCAGGTAAATATCGTCGCCGACGATCACGACGATTGCCCTGAGAGGCCACGGGTCACCGGCTCGGTGGTGCCCACCGGAGGGGCGGAAGCCCGCCGTGGTCACGCAGGACTGAGCAAGCCGGCCAGCTCGTCTGAGAACGCTCTAGCGGGCGCTCGCGGTTGTCCCATAGCACATCAGACGCTTGTCGCGCAGCCGCTATCCACAGGGGTTCCCGTGGCATGCGGCCGTTTTGGGTCGGGCTGGACTGTCGGTGGTGCCGGATAGGTTCGTTGGCATGGAACAGCAGCCACCGCCGGACGCCGGATCGGGCACCGTGCCCGACGCGGTGCCGGGCTCTGCGCTCGGCACCGGAATCGGCTCTGTGCCGGACGGCGACTCGGCGTGGGGCCTGCTGCTGCGGTGTGTGGAGGCGGTGGCCGGCGAGCCGACCTGGCGCCACGGTGAGGACGACCTGGTCGACCGGCTGCGCGAGTACGAGGGCGTCCGGGCTCGGCTGGACGCGCACCGCCTGGCGCTGGTCCGCGAGCTGGACACCCGCGGCTGGGCCGCGGCGGTCGGCGCGAC
>DATFPQ010000194.1:0-34390 GCA_035264765.1 Actinomycetales bacterium | reverse complement strand
CGCCGGCGTGCGGCTGCGGCCGACCCTGCGGCTGGACGCCGAGTCGGTCCGGCGGGTCAGGGCGCTCGCGGCCGCGGGCCTGGCCGGGCTGCTGGCCCAGCAGCTGCTCGTGCTGGTGACGGTCCGCCTCGCGACGTCGGCCGGCGGCGTCGGCACGATCAACGTGTACCAGTACACGCAGGCGGTCTACCTGCTGCCGTACGCGGTGCTCGCCGTGCCGCTCGCGACCGCCTCGTTCCCGGCCCTCGCCGGCCACGCCGCCCGCGACGACGGCGAGCGCTTCGCGGCGGGGCTGGAGCGATCGACACGCGCCGTCGTCCTCCTCGCGGTCGCGGGCGCCGCGGTGCTGGTGGCGGTGGCGCCGGCCGTCGGTGCGGTCTTCACGGCGCTACGGGGCGGATCCCCGGCGCTTCCCGCCATGCCCGTCGCGCTCACCGCCTACGCACCCGGCCTGGTCGGCTTCGCCCTGCTCGCCCACCTCGGCCGCGCGCTGTTCGCCGTCCACGCGACCCGATGGGTCGCGCGCTGCACGGTGGCCGGCTGGGGAACCGCGGTGCTGGCGTCCTTGGCGCTCGTGCCGCTGCTGGCGGGCACGTCCGAGGACCGACCGCGGGCCGCGCTGCTGGCCCTCGGCACGGCCAGCAGCCTCGGCATGACCCTCGCCGGAGGCCTGCTGCTCGTCGGCGCCGGACGGTTGCGGGTCGGCGACGTGCCGGTGGGCGGCTGGCTGCGGCACGCGGTTCCGGTGCTGCTGCGCTGCCTGGTCCTTGCCGGGCTGGCCGCGGTGGCCGGCCGGCTGGCCACCGACCTGCTGCTGCGTCCGGGGATGACCCCGGCCCTGCTGTCCGGCGTCGTGGGGGCGGCGCTTGCTGGGGCGGTGCTGCTCGGGGGCCTGTGGCTGCTCGACCGCGACGACCTGCGCACCCTGCTGAGCGCGAGGGGCCGGCCGTGACGGCGGACGGCGACCGCCCGCTGCGGGTGCTGCTACTGCTTGGAACCAGCGGAGGCGGCGTCGGCCGGCACGTCCGTGCGCTCGCCGCCGCGCTGGTCGACGACGGCCATACCGTGACGGTCGCAGGCCCGGCGTCCACCGAGCACGACTTCGGCTTCACCGCGGTGGGCGCGAGGTTCGCGGTCGTCGAGGTGCGCCAGTCGCCCCATCCGGTGACCGACGTGCGTGCCACGGTCGCGATCGGGCGGCTGGCACGCGGCGCGGACGTCATGCACACCCACGGCCTGCGGGTCGGAGGCCTGGCCGTGCTGGCCCGTCGGGGCGGCACGCCGCTGGTCGTGACGCTGCACAATGCGCTGCTGGCGCGCGGGGTGGGCGGGAGCCCGGTGCGGGCCGCCTACGCCGTGCTCGAGCGGCTGGTGGCGCGCGGTGCCGACGTGGTGCTCGGCGTGTCGTCGGACCTGGAGTCCCGGCTGGCTCAGCTTGGCGCGCGGGACGTCCGGCACGCCGTCGTGCCTGCCCCCGCGTCGCTGCAGCCAACCGCCACGCCCGCCCGCACCCGGGTCACCCTCGACGTCGGCGACCGCCTCGTCGTGCTCTGCGTGGCCAGGCTGGCCGAGCAGAAGGGCCTGCCGCTGCTGCTCGACGCCGTGGCGCTGCTGGGGCAGGGCAAGGGAGCCGACGAGCTCGTCGTCCTGGTGGCCGGGGACGGCCCGCTGCGCCAGCCGTTGCAGGCGCGCATCGACGCCCAGCGTCTGCCCGTGCGGCTGCTCGGGTGGCGCGACGACGTGGCCGACCTGATTGCGGCGGCGGACGTGGTGGTGTCGGCCGCGGTGTGGGAGGGACAACCGATCGCCGTGCAGCAGGCGCTGCAGGCGGGGCGTGCCGTGGTGGCCACCGACGTCGGCGGAACCGCCGAGGTGACCGGGGACGCCGCAGTGCTGGTGCCGCGGAACGACCCGAGAGCGCTCGCCGACGCGTTGCGGCGGGTGCTCGACGATCCGGGCCTTCGGACCCGCCTGGAGGCCGCGGCGACGGCGCGCGCGGCGGCACTGCCGACCGATGCCGACGCGCTCGCGGCCGCTCTGGAGGTGTACCGGTCGGTGACCGGCCGCGTGCCGCCCATGCACCGCGGCCGCGGCCTAGTACAGTAGAAGTCCGTGGCCCAGACGAGACATATCTTCGTGACCGGGGGCGTCGCCTCTTCGCTCGGCAAGGGGCTCACCGCCTCGAGCCTCGGCCTCCTGCTCCGCTCCCGCGGCCTGCGGGTCACCATGCAGAAGCTGGACCCTTACCTCAACGTGGACCCCGGGACGATGAACCCGTTCCAGCACGGTGAGGTCTTCGTCACCGACGACGGCGCCGAGACCGACCTCGACATCGGGCACTACGAGCGATTCCTGGACGCGCCGCTCGCCTCCAGCGCGAACGTCACGACCGGGCAGGTCTACAGCGAGGTCATCGCGAAGGAGCGGCGCGGCGAGTACCTCGGCGACACCGTGCAGGTGATCCCGCACATCACCAATGAGATCAAGCGCCGGATGCGCGCCCAGGCCGGGGACGACGTCGACGTGGTGATCACCGAGATCGGCGGGACGGTCGGTGACATCGAATCGTTGCCCTTTCTGGAGGCCGCGCGCCAGGTGCGCCACGACGTCGGTCGCGACAACGTCTTCTTCCTGCACGTCTCGCTGGTGCCGTATCTCGCGCCGTCGGGCGAGCTGAAGACCAAGCCCACGCAGCACTCGGTGGCGGCTCTGCGCCAGGTCGGCATCCAGCCGGACGCCCTGGTCTGCCGAAGCGACCGGCCGGTCCCGCCGGAGATGAAGCGCAAGATCTCGCTCATGTGCGACGTCGACGCCGAGGCCGTGGCCAACGCGGTCGACGCGCCGTCCATCTACGACATCCCCAAGGTGCTGCACTCCGAGGGCCTGGACGCCTACGTCGTGCGCCGGCTCGCCCTGGCCTTCCGGGACGTCGACTGGACCGACTGGGACGAGCTGCTGCGCCGGGTGCACCAGCCCGAGCACGACGTCGAGGTGGCGCTGGTCGGCAAGTACATCGACCTGCCGGACGCCTACCTGTCCGTCACCGAGGCGCTGCGCGCGGGGGGCTTCGACCAGGACGCCCGCGTGCGGCTGCGCTGGGTGGCGTCCGACACCTGTGCGACGCCGGAGGGGGCGCAGCGCGAGCTGCACGGCGTCGACGCCGTCTGCGTGCCCGGGGGCTTCGGCGTCCGCGGCATCGAGGGCAAGCTCGGCGCCCTGCGCTGGGCCCGCGAGAACCAGGTGCCGACGCTCGGGCTGTGCCTGGGGCTGCAGTGCATGGTGATCGAGTACGCGCGCAACGTCGCGGGTCTGCCGGGGGCGTCGTCCACCGAGTTCGACGCCGAGCCGGCGCACCCCGTGATCGCGACCATGGAGGAGCAGAAAGCCATCGTGTACGGTGGCGGCGACCTCGGCGGGACGATGCGCCTGGGGCTCTACCCCGCCGACCTGGCGGCCGGCTCGGTCGTCGCGGAGGCCTACGGCGAGAATGTCGTCGTGGAGCGGCACCGGCACCGGTACGAGGTCAACAACTCTTACCGGGAGCAACTCGAAGCGGCCGGGCTGGTCTTCTCCGGGACCTCCCCGGACGGACGCCTGGTCGAGTTCGTGGAGCTCCCGCGGGAGGTGCACCCGTACTACGTGTCGACCCAGGCCCACCCGGAGTTCCGGTCGCGGCCGAACCGCGCCCACCCGCTCTTCGCCGGGCTGGTTCGCGCCGCGGTTGACGCGCAGCGCTCCGCGCGCCTGGTCGAGGTAGAGCGGCCGCGCGAGACGGCGGCCACCGCGTGAGCGCCCCGGGAAGCCGGCTGCGGGACGAGATCGGCCGCAGGCCCGTTCGCACGTCCGAGGTGGTCTTCTCCGGCCGGATCTGGGACGTCCGCCGCGACGTCGTCGACCTGGGCGCCGCCGGTGAGGTGACGCGCGAGTACGTCGACCACCCCGGTGCCGTGGCGATCCTTGCGCTCGACGACGACGACCGGGTGGCCCTGGTGCACCAGTACCGACACCCCGTCGGGATGACGCTGTGGGAGCTCCCCGCGGGGCTGCTCGACGTCAAGGACGAGGCCCCGGTGGCGGCCGCGGCGCGTGAGCTCGCCGAGGAGACCGACCTCGTCGCCGGCCGCTGGGACATCCTGATCGACTGGGCCAACTCGCCGGGCGGTATGTCGGAGATGCTGCGCTGCTTCCTGGCGCGTGACCTGAGCGCCGTCCCTGACGGCGACCGGCACGTGCGGGAGGCTGAGGAGCACGACATGGTGCTCGGCTGGTTCCCGCTCGACGAGGTGCGCGACGCCATCCTGGCGGGGGACCTGCACAACCCCAGCCTCGTGGTCGGGATCCTCGCCGCGTGCGCGGCACGGGAGGCGGGGTGGTCGACGCTGCGCCCGGCCGACGCCCCGTGGCCGGAGCATCCGGCGTACCGCTGAGGCCGGGACTCAGTCGCCCTTGACGTTCACGACCTGCCGGAGGGTGTGGCGGACGTCCACCAGGTCGGCGGCGTCCGCCATCACCTGGTCGATGTCCTTGTAGGCCGCGGGGATCTCGTCGAGGAAGGCCGGCGTGTCGCGGAACTCGATGCCGCGCATGGCCTCCCGCAGCTGGGCGTGCGTGAAGGTGCGGCGGGCGGCCCGCCGGGAGTGCAGCCGGCCGGCGCCGTGCGGTGACGAGCGAAGGGCCGCCTCGTTGCCCTTGCCGACGACAACGTAGGACGCCGTACCCATCGACCCCGGGATCAACCCGGGCTGGCCCGCGCGTGCCTCGATGGCACCTTTGCGCGACAGCCAGACCCGCTGCCCGTAGTGCTCCTCGAGCTGGGTGAAGTTGTGGTGGCAGTTGATCCGCTCCTGCTCGGCGACCGGCTCGCCCGACCACTCGGCGACGCACTCGACCAGCCGGTCCATCATCTCCTCACGGTTGAGCAGTGCAAAGTGTTGTGCCCAGCGCAGGTCACGGATATACGCGTCGAACTGGGGCGTCCCCTCCTCCAGGTGGGCGAGGTCCGGATCTGGCAGCCGCGCGCCCCGGCTCCGCGCCAGCTCGCGAGCCACGTCGATGTGGTGCTGGGCGATCTTGTTGCCCACGCCCCGTGAGCCTGAGTGCAGGAACAGCCAGACCCGGTCACCCTCGTCGAGGGTCACTTCGATGAAATGGTTGCCGGAGCCGAGAGAGCCGAGCTGCAGCGGCCAGTTCCGGGCGGTGCCGTCCGCTGTCGCGGCGCCATCGAGGGCGCGCAGCTCGTCGACGCGCGCCTGCGCAGTCGCGGTGAGCTTGCGGTTGTACCGGCCGGCGGAGAGCGGCACCGCCCGCTCCACCGACTCCCGCAGGGCGCGTAGCCGCGAGCGGTCCAGCCCGGCACCGATGAGCTGGCTGCGGACGGCAATCATCCCGCAGCCGATGTCGACGCCGACGGCGGCCGGCATGATAGCGCGAACCGTCGGGATCACCGAGCCGACGGTGGCCCCGAGGCCCAGGTGGGCGTCCGGCATCAACGCGACGTGCGGGCGCACGAACGGCATCTCGCTCGTTCGCAGCGCCTGCTCGCGCGTCGCCGGCTCGAGTACCGAGGCCCAGCTCAGCAGCTTGTCGCTGATCCGCTCCACGGGGCCCTTTGAGGTTCGCGTCAGGTCACGGCAGGCCCGGAGGCCTCGGTGCCGGAGAGTCGCTTGAGGAACTCGTGGCAGCGGGCTGCCCGCTGGGAGTCCTCGTCCATCACCTGCCGGAAGAACGCCGCGATGTCCTCCTGCCCGGCGTTGTCGGCGTCCCGAACGTACTGCCCGTAGTCGTGCCCGGCCTTGAGGGAGTGGTACTGCACCGATATCAGGTCGTAGGTGACATCGTCGAAACCTGTCTCGCCCGTCGCCATCGTGGCCCTCCTCGGTGCAGACGCGTCCGGAGACTGACCCCGCGCCCCTACCCGCGCCGAGGCTGTCCACACCCCTCGGTCAGAGCAGGTCCTGCTCCCAGAACTCCCGGTCGCTCGCGCGGGCGGACCCGTCGTCACTGGGACCGTGCAGGTCGCGCTCCCGGCTGCGCAGCTCGACCCGGCGGATCTTCCCGCTGATCGTCTTGGGCAGCTCGGTGAACTCGATCCGCCGGATCCGCTGGTATGGGGCGAGGTGGTCACGCGCATACGCGAGCACGGACGCGGCGGTCTCGGCGGTCGGCTCGTGCCCGGCGGCGAGCACGACGTACGCCTTCGGCACGGCCAGCCGGGTGGGGTCGGGGGATGGCACGACGGCCGCCTCGGCCACCGCCGGGTGCTCGATCAGGACGCTCTCCAGCTCGAATGGGCTGATCCGGTAGTCGGACGCCTTGAAGACGTCGTCCGAGCGGCCGACGTAGGTCAGGTACCCGTCGGCGTCCCGGCTGGCGACGTCGCCGGTGTGGTAGGCGTTGCCCCGCATGGCCTCGTCCGTGCGGTCCGGATCGTCCCGGTAGCCGACCATCAGCCCGAGCGGGCGGCCGAGCGGGCCATCCAGCCGCAGACAGATCTCGCCCTCCTGGGCCTCCTCACTGGTCACCGGGTCGAGCAGCACGACGTCGTACCCGGGCAGCGGCCGGCCCATCGAGCCCGGCTTCAGCGGCGCACCCGGCGGGTTCCCCACCTGCGCGGTCGTCTCGGTCTGCCCGTAGCCGTCGCGCACCGTCAGGCCCCAGGCCTGCCGCACCCGCTCGATGACCTCCGGGTTCAGCGGCTCGCCGGCGCCCACGACCTCCCGGAGCGGGATCCGTCCGCGGTGGGCGGCCAGGTCGGCCTGGACCAGCATCCGCCACACGGTCGGCGGGGCGCAGAACGTCGTCACGCCGCACTCGGCCATCGTCCGCAACAGCGGCTCGGCGGCGAACCGCGGCTGGTTGACGACCAGCACGGTCGCCTCGGCGTTCCAGGGCGCGAAGACGTTGCTCCAGGCGTGCTTGGCCCAGCCGGGGGAGCTGATGTTGAGGTGAACGTCGCCTGGCTGCAGACCGAGCCAGTACATCGTCGACAGGTGCCCGACCGGGTAGGAGGCGTGCGTGTGCTCGACCAGCTTGGGCTGGGCGGTCGTCCCGGAGGTGAAGTACAGCAGCAGGGACTCGTCGGCGCGGGTCGCGACCTCGGGCTCGAAGGTCTCCAGGTGCTGACCGCTGGTGTCGTACGACAGCCAGCCCTCGACGTCCTCACCCACGGCGATCCGCGTCCATCCGCCCGGTACGTCCGCGAACCGCCGCGTGTCCTCGCTGCGGGCGACCACGTGCCGGACGTGCCCACGGTGCACCCGGTCCGCGAGGTCCGCGGGCGTCAGCAGCGTGCTGGCGGGGATGACGACCACGCCAAGCTTGATGCACGCCAGCAGCGTCTCCCACAGCTCGACCTGGTTGCCGAGCATCAGCAGCAGCCGGTCGCCACGGTCGACGCCCTCGGCCCGCAGCCACGCGGCGAGCTGGCCCGACCGTAGCGACATCTCCTCGTAGGAAACCTTGGTGTGCGAGCCGTCCTCGTCCACAACCCACAGGGCGGTGCGGGACGCCGTCTCCGGGCGGGCCGCGACCACGTCGAACCAGTCCAGGGCCCAGTTGACGTGGGCCAGCCGGGGCGGCGACCAGTCCAGCACCGCTTCCTCGTAGTCCGTGCGCAGCCGCAGTAGCAGGTCGCGGGCGCTCCGAAGGGTCTCGTGGACGTCGCGGTGCTCGGGCAAGGTCATATCCGTGACCCTGGCACCCGTACCGGGGCAGGTCAACGGGCGACGGAGCGCGTGGCGGCGCGGCGCATTCGTCACCCGCCGTGGCGACGCGTTACCGTGGGTGGAGTCTTCGGGGAGGGCAGGGGTCATGGTGCGACGACGCGCGGGCGGTACGTGCGGCGCGGTGCTGGCAGGGGCGGCGGTGACGATGCTGCTCGCTGCCTGCGGTGCCGGGAACGACATCGTGCAGGTGCGGGCGACCAGCCCGTCGGCGACCAGCGCGACGCCGACCACGACCGCATCGAGCACCCCGCCGAGCGCGTCCCGGTCGTCCACGGCCGCCAGCACGGTCTCGACGCCGGCCACCAGCACCGCGACGGACCCAGCCTCCAGGACCACGGGGGCGACCACGACGTCCAAGAGCGCGGCCGTCCCGACGGCGAGTACCAGCAGCACGCCGCGCCGGACCACGCCGACGGCAGCCGCGCGGCCGGCTCGACCCGGGGCGCCCGGCTGGCCCAGGGCACTGGGCGAGCCGCACCAGGGCCAACCCGCGTGGGGGGTCTACCTGGGGATCGGGCACGCGGCGGCGGACCCGGCAGTGGAGAAGGCCGTGCGCCAGGCGGCCGTGGTCGGCTACTCGGCCGTGGTGGGCGACATCGCCTGTGACGTGGGCGCCATGGAGGCGCTGGGCCTTGACCAGTTCGACTACTGGACCGGCGCGACGCTCTACTTCGGCTCGCAGGCCGACGCCCGGACGTTCGCGGCGTCGTACGCCGCCGCGATCGCGAAGCCCAAGGGCGTCGTCAAGGTCAAGGTCGGCTGCCTGGACTAAAGGCGCGGGCGGTCAGGGTCGTGCGCCGACCTTGCCGACCACGCGCGCGGCCAGGGCGCACCCGGCCGCGAGCGCATCCGGGATTCGGGCTCCGGACAGCCTGGCCGCGAGGTAGCCCGCGGCGAAGGCGTCCCCGGCGCCGGTGCTGTCGACCACCCCGCCCGGGCAGGGACAGGCGGGAACGCGGTGCCCGGCAGGGTCCTCGACGGAGCTCCACCGCACCCCAGCGGACCCGAGCTTGAGGACCACCTGCTCATAGGTGGCGGTCAACCGCGCTGCGGCGACGTCCGGGTCGCGGCTGCCGACCAACACCTCCGCCTCGTCCATCGTGCACAGGGCCAGCCCGACGTCTTCGGTGAGCCGCAGGAACTCCTTGCCGCCCACGGCCTCCAACGGCGCCGCGCTCGCCGGGTCGACCGACACCGGGACCTCGGCGGCGCGGGCCGCGGCGACCGCCGCCAGCCCGGCCTCGCGCGAGCCGGGGTTCAGCAGGGTGTAGCCGGAGACGTGCACGTGGCGCGCGTCGTCGAACAGGCCTTCGGGAAGGTCGGCGGGGGACAGGCCGGAGTTGGCCCCCGCGTCCGGCAGCATGGTCCGCTCGCCGTCCCGGCCCACGAGCACCACGCAGGTTCCGGTGGCCCGTACTGGGTCGACGGCGAGCAGCGGTCGGACGCCGCCACGGGCCAGCACGTCCGCGGCCTCGCGGCCGAAGGGGTCGGCTCCGACCCGGCCCACGAGCGTCACCGGAAGGCCGCGCTCGGCGAGCCACGCGGCGACGTTGGCGCCCGCGCCGCCCTGCCGGGTGACGACGGCGGCCGCGGTGTCGGACCCCAGTGCCAGCGGGTCGTCGACCCGGGCCACCACGTCGGTCATCACGTCTCCGACGACCACAACCGGCCCCGCCGCCGGCATCAGGGCTCCCGGCGGTCGAGCTTCGCGTCCGCGCAGGCGATCCGGCCGGCCAGCGTGGCGTTACGCAGCATGATCGCGGTGTTCACCCGCAGGCTGGCGCCCGCCGTCTCGCGGTGGAACCGGGCCAGCAGGTACGGCGTCGCGGCCTTGCCGTGGACGCCGTCCGCGGCGGCTGCGTCGAGCGACTCGCGGAGCACCCGGTCGTGCAGGGCGGGGTCGAGCTGCTCGTCCGGCGGCAGCGGGTTGGCTATCACGAGGGCGGTGGTGTCGGTGCCGAGCAGGCGCCGGGCGCGCATGACCGCCGCCACCTCCTCGGGACTGTCCACCCGGTGCTCGAGCGGCTCACCGGACGAGCTCAGGTAGAAGCCGGGGAACCAGTCGGTGCGGTACCCGAGGACGCCGACGCCGAGCGTCTCCAACCGCTCCAGGGTCGCGGGAACGTCGAGGATGGACTTGACCCCGGCGCAGACGACGATGGTGCCGGTGCGGGCCAGCGTCACCAGGTCGGCCGACTCGTCGTAGGTCGCTGCCGCCCCACGGTGCACCCCGCCCAGGCCGCCGGTCGCGAACACCCGGATCCCGGCCCGGGCGGCCAGGTGCGCGGTGGCGGCCACGGTGGTGGCGCCGTAGCCGCCACGCGCGACGACGACCGCGAGGTCGCGCACGCTCACCTTGGCGACGTCCTCGCGGGCGGCGACGTCGGCCAGCTCGTCGTCGTCCAGGCCGATCCGCACCTGCCCGGCGACCACCGCGATCGTTGCCGGGACGGCGCCCTGCTCCCGCACCGCCGCCTCGACCTCGCGGGCCACCCGCAGGTTGTCCGGGCGCGGCAGGCCGTGGCTGATGATCGTGGACTCCAGGGCCACGACCGGCCGGCCCTCGCCCAGCGCGGCGCCGACCTCCAGGGAGGTGGTCGGCGAGGGTGCCGTCGGCATGGGCCCGACCCTAGTGCCGCGCCACTAGGCTCTGGAGCCGTGACCGTGCTGCCGTACCCTGCTCACTGGGAAGCGGACGTCGTGCTACGCGACGGCGGCGTCGTGCACCTGCGGCCGATCCGGCCGGAGGACCACGACGCGGTGCAGGCCTTCCACGTGGCTCAGTCGCCCGAGTCGATCTACCTCCGGTTCTTCGCCCCGCTGCCTCGGCTGTCCGAGCGCGACCTCGAGCGGTTCACGCACGTCGACCACCGCGACCGGGTCGGCCTGGTCGCCACGCTGGGCGACGCGATCGTCGGCATCGGCCGCTACGACCGGGTGAGCGACACCACCGCCGAGGTCGCGTTCAACATCTCCGACGCGCACCAGGGCCGCGGGGTCGGATCCGTACTGCTGGAGCACCTCGCCGCGGCCGCCCGCGAGCGCGGCATCACCCGGTTCGTGGCCGACGTCCTGCCGCAGAACCGCAAGATGATGGGCGTGTTCACCCAGGCCGGGTACGAGGTGAGCCACCACTACGAGGACGGCGTCATCGCGCTGTCCTTCGACATCACCCGGTCGGAGCACGCGGACCGGGTGCGGGCCTCCCGCGAGCAGCGGGCCGAGGCCCGTAGCGTCCAGGCCCTCCTGCACCCGCGGTCGGTGGTCGTGGTCGGGGCCAGCCGCAGTGCCCGGTCGATTGGGCACCGGCTGCTGGAGAACCTGGTGGCGGCCGGCTTCCGCGGGCCGGTGCACGTCGTCAACCCCGAGGCCTCGGAGGTGGCGGGCGTGCCAAGCGTGGCGCGCGTCACGGACGTCCCCGGCCCGGTCGACCTCGCCGTCGTCGCGGTCCCCGCCGACGCGGTCGAGGAGGTCATCCTGGACTGCGGGGCCGCGGGGGTCCGCGGCCTCGTCGTGGTCACCGGCGGGTTCGCGGAGACCGGCCCCGAGGGCCGGCGCCGCCAGGAGCAGCTGGTGCGGCACGCCCGCGCGCGGGGCATGCGGGTCGTGGGACCCAACTCCTTCGGCATGCTCAACACCGACCCCGAGGTACGGCTGAACGCGTCGCTGGCGCCGAACGTGCCGCCGGCCGGGCGGCTCGGGCTGTTCAGCCAGAGCGGCGCGCTCGGCATCGCCGTCCTCGACTCCGCCACCCGGCGGGGCCTGGGGGTCTCCTCGTTCGTGTCGGCCGGCAACCGCGCCGACCTCTCCGGCAACGACCTCATGCAGTACTGGCAGGACGACCCCGCCACCGACGCCGTCGGGCTGTACCTGGAGAGCGTGGGCAACCCGCGCAAGTTCACCCGGGTGGCGCGGCGGCTGGCCCGCAGCAAGCCGGTGATGGTGGTGAAGTCGGGCCAGTCGACGTTCGGCGTGCCGGCGGGTCACGCGGTCCGGCGCTCCAGGCTGCCGCGCGAGGCCCTGGACCAGCTGCTCCAACAGGCTGGGGTGATCCGGGTCGAGAACATCCACCAGCTGTTCGACGTCGCGCAGCTCGTGGTCCACCAGCCGCTACCGGCCGGCGCGCGGGTGGGCGTCGTGACGAACTCGGACGCGCTCAGCGCCCTGGCGGCGGACGCGTGCGCCAGCTGGGGGCTGGAGGTCGTGCACGGACCCGTGGCCGTGCCGTCCGAGGCGACCGCGGAACAGTTCCGGGCGGCGCTGACCGAGGCGTTCGGGGACGAGGACGTCGACTCGGTCGTCACCGGCTTCACGCCACCGCTGGTGACCCTCGACCGCGAGGTGGCGGTGGCGCTCGCCGAGGTGGCCGCGGCAAGCGAGAAGACCTGCGTCACGACGTTCCTCGGCATGCACGGCGTCACCGAGGCGCTCTCGTCGTCCACCCGCAGCGTGCCCGCGTACCCCACACCGGAGGACGCCGTCCGCGCGCTCGCGTCGGCGACCCGGTACGCCGCATGGCGCCGGCGTGACCGCGGCCCCCTGGTGAGCCTGCCCGGCCTGCTCCGCGACCACGCCCGGGCGCTGGTGGAGCGGCTCACCCCGACCGACCCCGACGGCGTCTGGCTCGACCAGAGCACGTGCGCGGAGCTGCTGGCCGCATACGGCATCGAGCTCTGGCCCGAGTACCGCGTGGGCACGGCCGACCAGGCGGTCGCGGCGGCGACGCGGGTCGGCTACCCCGTGGCTCTCAAGGCCACCGCGGCCCACCTGCGGCACCGGGCCGACCTCGGAGCGGTGCGGCTGGACATCGCCGACGAGCAGGAGCTGCGCGGCGACCTGGCGGAGATGACGGCGGCGCTGGGCTACTCCGGGCCGGATGCCTTCGCGGTGCAGGCGATGGCGACGGCCGGCGTGGCCTGCGTCGTCCGGTCCACCGAGGACCCGCTGTTCGGGCCGGTCGTCGAGTTCGGCGTCGGCGGCCCTCCCACCGAGCTGCTCGGGGACGTCGCCCGCCGCACGCCTCCGCTGCGCGAGGTGGACGTCGCGGACCTGGTGCGCTCGATCGCTGCCGCGCCGCTGCTGTTCGGCCACCGCGGAGCCGAGCCGGTCGACATCGAGGCGCTCGAGGACGTCGTCACACGCGTGTCCCTGCTGGCCGACGACCTGCCGGAGGTCGGCGACCTGGAGCTCAACCCGGTCATCGCCTCCGCCCACGGCGCGGCCGTGCTCGGTGCCCGGGTCCGGCTCGCGCCACCACCGGGTCGCACCGACTCCGACACCCGCCGGCTGCCCGGCTGAGGGGCCCGCCGCGCGGGCCGCGAGGGATGGGAGGATGGCGTCCATGCCGGACGCCGACACCCGCCGAGAGCTCCCCGCCGACCTGCGGGCGGACCTGGAGCACGCCGGCTACTACCCGGATCTCGTCGCCGACGTCGTGGACGTCGCGGTAGCGGACGAGCCGGTCGTCGGGCACCTGGTCCACGCCGAGACCACCTTCGACGGCGACGCGGTCCGCCGGCACGTCACCGCGCTGGTGCTCACCCGCAGCCGGCTGGTGGTCGCCCATGCGGACGACCACGGGCCGGACGACGCGGCTGACGGCGCCGCCTCGCCCGGCGTCCCGGCCGGGCGGGCCGACATGACTGAGCCGGTGGCCACTGCCGCGACCGAGGCCGTGCCGCTGCGCGCGGTCCGTTCGGTGGTGGTCAACCATGTCGTGACGCGGCCCGAGGAGTACCGCCGCGGGGCGGGTTCGCGCGAGCTCACCCTGACCATCGGCTGGGGCGCCGTCAGCCGGCTGGACCTCGAGCCGGCCGCCTGTTCCGATCCGCAGTGCGAGGCGGACCACGGCTACACCGGCACGGCCAGCGCCGACGACATCTCGTTGCGGGTCTCCGCGGACGCCGACGGCGACCGGGCCGTGCGTCGCGCGCTGACCTTCGCCCGGGCCCTGTCGTCGGCGACGAGCGGCGCCTCCCTGGCGGCGCACGCCGCGGACCGCTGATGGCCGAGGCGCTGGCTGGCCTCGCGCCCCCGTACGGCAGCGGGACCCTGGCCGACCTGATGCCCGCGGTCCTGCGCAGCCTGGACGTCGACACCGGCCTCCCCGCTGCGCTCGCGGACCCGGCCGGCGACCGCGCCGTCGTCGTCGACGGGCTGCGGCTGACGCCCAGCCCGCGCGCCTGCGTGCTGCTCGTCGACGGGCTGGGCGACGTGCTGCTGCGCGAGCGAGCCGGCCACGCGCCGTACCTGCGTGGACGGTTGGACGGCGCGTCCAGCCTGGACGTCGGCTTCCCGACCACGACGGCGACCAGCATGGGCTCGTTCGGCACCGGTCTGCCGCCGGGCGCCCATGGGCTGGTGGGCTACGAGGTCCTGGTCCCCGGGCGCGACGAGCTGCTCAACGAGCTGTCGTGGGAGACGCCGGTCGACCCGCGCACCTGGCAGCCGCATCCGACGGCGTTCGAGCACGCAGTCGCGGCCGGCGTCGAGGTCGTGCGGATCGGACCCGGCTTCTTCGACGGGTCCGGGCTCACCGAGGCGGCGTTGCGCGGCGGCCGGTTCGTCACCGCCGGCACCCTCGACGCGCGGGTCGACGCGGCGCTGGCCGCGCTGCGGTCGGCGCCGCGGGCCCTCGTCTACGTCTACTGGGGCGAGCTCGACAAGGTCGGGCACGTACACGGCTGCGGCTCCTGGGAGTGGGGCGAGGAGCTCGCCGCCATCGACCTGGCGGTGCGCCGGCTGGCCGCCGGGCTGCCCCGCGACGCGACGCTGTACGTGACCGCCGACCACGGCATGGTGGACGTCCCGCACTCGCGGCGGCTAGACGTCGCCCAGGAGCCCGACCTGGCGGCGGGTGTCCGGCACGTAGGTGGTGAGCCGCGCGCGCCGCAGCTGTACTGCGAGCCCGGGTCGGCGGACGCGGTGGCTCGCGCCTGGGCCGAGCGGCTGCAGGGGCGGGCCCAGGTGCTCACCCGCGCCGAGGCCGTCACCGGCGGCTGGTTCGGAGGGGTGGCGCCGCACGTCCTGGAGCGGATCGGCGACGTCGTCGTGAGCTGCGGACCCGACCTCGCGGTGGTCGACTCGCGCCATCACCGGCCGGAGCTGCTCGCACTCGTCGGGCTGCACGGCGCCCGCACACCGGCCGAGTGGCAGGTGCCGCTGCTTGCCGTGCGAGGCGCGGACCGGAGGTAGGCCTGGCGGCAGAGGGCGCCGAGGGATGCCCGCCCATGGGCAGTTCACGCCGACCCCCTCACAGTTGCCGCACAGTTGGCGGGAAAGCGCTTGGCGGCCGGGTCTGCTGTGACACGCTTCGCCCGTGAAATTGCGGCGAGGGGCGACGGGTTTGTGGGGCTCAGCCCGAGGGACGGGTCGGCGTGCCTACGTCCTGGGCGACGTCGACCTCGTCGCGGCGCTCGGTGCCGCCGGAGTGCCGTGCGTCCCGGTCGTGCACCGCGGTGACCCTGCTGCGTTCTCCCGCTTCGCCGTGGCGTCTCTGGAGCGGCCGGACCCGTCGGAAGACGGGCGCGCCCTCGTGGAGCGCCTGCTGTCGTGGGCGGGTCGCGAGGCGCTGCGGCCCCTGTTGTACTACGGCAACGACGCGGACCTGTTGCTCGTATCGCGACACCGCGCCGAGCTCGCCACGGCGTTCGACTTCGTGGTCCCGGACGCGGGACTGGTGGAGGACCTTACCGACAAGGCACGGTTCCAGGCGCTTGCGCGCGCCAAGGGTCTGCCGGTTCCTGCCGCCCGTCACCTCGACCCCGCCGACGGGCCTCCCACCGCGGCCGACGAGCTGACCTTCCCGGTCGTCGTCAAGCCACTGACCCGGCAGGGGCTGCGGATGCTCGGCTCGGACGCCAAGGCCACGCAGTTCGCCAGTCGGGAGGAACTCGGCCGGGCGTGGCCCGCCCTTGCCGCCGCGGGTGTGCACCTGCTCGCACAGGAGCTCGTACCCGGGCCCGAGTCGGCCATCTCGAGCTACCACGCGTACGTGGACGCCGAGGGTGAGGTCGTCGCGGAGTTCACCGGCGTGAAGATTCGCACGGACCCGCCGCAGTTCGGGCACAGCACGGCGCTCAGGGTCTCCGACGACCCGGAGGTCCTGCGGTCCGGACGCGAGGTCGTCCACACCGTCGGCCTGCGTGGCGTCGTGAAGGCGGACTACAAGCGCGGGCCCGACGGCAGGCTGAGCCTGCTGGAGGTGAACCCTCGCTTCAGCCTGTGGCACCACCTCGGCGCGGCGGCCGGCGTGAACCTGCCCGCCGTGGTGCATGCAGACCTCACCGGCCGGCCGCGTCCCCTGACCCGTGCGCGGCCCGGTGCGACGTGGTGCCACCCGTGGGAGGACCGTTGGGCCACACGACAGGCCGGCCTGAGCACCGCAAGATGGCTGCTCTGGGCGGCGCGGTGCGACGCCCGCACGGGCGCCGACTGGCACGACCCCATGCCCTTCCTGCGAGGCATGCTGCTTCCCGCGCTCACCAACCGTCCGGGACGTCACGACCCGCGACCCGCCCCCGTGCCTGTCGGCCGCCCCGGGCCGGCGAGCTGACCGGCCGGTGCCTAACGTGCGTTACGGAGTGCTCTCGGACGTCCATGCGAACCTGCACGCACTGCGCGCGGCCTTCGAGCGCCTTGACGGGCTCGGCGTCAACAGTTACCTCTTCGCGGGCGACGCCGTCGGGTACGGCGTCTTCCCGAACGAGTGCGTCGACATGCTGAGGTCGCGCGGCGCCGTCTGCGTCGCCGGGAACCACGACCTCATGGCGTTGGGAGCGCTCGGCGCCGAGGAGGCATCCGCGCGCGCCTGGGACACGGTGCTCTGGACCCGTGACCGGCTGACCGACGACACCCGCGCCTTCTTGCGCCGTCTTCCGCTGGTCGCGCAGATCGACGGCGTGACGGTCGCGCATGGGTCTCTGGACGACGTGTCGCACTACGTACAGAAGGCGGCGGACGCCCGGCGTGAGCTGGACCGGCTGCCCGGACCGGGGGTCCTCGTGCTGGGTCACACCCATCTGCCCTGGGCCTTTGAGTATGACAACGGGACGCTGCTACGGGCCGCTCCCGGCGTGGTGGCGCTGCGAGCGGAGACGCGCGTGTTGCTCAATCCGGGCAGCGTCGGGCAGTCACGGGACCGGTTGCCGCACGTCCGCTTCGCCGTTCTCGACACCGACGCGGGGTCGGCCGAGCTGCACTCGGTGCCCTACGACCTCGAGAGCTGCCTCCGGGCGCTGCATGAGGAGGGTCGCCCGGCGCACGCCGCGCACCGCCCTCCCCAGCCGGTCCGCGACCGGTACCGGGCCGGTCTTGTCCTCGCCCGCCGCGCGGCGGGCCGGGCCCGGCGCGTCGTGGCCGTGCCGTTCCGCTCCGTTCGGTCACGGGCGGACGAACGATGAGCCGCACCAGGATCCGTTCCGGATCCGCCCCGCTGGACGTGCTGGTCCTCGATGCGCGCCTGCGCCAGTCGCTGGTGTGCGTCCAGCGGCTGGGGCGCAGCGGCCTGACCGTCGGCGCGGCGGAGTCCGCCGGGCTGGACGACGCCGTGCCGGCGTTCCGGTCTCGCTGGTGCCGGGCGCGCGCGTGGCTGCCCGCGCATGACGAGCCGGACGCCGTCCAGCTGCACGAGCTGCTGCAGCTGATCCGGCAGTCCCGTCCGCGGGTCCTGCTGGCCAGCCACGACGGCACGATCGAGCTGGTCCGGCGGCATCGCGCCGAGTTGGAGCGGCACGTCGCGATCGCGCTGGCACCGGAGCCGGCGCTCGCGGTCGCCGTCGACAAGGACCGGACCCTCGAGCTGGCGGATCGCCTCGGCATCGGGGTGCCACGTGGCATGGGGGTCGCGGACCCGGCAGAGCTGCGCGCCGCCGCCCACGAGGTGGGCTTCCCCGCCGTGGTGAAGCCGGCGCAGTCCTGGCTGGGCAGCGGTGCGTCGGCGGCCCGGCTCACGGCGAGGCTTGTCTGCTCACCGGCCGAGCTCGACCGGGCCGCGGGGGAGGTGCTCTCCCTCGGAGGCCACGTCCTGGTGCAGCCGTGGCTGCCGGGACGCCGTGAGGCCGTGATGACGCTGCGCGCGAACGGACGGCTCTGCGCCGAGTTCGCTCAGGTGGCGCACCGGATGACGCCGCCGCTCGGCGGGACCTCGGTGCTCCGCGAGAGCATCCCCGTGCCGGACGACATCGGCCGGGCCACCCGCCGGCTCGTGGACGCCATGGGGCTCGAGGGGGTGGCCGAGGTCGAGTTCCGGCGCGACGCCGCGGGCCGGCCCCTGCTCATGGAGGTCAACTCGCGGCTGTCCGCCTCGGTGCTCGTCGCCGTCCGCGCGGGGGTGAACCTGCCCGAGATGCTCTGGCGCTGGGCGGCGGGGGAGCCGGTCGAGCCGGTTCCCTCGTACCGGACCGGCGTCCGCGTGCGCTGGCTGGGCGGGGAGATTGACTGGCTGCGCGAGACGCTGCACAGCCAGGGCCGGCCGGACGTCCCGACCCGCCGGCGAGCGGCGGCGATGCTGTTGCGGGACACGCTGCGCCCCAGTGCGTACGACTACGTGGACCTGCGCGACCCGGTGCCGGCGGTGGTGGCCGCGTCCGACCTGGTGGGAGACCTCTCTCGGGCCGCGGGACGCCGGCTCCGACCCCTGCGGCGGACCAGGCGCACGGCGCCGGCTGCCTAGGTCGCAGCTAGGGGACCGGCGCTTCCCGCGTAGTGGCACCGTCGAGTACGTGGTCGTAGAGCGCACGCAGCCGTCGCGCCCAGCGTCCGGCCTCGAACTCCTGCTCGAACCGCGCGCGGGCCGCGACCCCGAACCGCTTCCGCTGCTCGGGGTCGGCCTCGAGGTCGGTGATCGCCTGGGCCAGTGCGGCCACGTCACCCGGCGGCACCCGCCGGCCGACGTCCGGGGTGACGATCTCGGGGACCCCGCCGACGTCCGAGGCGAGCACCGGCCGCCCGGCCGCGAGCGCCTCGATCAGGGCGGTGGGGAGGGCGTCGAAGCGGGTGGGATGGACCACCAGGTCGCACCCGCCCAGCAACCGGCTGACGTCCTCGCGGTAGCCGGTGAAGGTGACCGGGCAGGTCAGCGACCGCGCGGCCGAGCGCAGCTGGCCGGAGAGCGGACCGTCGCCGACCAGCACCAGATGCGCGCGTGAGCCCTGGGGGAGCCGTCCGGCCGCCGCGATCAGCTCCTGGTGTCCCTTACCGGGCCGCATGATGCCGACCATCGCGAGGACGAACGCATCGGGTCCGGCGCCAAGGTCCCCGCGCACCTCGGCTCGCTCCTGTGCCGTTGCCGGAGGGTGGGCGGCCACACCGTTGTGCACCGTGACCACCCGGCGCGGGTCGACCCGGAAGCTCCCCACGTACCAGCGCCGGAGGGCGTCCGAAACCGCAATCGTCCGGGCGGCGGAGCGCTCGCGGCTGCGGACACCAGCCCACCGCTTGCCCCGCCCCACCAGCCCGGGGGCGTCCTCGATCAGGTGCAGGGTCGACACCATGGGCACGCCGAGCCGTCGCGAGACGTGGGCCCCGACCAAGTCTGCGTGCTTCAGGTGCGTGTGCACCACGTCGGGACGCAGCGTCCGCACCACCTCGACGGCACGGCCGAGCCCGCGAGGATCCCACCGGCCGGCGAGGTCGAGCTGGACGACCCGCGCGCCCGCCGCTATCAGATGGCGGCTGCACCGGTCGTCGGCGCTGCGGGTCAGGCTCAGCACGCTCATGGCGAGGCCCGCGGCGCGAGCGGACTGGGACAGCTCCACCAGCGCCCGCTCGGCGCCTCCGGCCCCGAGGGAGTGGATGACGTGGCAGACCTGGAGGGTCGGCGCACTGAGGGACCTCGTCCTCTGCATTCAGGAAACCCCCAGGTCACATCGCTACAGTCCGGCCCAAACGTGCCGACATGGTGTGAAGGTTGACGCTGACTCGCTAGCCAGGAGCCCATCTTGCCCGTGGTCCAACGTTTCACGAAGGCTTCCGCCTCATTCCTTGCGGCGGCTGTGGTTGTGCTGTGCGTGGTCCAGTGGGCCGGTCCGGCGCGAGCGTCGACCGGGCCTGCCCCCGTCGCGCAGGCAGCCGCCACCACGGTCGTGCCGATCTGCACCGCGACGCTGACTGCGACGGGCGGGACGCCCTGGCGCAGGGGCGGTGCGTGCACGTCCCCGGGCTACACCAACGTCCCGGTCAAAGCCTCGCCCGTGCTGGACGCCGCGGCGACCAAGGTCATTCGCGCGCTGCCCGGCGCGATGCTCAACTACGAGGAGTACGGCGAGGCGATCTACTTCGCCGCGAGCACCACCCCGCTGCGTCGCGTCACCTGCACCGTGTACGCCTGCGCCGGCGGCACCCAGGCGCGCGTGAACGGCGCCTGGCGCCCGGCGCACGGCAGTGACGGCCAGCTCGCCGTCGTCGACCTCGCGGCTCGCAAGACGTACGAGTTCTGGCGGGTGGAGCGCGACGCGGACGGAACGGTCAAGGTGAACGCCGACGGCTCCGTGCGCGCCAGCCACATGAGCGTCGCGAACCTGGATGGCCGCGGCAACACGACCCCGACCGGTGGGAAGCTGGGTGTCACGGGGGCAGGGGTGAGCCGCATCTTTGGGGTGGTCACCAGGGCCGACGTCGCGGCCGCGCTCGTCGACCCGGCCAAGGGCATCCGGCACGCGCTGCAGCTGTCCCTGCCCAGCTCGAAGAACTGCACGTCCTACCGCGCACCGGCCACGAAGAGCGACGGCCGCGCCACCACGAACTGCGTGCCGCAGGGTGCGCGCGTTCAGATGGACCCGAGCGTGAACTGCGCCACCATCAAAGCGACCGCGTTCACCAAGGCCGTCTGCCACGCGCTGCGGACCTACGGTGGCTACACGATGGACAACAACGGTTCCGACCGCATCGCCATCTACGGGCAGACCCCGGCGAGCGTGCCTGGCGCTGCGATTCCCTACAGCGACGCGGGCGTGAGCTGGGACTACCAGGGCCTGTCCGGGCTGCCGATCGCCAAGCTCCGCGTGCTGCGCACCTGGAACGGCTCCTAGGTCCCGCCACGTCGCGCCCGCACGGCGTCGCGCAGGCACAGGGCCAGGTCGAGCACGCTGCGCTCCGGGTACACGACGGAGCGCGGCACCTCGAACGGGCGCACCTCCCGCGTCGCGAACCCGTCCACGGTGGTCACCGCATGGCGGTAGCCCGCCGCCGCGGCGGCCGCGATGGTGTTCTGGTCGTAGTCCTCGCGCCGGCCGTTGGGGTAGGCCAGCACTCGGACGGGCACGCCGAGCTCGGCCTCGAGCCGCCTGCGGGACTCCCGAAGGTCGTCCTCCTGAGCCTGCCCGCTCTCGCGGCTGAGGATGTCGTGCCGGCAGGTGTGGGAGCCGATGGCGAACCCCTGCTGCAGCAGGGACCGGGCACCGCCCCAGTCCAGGAAGAGCTCGCGGCCCGGCCGCGGACCCCGGGGCGCCGTCCGCTCGACGATGTCCTCGACGGCCGCGGCGCGAGACCCGTGGTCCAGCTGCTTGAGGGAGGCGCTCACGGTCTCGGCCACCCGGCGTCGCTCCTGCGGGCCGAGCAGCGCGTGCCGCTCGCCGGACCACCGCAGCTCACCGGCGCTGCCGGTGGTGATCGCCCAGGAGACCACCTCCCACCAGGCCTGCGTGGTGCCGTCGAGCAGGTCCGGCACGAGAAAGAACGTTGCGGGCAGGCGAAGCCGGCGCAGCAGCCTGGCCGCAATCGTGAGGTTGTCCGCATAGCCGTCGTCGAAGGTCAGCGCGACGGCTCGGGGCGGCAGCCTGCCGCCTGCCGCCAGCGTGCCCAGCGCGGGCTGCAGCGGGACGACGTTCCCGACGGCTCTCAGGACCTCGAGCTGCTGGCGCAGTCCACGCCGGCCCCAGCCCGGACGCGAGGGGAAGGAGAACGTCCCGCAGACGTTGTGCCACCCCAGGACCAGCAGCCGGCTCGACGTCGCCTCCCGGCGCACCGCGTTCATCCGCTTGCCCCCGCGTTCTCGTAGAGCGCCCGTAGCTCCTTGGCCCACCGCGTCATCCCGAACATGCACTCCGCGCGTTCCCGCGCCCGCCGCCCCATCCGGGTCCTGGTCGGCTCGTCGAGCAGCAGCGCCCGGATCGCCTGCGCGAGAGCACCTGGGTCGCGCGGCGGCACCAGCAGTCCGGTCTCCCCGTTCACGAGCACCTCACGGACCCCGCCGACGTCGGAGGCGACGGCGGCCCGCCCGCAGGCGGCCGCCTCAATCAGGGCGGTCGGCAGGGCCTCGGTCGTCGTGGGCAGGGCAGCGAGCGTCGAGGCCCGCAGGATCGTCGTGACGTCGGTGCGCAGGCCGGCGAAGACGACCCGGTCGGCTATCCCCTCGCGCGCAGCCAGGCGCTCCAGCTCCGGCAACGTGGGGCCCGCACCGACCACGACCAGGCGGGCCGACGGCACCCTGGCCAGCACCGCCGGCCACGCGCGCAGGGCGGTCTCGTGGTCCTTGGCCGGGCGGAGGGCCGCGACGACGGCCACCGTCGGCACGCCGTGCGGGATCGCGAGGTTGGCGGGCATGGTCGCGGGCGTGGGGGTGTACTGGTCGAGGTCCACCGCATTGGGCAGCACGACCCAGCGGCCGTGGCGCCGGTAGCGCTCGGCGAAGCTCTCCAGGCAGGCGGAGGAGACGAAGACCACGGACCTGCCCCGGTTCGCCGCCGCGATGGCCAGCCGCTCCTTGACCGCCTCCCGGCCCTGCAGCTGTCCGGCGAGCTGGTGGAACGTGGACACGGCGGGACGGCGGGCCAGCGCACTGGCCGGGGGAACCAGGGTCGCGGCGTGCTCCAGGTGCGCGTGCACCACGTCGCAGCCGGAGGCCCGGATCGCGCGCGCGATGCGCGGGACGGCGGTCGGGTCGGCCAGCCGACGCAGCGACAGGAACCGCGGCCGCATGCCCTCCGCCTCGAGCAGGGGGCTGAGCTGAGCCTGCGGGCCCGTCGATGGGCCCAGGCTCAGGACCTGCAGCTGCAGGTCGGCCGACGCGGCGGCCCGGGCCAGCGTCACCAGCACGTTCTCGGCGCCGCCGAGCCGCAGCGAGTCGATGACGGTCAGGACCTTCACGTCGCGTGCCGGCGCCGTCGGTGGAGGCCGTCGAGCGGCTCGGCGGCCGGCGCACCCACGCCGTCCGACCGCGCAAGCAGGTCCTGGTAGACCCCGGTGACCCGCTCGGCCACCTGGCGCCAGGACGAGCCCTCGCGCAGCCGTGCGCGTCCTTCGGCACCCAGGCGCGTGGCCAGCCGGGGGTGGGTGAGCAGCCGTTCCATCGCCTCGGCGAGCCGGCTGGCGTCCGCAGCGGGGACGAGGATCCCCGTCTCGCCGTCGCGGACGACCTCGCGGAGGTCCCCGACGTCGGTCGCGACGACAGGACGCGCCAGCGTGTGCGCCAGGTGGGCGACGCCGCTCACGTTGGCCCGCAGGTACGGCGTCACGACGAGCCGGGCGGCAGTGACCAGGTCCGCCACCTCCTCGACGGGCACGTAGCCCGGTCGCAGGTCCACGCCGCCGATGGCGTCGGCCCGCTCTCGCAGCCGGTCGACGTCGACGTCCACGACCGGACCGGCGACCACCAGGCGGGCCGCGGGCCGTCGCTCGCGGAGCTGCGCGAACGCATCGAGGAGCAGGTCCAGACCCTTGTAGCGAGACAACCCACCGAAAAAGAGGACCGTCTCGGGCGAGGTCCCCGCGTCCGTGGGGTCGGCGGTCGCGTACACGCCCTCGTCGCCGTGCGGGACGACCTCGATCCGGGTCACCGCGCCAAACGCCTCCTGGAACTCGGCGCGTGAGCGCTCTCCGAGCACGAACACCACATCGGTGCGCGAATACGCGCTGCGCAGCGACCGGTGGAGCAGCGGCCCGGACTTCAGCAGTCCCTCGGCGTCCCTGCTCTCGCTCAGCGGCAGGGGCGAGTGGGCGACGTCGGCCACCACCTCCGGGCGGGCGCCCGCCAGGGCGAGCTGGAACATCGCGCCGTCAAGGGCGAAGCGCCACTCGGCGAACTGGACGACGTCAGGGCGCTCACGTCTCAGGTACCGACCCACCACCCACCAGGCTTGCACGTACCGGGCCGCCCGGTACACCCTGCGCACCCGGCGCAGCGCAGCCGAGGCGTCGGCGCGGTGGGCCGGGTGCCAGGTAGGCAGGATCGGCAGCTGCCGGACGCCCGGCCGCGGCTCCAGCTCGGGGTCCGGCCCGGTGAGCAGGTCGACGGAGTGGCCGAGCGCCGCCATCCCACCGGCCAGCTGTGCCGCGAACTGGTACAGCCCCCCGGCGGGGCTGAACTCGACGAGCGCAATCCGCACGACTGTCAAACCTCTCGTTGGTGGACATCGCTGCCTGTGCTAGCGAAGCGTGCCACCCCCGGTCGGCTCCCCGGGTAATATCCGACAAGTGAGCCCGCCCGCACGCCTCGTGCCCCCTCGGCGGCACGGCTGGGCGGTTCCCGGCGTTCGTGCCGGAATCGTCGCTGTCGTCCTGGTGCTCCTCGTCGGTCTGCCGGCGGCCTGGGCGCGGCAGCCGGCCTGGCAGGCGCACTCGTCGTTGCTCGTACTTCCCTCCGGCTCCAGCGACCCCAACGAGCTGGCGTCCCTCTACGACACGCTCAGCCGCGGTCAGGTGCCGGCGACGTACGCCGAGCTGCTGCGGGACAGCCGTCCCGCGCAGGAGGCTACGGCCGGGCTGGGCCTGTCGCCGGCGCAAGGGGCGTCGCTCACCGTGGACGTGGAGGTGGTCCCGGACACGAGCGTCCTCGACATCACCGTCACGGCAACCCAACCCGCCGTGGCAGTGTCCGTGGCAGACCGGGTCGCCGACCTGGGGAACCGTCGGATCGCGGCTCTGGAGTCCCCCTACGTCTCCCGGACCCTCAGCGCGGCGGGCAGCGCCGTCCGTCAGCCGCTCGGCCGGGTCGCGTCGCTCGCCCTGGTCGGGGTCCTCGCGTTGGTCGCCGGGGTGGTGACGCAGCAGGTGTTCCGCCACCTGCGGTTGGGCAGGTCGGTGAGGCGTTCACCCGGCCGTTCCGCGGTACCGGCCGACGCCGACGGCGCGGAAGAGCCGCTGTTCCCGGACTGGGACGACGGTCCCGACGGCTCGTCGCCCGGCGCGAAGCCGACCGCCGACGCGGCCGCAACAGCGGCAACAGCGGCAACAGCGAGGCACCGCAACCCGTGAGCCTTGGCACGCTGAGCACACCGCCGGTTGTCTTCCTTGCCGGGCTGGTCGCCGTCGTCGCCGCCGGGGTCCTGCTGCTGGCCGTCCTGCGCCCCCGGCTCGCCCTCCTGCTGTTGGTGGTGGTCGTCGTCACCGACACCAGCGGCGTCCTGGGCTCGGCCGGTCCCCTGAACGCGTACCTGGTCGTGCTCGCGACCGCCGCCGCGGCCTTTGCCGTGGCGCGCCTGCGCGGCGCGCCGCGCGTCCCGACCTCGCCCGTGTTGGTCCTGGCCCTCGTCTACCTCGCCACCCGGGCCATCTCGCTGCTGGCTGCGCAGGACGTCCCCGCCGGTGTCGTCGAGCTGCTCGAGGAGGCGAAGGACCTGGCGCCGCTCCTGATTCTCACACCGCTTCTCGCCGGGACGTCGCGGCCGGTCGAGGTCGTCGCGGCGGCCGTGGCCGCCGTGGCCGTCCTGGCCGGCCTGAGCGCCGTCCAGGAGTTCGTGCTGCACAACGCCACGGACTTCGGAGGTTTCAGCCAGGTCCCGCTCGGTAGGGACGTGGGGGCGCTGACGTCCAGGCACTCCGGTCCGTTGTCGGACGTCAACTTCTGGGCTCGCGTGCTGGTGCTCTTCTTTCCGCTGGCCGTCTCCCTGGCCACCGTGGCGCGCAGCCGCGGCACGAGGGCTCTGTGCTTGGCCGCCGCGGTCACCATCGCCGCCGGCTGCTACCTGACGCAGTCGCGCGGGGGCGCTCTGGCGCTGTTCGCCGCCGGCGTCACATGGGTGGTGCTGTCCGGGTTGTCGACCCGGCGCAAGGTCGGCGTCCTGGCGCTCGCGATGACGCTCGCGCTCGCGGTCCCCGGCACCACGTCACGGCTGGAGACGCTGACGCTGGCGACCCAGGGATCGCCGAGCCAGACCGACGTGTCGCTGACCGACCGGCTGGCGGTCCAGCGGGTGAGCCTGGCGATGTTCGCGGACCATCCGGTGTTGGGCGTAGGGGTCGGCAACTTCGACGTGCGGGCCCCGGAGTACCGCCGGGCCCACGCGCCGGGATTGTCCGCGGTCATCGCGCCGCACAACCTGTACCTGCAGATGCTCGCTGAGGGCGGCCTGGTGGGTCTGTTCGGATGGCTCGCCCTGTACGGGGGCGCGACGGTGCTCGCGCTGAGGGCGTGGCTGCGTGGCCGCGACCACGGCCGTGCGCCCGGTGGTCGCCTGGCGGCAGGCGTCGTCGCTGGGCTGGTCGGCTGGGCGGTCGCGAGCCTGTTCCTGCACCTGGCGAACCTGCGGATCCTCGTGGTCGTGGTCGCGGTCGGCGCCGCGCTGGACCTGAGGTCGCGGCATCTGGAGGTGGTGCGAAGGGTGCGCTCGCCCGCGTCGGACGCTGCGGTGCTGGGGTTGGCGAGGCGCCGGACCGCTGTCCGATGGGCGGCAGGGTCGGCTGTGCTCCTGCTCGGGGTCCTGTCCCTCGCATTGTTCGTGGTCCGCAGCCCGTCGACGTGGACGGCGACCGTGCGGGCCGTGGTCGAGCCGGCGTCGCCTGGAGCGGACACCGCCTACGTCAGGGACGTCTTGTCGCGCCCCGTCATCATGACCACCGTCGCGGAGGTGGCTCGGTCTCGGGCGCAGAGCGAGGATCGGGCGGACGCCACCGGGCCGAGGGCATCGGCACCGGCGACAACCGTCACGGCCGTGCAACGGCCAGGCAGCGCCGTGATCGAGATCTCCGCCACCAGCGCCACGAGGGCCCGGGCCGTCAGTGCCTCCCTGGCGGCCCGGTCGGCCTTGGGACTGTACCTCGACAGCGTCCAGCCTCTGTACCTGGTCGGCGGCGTTCCCGGATCGGCGCCCGTCGTCGTCGAGAACAGCTCCGCCGACCGTGCTCGGTTTCCGCTCGCGTGTGGGCTAGCGGCCGCAGTCGGTGCCCTGGGGGTCGCGGTGGTGTACACCCTGCGCGCCGGCCGGGCGAATGCGGTGCCTCAGGCCTGACGCGCGTTCGGGAGCCGCAGTCGCAGCAGCTCCTGCAGCGTCGCGGGGCTGCACACTGCCAGTGCCGCGAGACCGCCGGCCGCGCCACAGGCGATCGTCGCGGTGAGCGAGCCGACCCCCGGTTCGGTGAGTAGGGCCACCGGAACGGCGCCGACCGCGACGCCGGCCGAGGTGGCCAGCGCAGGAACCATGGCGGCGATGCTGCGCGACAGCCTGATGCCAGTCAACCGGTTGGCGACCACCAGTCGGACCACGGCCGAGGTCAGGCTCACCGCCAGGTGCGCCGCGGCGACGGCGACGACGCCGTGCGGAGCCGCGAGGAGGTAACCCAGCACAGCAAGCACCGTCAGTGGCGCGCTGATCCTGAGCAACGCGGCCGGCTTGCCGATTGCCGGCAGGACGTCCCCGGACGCGTAGCCGATCGAGGTCACGGCCATCGCGAGCGCGATCAGTGTCATCGGGGCGCCAGAGCCCGCCCAACGCTGCGAGAACAGCACCACCACGGCGTCCTGCGACACGATGGCCAGCCCGACGCCGACGGGGAAGCCGAAGAGCGTCAGGAGCCCGAGCGCCCGTAGGACCAGAGCCGAGAAGGCGCTGGGCTCCTTCGCTCGCACCGTCGCGTACGTGGGGAAGGCCACGCTGGAGAAGATCCAGTAGAGGTTGGCCAGGCACAGCTCGGGGAGCCGGAAGGCGATGAGGTACAAGCCCAGCTGGGTCGGTCCCAGCTGGTGGCCCACGATGAAGTAGTCCGCATTCTCACCCACGGCGCTGACAACCTTCATCCCGAGCACCGCGCTGCCGTAACGCAGCAGGCCGCGCACCACCTTCATCTGGAGGCGGACGGCGGGCAGGATGCGGACGAAGAACCAGCAGCAGGCCGTCCCCGCGATCTCCCCGGCCAGCAGCCCGATGACAAGGGCCCAGGCCTGCAGGCCTTGCAACGCCAGGACGATGGAGACGGCGGCACGGACCGCGGCCCGGACCGACTCCACGACCGCCCGCTTGCCGAAGGCCATGTCGCGGCGCAGCAGCGCGTCCTGGGCCTGCCCCGCGCCGCGGAACAGCAGATAGCAGAACATCACCTGCAGGAGGAGCACGTCGTGGGTGGTACCAGTGGCTTCGGCGAGCAGGGGTGCGGCCAGGATCGCGATAATCGTGCACACCACGGCCACGACGAGGTTCAGTGTGAACGCCGTCCGTACGCGCGTGTCGATCCCGCGGCCCTGCTCGTAGATGAGGGCGGCGGCTATGCCGAGGTCGAGCGCGACCTCGGCGAAGGCCACGAAGGCGAGCCCGACACCCATCACCCCGAAGTCGCGCGGGGTGAGCAGCCGCGCCAGGACCAGCGTGCTGAGGAGTGTCAAGCCGCGGCTCACGGCGAAGGAGGTTGTGGCCCAGCCGAAGGAGCGCAGGGCCCGGCGGGCGACCCCAGACGCGCCGGACGTGGCCGAGAAGAGGCCATCGACCTGGGACTGCGGCACGGGCGCTACCTCGGGACTCGGCGACAGGCTCGCACTAGCATCCGCCCATGGCGCTCCTCACGTCTCGCAAACGCCACGGGTGGGCGCCGAATGGCGTACCCGCCCGTCCGCGCCGGGACGCGGCCGCATCCCGTCTCGGCGCTGGTGCGCTGCTGCTGGGCTGTGCGACGGTCGCGTACACGTACGTCGGCTACCCGGCGTTGATGAGCCTCGCGGCGAGACGGCGCGCCGTCCTGGACGGACCGCCGGATCACCACGGCGACGGGCTCCCCACGGTCACGGTGCTCGTCGCGGCGCTGAACGAGGAGCGGGTCATCGCCCAGAAGATCCAGGATCTGCGCCGGCAGGACTACCCGGCCGAGCTGGTCGAGGTCGTCGTGGTGGCGGACGGCTCTACCGACCGGACGGCGGAGCTGGCCCGCTCGCTCGGCGCCAGGGTGCTGCACGACCCGGTCGCGCGTGGAAAGTCGAACGCGGTCAACCGCGGGATGGCGGCTGCGGGCGGGGAGCTCGTCATCATGACCGACGCCAACTGCGCCCTCTCGCCCGAGGCGCTCCATGCGGTTGCGGCCTGCTTCGCCGACCCCGCCCTGGCCGTGGTCGGAGGTGCCAAGGTCGTGCACGGGCCCGGCGCGCGAGGGGCGGGCGAGGGGCTGTACTGGCGGCTCGAGACGCGCGTGAAGGCCGGCGAGGCGGCCTTCCGAGCCGTCATGGGAGCACCCGGCGAGCTGTGCGCGGTGCGGCGCTCGGCGTTCCGGCCGATCCCGCCGGGCGTCCTGAACGACGACTACCACCTCACCTGCGACGCCTTGGTACGCGGGTACGGCGTCGGCTTCGCGCCGTCCGCGCGGGCGGTGGAGGCGGTCTCGCTGAGCATCACGGACGAGTTCGAGCGGCGGTCGCGGATCGCCGCGGGAACCTGGCAGACGACGTTGCGGCACCTCAGCCTGAGCGACCCCCGTCGCGGCTGGGTGGCCGTGGCCTTCCTGTCCCACCGGGTGCTCCGCAGCATCGTCACGCCCATGCTGCTGCCGCTGCTGCTCGCCGGCTCGGCCGCGCTGGCCCGCCGCAGCCGCGTCGCGCGCGTCCTGCTAACGCTTCAGATGGCGGCGTACGCGCTCGGCGTGACGGGCCTTCGGACCGATCACCGGCTGGCGGCCGTGCCGTTCCAGTTCCTGCTGACCAACGTCGCCACGCTCCGCGGCGCCGCCCGGCTGCTGCTGCGGCGCCAGCCGCAGGTGTGGGCGCGCGCCGATCGCACCGGCTGGGTGGACGCGCGGCCCTGACCGGGCCGGGTCAGGCACCCCGTGCTCGGACCACCTGCGCTGCGGTCCAGGCCAGGATTTTCAGGTCGCCCCAGAGGCTCCAGTCGTCGATGTAGGCGTTGTCGAAGCGGGCGCGGTCGTCGATCGACGTGTCCCCGCGCAGCCCGTGCACCTGCGCCCAGCCGGTGAGCCCCGAACGCATCCGCTGGCGAGCGCCGTAGTGCGGGTACATCTGCGTGAACCGGTCGGCGAAGTACGGCCGCTCCGGCCGCGGACCCACCAGGCTCATCTCGCCGCGCAGCACGTTCCACAACTGGGGGAGTTCGTCCAGGGAGGTCCGCCGCAGGAACCGGCCGACCCGGCCGATCGACGGCTCGGTGCCCACCGACCACCTCGTCGCCGAGTCGTCGCCGACCGGCGTGAGAGACCGGAACTTCAGGATTTGGAAGGCCCGGCCGTCCGCGCCGAGCCGCTCCTGCCGGAACAGGACCGAGCCGCCCACGCCAGACTTCACGAGCACCGCGAGCACGGCCATAAGCGGGGCGAGCGCGAGCAGCGCCGCGGTCGACAGGGTGATGTCCAGGGTCCGTTTCGCGGCCCGCGCAGTGCGGCGGAAGGCCGGACGCCGGATGCGCCGCAGCGGGATCCCCCACACGTGCTCGCCCGTCCCGCCTGAGTCCCCGACGTCGAACAGCCGGGGGACCATGAAGATTTCGCAGTCGAGCCGGTCGCAGGTCCGCAGCACCTGAACCATCGTCGTCTCCGGCACCGAGCCGTAGGCGACGATGACCACGTTCACGTCGAGCTGCCGGATCGCGTCGGCGAGGAGGAGCGTCGGGCTGAGAACCGGAAGCGTGGGGCGGGTCTGCGGTAGCGGGTTCGGGTCGAGGAACGCGACCGGCTCCAGGCCGTACTCCGGGTGCGCGGTCAGGGCCTCAGCCAACCGCGCAGCAACAATTCCGCCTCCGGCGATCAGCGTCCGGTGGGCGACCAACCGGCGCCGGCGGCACGTCCGCACGACGGCGTATGCGACTCCTCTGCCGACGGGCAGGGCAAGCAGCAGCAACAGCGTCGCCCGCGCGAAGTCCGCGGAGAGCGCGGACGACGGCTGACGTAACAGCAGGGACGCCAGGGCGGCGAGGCCCACCGCGATAAGGGCCCGGCCGAGCAGAGCCGGTAGGTCGTCCAGCGCCGACAGCTCAAGCCTGGGGCGGTATAGCCCCGCACACCAGATCAGGGCGAGGGTCAGCGCGCCGACGGCTAGGACTTGAGCGAACGCCGCACCAGACACCAACGCGGACACCGCCACGGCGGCCAGGTCGGCAGCGAGCATAAGCACCCAGGTCGGGTACGGGAGCCGAACCCGCGGTGGGGTGGATGGGGCCCGCTCGAGGTCCTGGACTTGCGGCGGTTGTGGCAGCTCGATGGTCCGGGTGGTGCGGTCCGTCCGGGTCCCGGTGAGGCGCACTGGCCGGCGAATCTTGGGGGGGCTGAACGTCTCGGTAGGGGACGTCGACGCCATGTTCACCTCTTCAACGGGGGCCGTCACAAGCGCCCCGCGCTTGCAACTGATCAGACCGTAGGGTGGAAAGGCAGGCCGTTGGTGTCTGGATGACAAAGTTGACGCAAAGTGACTAGGTGGCCATGGCCCGCTTGGTGCGCAGGGCGCTGCATACCAACCCAAATACGCTGCCTGCGTAGTCATGCCGGCTGGACGGTGTAGGAGTGTCCGCGTGACGCGGCTCGCACGGCACCCGGTGTTCTCGAGCTACCAATGGCCCCGACCGAGCTGGCGGTGCCGGGTGGACGTCCTGGAGCCGGGGCTTCGCCCCTTTCGGCACGTCCGTCGGATCGTCGAGGCGGCCGACCGCTACCGGGTCCTCGTCCTCGACGGGTTCGACCGCGCCGACCTGGTCGCGGCGGCAATTGTCGCCCGACGCCGGCGGCCCCCGACGGTTCTGGTCCTCGACCCCACCTGGAAGAGCGGCGACTCCCTGGCCGAACGAGCGGCGACCCGCGCCGGCGTGCGCTTCATCGATGGCGCACACGTCACGTACGCCGTCCTGTCCACCTTCGAGGTCGGCTCCTTCCCGACGACCTGGGGGGTCGCTCCCGATCGGGTGACCTTCATCCCGTGGCACTTCGACCTCGCCGACGACGAGCTGGCACAGCCCGTGAGTGTCGAGGGCGGCTTCGTCGCCGGAGGAGACTCCCTGCGCGACTACCCGACACTGTTGCGGGCGGCGCGCGCGGCGCCGGCGCCGGTCACCATCGCGACCAGGGCGACGCCGAAGGACGCCCCGATCCCGCCGAACGTCTCCGTCCGCCCGGCGGAGCGGAGTCGCTACGACGAGCTGCTGCGGAGCGCGACGGCGGTCGTGCTGCCGCTGCAGGTGCGCCGCGACCGGTCCAGCGGCCAAGGCACACTGCTCAACGCGATGGCGCACGGCAAGACCGTGATCGTCAACGACGCTCCTGGGGTGCGTGACTACGTGGAGGACCGCCGGACCGCCATCGTCGTCCGCTCGGGGGACGCGGACGGGCTGAGCGCCGCGATGCACTGGGTGCTAGCGCATCCGAATGAGGCGGCCGAGATGGGTGCACGGGCGCGGGCGGACGTGCTCGAGCGGTTCAGCCCGGAGCGGTACGTCGAACGAGTCCTCGCCGCCGTCGATGTGTTACTCGACGGGGCACTAGTTCCGGGCTTGGCCCCGGCACCCCCTGCCCGGCATCGGACCCGGGCACGGGACAATCGTCTCGTGAACCGACGCCCGCCGCTCGACGCCTTCCCGCTGCCGGCCCTCGGGGCACCGGTCCGGACCCGCCGTGGCTGAGCTGGTCTTCTTCTCGGGAACGATGGACTGCGGGAAGTCGACCCTGGCGCTCCAGGTCGACCACAACCACTCGGTCGCCGGCCGCGGCGGGCTGCGGTTCACCCGCAATGACCGCGCCGGTGCGGCGGTCATCTCCAGCCGGCTGGGCCTGGTCGGGGAGGCGCTGGAGGTCACCGACGACCTGGACTTCTGGCGGGTCGTCGTCGCGCACCGGATGGCGGGCGAGCGGGTCGACTACCTGATCTGCGACGAGGCCCAGTTCTACTCGGCCGCACAGGTCCAGCAGCTGGCCTGCGTTGTCGACGAGATGGCGGTCGACGTCTACGCCTTCGGAATCACCGCGGACTTCCGCACCCGGCTGTTCCCGGGGTCGCAGCGGCTGGTGGAGCTGGCCGATCGTGTGCAGGGGCTCCAGGTGGAGGCGCTGTGCTGGTGCGGGGCGCGTGCCACCCACAACGCGCGGACGCTGCACGGCGCCATGGTCGTCGAGGGCGCCATGGTCGTCGTGGGCGACACGGGCTCGAGTGCCGACGCGGTCGGCTACGAGGTGCTCTGCCGGCGCCACCACATGCGGCGGCTGGCCCGTGCCAGTGCGCATGCGGCGCCGTTGTCGCCCGACCTGCTGCCGCTGGAGCGCCCGGACGCCTTGACGTCAGGACAACCTGACGCCAGGCTGAGGTCGTGACCACTCCGGAGGACGTCGAGCGCCAGCACACCCTGCTCACCGCCACGGCCCGCTTCGACGAGCTGCGGCTGCGGGACACCGTCGCGCCGGCGGGTGGTGACCCGGAACCGTTCGAGCACGCTGGGCCGCTTAGTTCACCTGAGCCGGCCGACGGCCCGGCGGCGGCCCTGAGCCGCCAGGAGGCCCTGGAGCTGCTCGCCCTGGGTGAGGTGATCGCGCGCAAGGCCGGGTACGGGCGCCAGCTGGCGGTCCGCTCGGCCCGCGCCGCCGGTGCCTCCTGGGCGCAGATCGGCGCCGCCCTCGGCACCAGCAAGCAGTCGGCCTGGGAGGCGTACAGCCGCTGGCTTGACGCCCAGGTGGAGCGGTGAGCGACGCCGGCTCCTCGGCTGGCGCTTCGCCCGGCTCCTCGCTGGGCTCGTCGCTCGGCTCGTCGCTCGGCTCGGCGGCGGCGGGCTCGTCGTCCGCTACCTCGCCCGGCGCCGTGGCGGCGGCACGGAGCGCCGTGGAGACCGCGGCCGCACTGCTGCGCGGGCGCGGCGAGCGGATGACCGGCCCGCGACGCGCGGTGCTCTCGGTGCTCGCCGCGGACGCCAGGCACCTGTCCGCCGACCAGGTCGTGTCGGCGGTCGCCGCGCACGACCCCGGCGTGCACCGGGCCTCGGTCTACCGCGCGCTGGAGGCGCTGTCGCAGCTAGGCGTGGTGCAGCACGTACACCTCGGGCACGGCACCACGACCTACGCGCTCGCCGAGGGCCGTCCGCACCTGCACGGGCACTGCCAGCGTTGCGGCACGGTGGTCGACCTGCCCGGCGACCTGCTGGACGACGTCGGCGTCCGGCTCGCCGCCGAGGTGGGTTTTGCGCTCGACCCCGCGCACGTCGCGCTGTCCGGCACCTGCCGGACCTGCGCCGCGGTGGGGTCAGACCCGCGCTGAGGGACCGAGCAGCCTCGCGAGGCGGCGTATCCCGCGTGATCGTGGCAACGAGGCACGTCACAGCGTGGGTAGTTGCCACGATCCCTTCGGAAATGGCTACGACGGCGTTGTTGCTGCCCGACGGCGGAGCTCAGTCGCGCTTGGCGCCGAACATGATGTCGTCCCAGCTCGGGACGCTGGACCTTCGGTTGCGGCTGCGACCGCCCGGGCGCTGCCTCCCGGTGCGCTGCGGGGCTCGTGCCGGCGCCGGCGCGGCGTCTTCGGCGGCTGCGTTCTCGGCGGCTGCGTTCTCCGTGGCTGC